>CALMBF010000126.1 GCA_937860145.1 uncultured Geobacter sp.
GCCCTCAGCCCTCAGCCCTCAGCCCTCAGCCCTGAGCCCCGAGCCCTGACCGCTTCCTCACTCAAAAATACCCCTCCCGCTTCTTCTTCTCCATGCTCCCCGCCTGGTCGAAGTCGATCAGCCGGCCGCAGCGCTCCGAGGTGTCGACCGCCTCCAGTTCAGCGATGATGTCGTCAACGGTTGTCGCCGTCGACTCCACACCGGCGGTGAGGGGGTAGCAGCCGAGGGTACGGAAGCGGACCAACTTCATGGCGGCCTGCTCGCCGGGGAGGAGTTCCATCCGCTCGTCGTCCACCATGAGCAGCTGGCCGTCCCGCACCACCACCGGCCGCTCGGCGGCAAAGTAGAGGGGGACCACCGGGATGTTTTCCCGGCGGATGTAGCGCCAGACATCCAGCTCGGTCCAGTTGGAGAGGGGGAAGACGCGGAAGCTCTCGTCCTTGTTCTTCTTCAGGTTGGGTATGGCCCATATCTCGGGCCGCTGCCCCCGGGGCTCCCAGCGGTGGCCGCTGTCCCGGAAGGAGAAGACCCGCTCCTTGGCGCGGCTCTTCTCCTCGTCCCGCCGCGCCCCGCCGAAGATCATGTCGAAGCGGAACATGTCCAGCGCCTTGCGCAGGGCCTCGGTCTTCATGATGTCCGTGTAGACCTTGCTGCCGTGGGTGAAGGGTGAGACCCCCTGCTCCACCCCCTCCTCGTTGGTGTAGGTGATGAGCTCCAGCCCGAGGCGCTGGGCGGTCTCGTCCCGGAAGGTGATCATCTGGCGGAACTTCCAGGTGGTGTCCACGTGCACCAGGGGGAATGGCGGCTTCATGGGGTAGAACGCCTTCAGCGCCAGGTGCAGCATCACAGAGGAGTCCTTGCCGATGGAGTAGAGCATGGCGGGCCGCTCCGCCTGGGCGACGGCCTCGCGGATGATGCGGATCGATTCGTTTTCGAGGATGTCCATTGATCCCATACTCATGCAAAAGCCAATTAAAAAATAATTTCAATTTAAATGAGTTGTATTGACCTCATTTTTTACTACGTGCTTACAGACGTCACCTATAATGGCTCACATTCCCCGGAGTTTATCACCGACCCACCGTAGAGGTTTGGTGATGCGCCAAGAGAGGGATGACTCCATCGCCTTCAATCGATTATTTATAGATACAACTCCTTGAAAAACAGAATCCCCTAGAACGCTATAAACATACTGCTTATATACATTTCTTGACTCCGGCAAAAAAACATTGACAGCGTGCTCGAATGCTTCAAGGTGAACTGTCGCCATACGAGCAACTGTAAATTGCCTCGCACGGTTTTTCCCCTTATCTCTTAATTCATTGCGAAGATTGTCATCATTCCATACCTTAAGAAGTGCTGAAGCCATGTCACGATAATCCTTTGGGTCAAACATAACAGCTGCTGCATCAACTATCTCGGGCAAACTCGTCACATTGGAGCAGACGACTGGACACCCCGCTGACATGGCCTCCAAAATCGGCATCCCGAATCCCTCGAATAAAGAAGGAAAGCAGAGTAATGTTGCCCGTGAATATAGCACCCTCAGCTCTTCATCCGAGACATATCCAACATGCAGAACCTGCTCGCTAAGTTCGAATTCTACAATTCTTTCTAAAAGAGGATATCCGTCCTCCATTGGAAACCCTGTGCAAATGCAAGGGATTTCAACACCATGCTCCCGCTTTATATATGACAGGGCACGCAGCAACATATCGTGATTTTTGTGGTGCCAATGATTTGCGGGATAAATTATAAATTTTTCAGGAAGGTATAAATGGGCAAGATCGGAAGGGTTAAACAAGCTGTCGATAGAGTCGCCCGCTGCTAAGTGAGCAACAAAGATTTTATCTGGATCGATCAGATGATGTTTGGCAATCGTCTGCTTTGAATATTCCGAAAGAGTAATTACCGCATCAGCTCCCCTGGTTGAAGATGCGTAATGTAGCCTACGCGATCGTAAAACATCTTCTGTGAAAAACTGTGGATAATATGCTTCCTGGATATCTGCTAACTGAACTACACTTGGAATAGGTAATGGTCTTGGCCAGAGAACGGCAAAAGGGCAAAAGTAGACATCAACTTTCATTATATGGAGCAAAATTTCGCCCTGATCGTGTACCTTAATTGCTCCTTCTCGCCAGCGATTATTCCCGAGCAACTCAAGCTCTGACTCATTCTCAGAACTATAAAAAAAAACATAGGTATTGTTAAAATCAGTCGACAATAACTCGCGAAACAGTCGGTGAAAGTATTGACGCAAGCCTCCCATCTTTATACTTAAAGGTACTGCATTTACTCCGATTCTCATTACTTATTCCTTACCTGCTTACTCAACAGGGAAAGTGACCTGCGTCCCGTATTGTGTTGGCAATTGTTCTCTGATTCAAACTTGATTTCATACAGAGAAATTTCTTGTTTTTCACTTGAAATACTCTTTGGCAGAGGATTAGTCGTCGGGGACAACGCCGATCGTGACAGGTTAAAAGTCTTGAGCTTATTAAAGCTATACCCGTCCAACAGAGGTTCTCGGTCAGCAAGCAAAAGTGACGATTTCCCGAATTTGTTCTGGCTAAGCAACCATGTGCGAATAGCAAGCGGCGCTTTAGGACTCTCAAGATTTACCGGTGCAATATTACAATCAAAAGCAACCAAGAGTGGATTCATCCACTCTCCCCAACCGTTAATCCGTCCCCAAGCGAGAATGGTATTATCGTGCGGAAGTTGTTCTGCAATCCCCTTCAATTCAATATAAGTCCCCTTCTCTTCAGCAACTCCAGCGATCAATTGATCAGATTTCACTATAAAATAACCCAAGTAAACAAACAAAGAAATTAAGATTAGGCGGGAATATGACTGCTTAAACTTAGCGATAAACGTATCAAAAAAGAAAAAAGCGCTGAATATAAAGCAGGGAATAACTACCGGAATATACCGTCTGATCGCGTAAATATGATTAGGATTTATACTGGGAGTCCAAAGATATAGAATTGAATAACCTCCCGCTATAAAAATCAAAACGATTACTGAACGACTCAATTTACAAGTACGAATTTTATCAATCAACACTAAAAAACCACCAATGGCACTCCATGTAAGGATAGTGGAGATATATTTTGTGAGATTCACAAAGGAATCCTCACGAAAATCTCTCATTCCTATTGACTTGTTCCAATTTGCCAATACTCCTTTAATAAGATACGGATCTCCAAGATTAGGGCGAATGAAATAGGCATAGGTTGCGAGACCAACGACAGTGCAACAGGTCATAACAAAAAAATTTCGACTGAATAATATATATCTGATAATCTCGGCGCACTTTCCGTACGTACAAACGTGAAGCCCCAGCGAAATAAGTGTGACGACGCCAATTTTAGTGGTCAGATTCGAAAGCGCATAGGCATATGGCTGGGTAAAATAAACATAATAACAGTAAGCACATGCAAATAACGGCAGTAAAACTAGATAAAAAGATCGCCATAGTGATTTATCTGCTTCAGTATCGTCTGGATAAGCTATTTTCATGACAAAGTTAGCTGAGATGCAGAGCGGAACCAACAGAAAGCTGTCAATTCGTAAAAGACCAGTTAGACCGATCATCAGACCAGCAATAGCAGCTAGCTTCTTTTCGCGTTTATCGAACGCGTTGATCAGAAGCAGCAAACCACTCCAGAGAAACAACTGCGTAATAATTTCAGTAAGAGTCGTTCTTGCCATCCATATCTGTCCAGGATTAAGTGCAAACACAAAAGCAGCCGCAACAGCAAGTCGACGGTCCATGAACTTTTCAGCTATGCCGTAGAAAAGCATCATTGAGAATAATGCCATCAAGGCATTGAAGCGTATAAGGCCATCAAACCCGAACGAGGCAAACACTTGAGCTAGCCAAACTGGCAGAAGGTGAGCAAACTGGACAGTTATTGTTGGGACAGTGAGGTAGAATCCTGGCGCATAAATCTTACCGTACTGCGGTTCGTACCAATGGGTATCAATTACTGCAGCAACGGCATCAGAAATATTTTTGTACGGAATGTCAAGTCGACCGGTTCGCTCGATATGAACCGCGTGATTAGCATAAACACCAGCATCTCCCAAGATAATTGGTGACTCTGTGGGAAAACCAAGATACAGAATGGCAGCAATCAATAATATAGCCAGCACCACAATCTCTGCTTTTACAATCCTGCCACCTCCGAGAAACATGCCGCGCGCTTCCCGACTCAAGAATCGAGCAGACATCAGCAAGGCAAGCCACCCAGCAACACCAAAATAGGTAGCCCGATAAACGCCAGCCATGGCTGTGACAAGCATCGGAATAGACCAGAGGGCAACTCCTGTAGTCAATATAAGCGGAAACCGTGAAATAAATGAAACCGACACGAGTCTCTGTTTGTCCGAAACAAGCAGCAATGTCGCTCCCAGAGAATACACCCCTGCAAGCAAACCAATCACATTAAAAATCTGCACGAGTGAAATTGTCATAGCACTTCAGGTTCATCCCTGGCAAAAGCCTTATGGATCTCTTGAGATACTTTTACTATATGATTGGTTTCATACATATCACCAGAAAGAGCAGAGATATGCTTTGCAACGCGCTTGACCATCAAATTAACCAGTGCATGTTTTTTAAGCTGGTTTATCTCGGCAAAAACTTCCTGCAAAGCTTCTGCATAAACTTCAGGCAGATGCTTTTCGAGAAGAATTTTTCTGCCTGACACCCCTACTCCAGCAAATAACTCAGGATTATCGAGAAATGTGTTCAGTATTGCCTTTATTTCTTCAATCTGATTTTCAGGGTCGACGAAAAGAAGCGCTTCGTCTGCCTGATCTGCATACCAACCCGTTCTTGTAACAATCGTCGGCAGAGCATGAGCCCATATCCTCAACTGACTACTTGACGCCTCGCCAAAAGAAGGATAACGCAGATTAATCGCCAAATCACCAGCAGCAAGTGCAGCATCCAGTTCTGTTTCGGAAACATAACCATGGAATTTAACATGTTGACTCAGTCCGAGAACAGCGAGTCGTTCCGGTAGCAGGTCATCAATCCACAATTCACCGTAAACATCAAGGACAAAAGAATCTTTGCGCGATAAAGCAGCCAAGGCTGCCAAGATCGAATCAACACAACGGTTATGTCCGATATATCCAAATACAATAATATGAAAAGGAGGCTCTCTCCTCCTTTGTGACAGAACTCCATAATTGCAAGCAGAAATCTCTTTGTAAGGAAGATTCAACAAGAATACCGGCCACTTCTGCCTCAAAGCTACAGTTTCAAAAGCAGTGCGCGAATGAACAATTATTCCAAGAGAATTATCTACGGCAGGTTCAAAAAGGGGGAACACATTTGCAAGAGAGTCACAACTCTGTTCACCGCGACAGACTCTCTCCGCAGCAGACTTGCCAGCAGCACCGTAATGGGAAGCCATGAGGGTTGTATAACTGGTGGCCGTTTTTTCGTCCAAGGGGAGTTTATAGTAAAACATAAAACCCTGCAGCGCCAGATCGTGCAGGATTACAATACCAGGATGCTGTCTGCAAACTTGCCAGATTGCTCCGTGATATTGGGGGTTATTCCCTATATGGTATACATTCAGATCGGCTCTGTTCAGTTCTGCCCAAGGTAGCGCATCTACAGTAAACACCCTGACAGGAACAATGTACTCCAAGTTTTTGTCCCAGTCATCTTGGTCTGTCCAGAGAGTTACGTCGAAAATATTGGCAAGTGCCTCCATTATTCTTGCCGAATAGTGCGCAATTTCGGTACGCGCTGGCGGCAGAGGAGAAAACCAGTTAATCGTCATCCTAGAACTTGCCATAATTCCCATTCATCGTGGTTTCAACGGAATACATTGATATCACGGAGACGCTTTCATGCTCACATGTCCCCTATTTTTTGTAAACCAAACTTCCCTTCCTCGCTCAGAAACCTCACCCAAAGAACTGAAAAAGGCAGAGTTTGCATAGCGTGTTGAGAAGTTCTCAGCAGAGCCACCACCTTGAACAAATGAGATCAAATCCACTCCGGCGGCTTCTGCCAGGTTTATTGCCCTGTTGATGTGTTCATCGTGGTCGTTCCAGGCGAAAACCACATACTTCCATTCAATGATTGGCGTATGGAGTGAGCGGGCATTACGAGCCGTAATGACTCTGTTCATGTTAGCAAATGCCTGTTCAAAACTACCTCCAACTTGATATTTGCCAAGCACTTCCTGTGAAGGACCATCAATTGAAAAAAATATATGGTCAAGCATAAGTGCAGCTTCAACTTTTGCCTCGTTGTCAATTAACATCCCGTTTGTGGACAGATATATGGCTATATCAGGATTATATTTACGGATAAGAGTAATTTCTTGATAGATATTATTTGAAAGGAATGGCTCTCCGAGATTGAAATAACAAACCTGTGCAATATTGTGCTGCTTCAGAAGTTTGGCTACCTTTTCAGTCTGTTCAAGAGTAATTTGCTTCTGACGACGGATTTCAAGCGTTTTACCTCTCGCACAATAAAGACACCTAAGATTACAACGTATTGTATTTTCTACCATTATTCCTTTGCGCGGGAGATCGAACCGTTTTAAATAATGACGGGCTTCTCTAGCACTCACAGCTACAAGCTCAACACAATGTTGACACGTGGAAAGCGGGAGTTCACCCTCCGCCAGTTTCTGACGAAATGCTTGTGCCCTCCCACCACGAAATATTTCCTCTAAACTGGTAACATTTAAATCTCCTATCTGACCATCACCATTATAGTCCTGACAATTACAAGAAACGGTCAAGTCACAATTAATGCAGATATTGTAACTAGAAAGGCCAGATAACGCTTTGCAGTAATAGGCTTTATTGCGGCTTCTGCCTCGCAGAATATATCTCAACCAGTCAAAAATAGTTATTGTGCCTCCACTTTGTTTATTTTAAACATAATAATTATCAAATATGTACATTATGCCAGCAAGTTATCCAATATGGTCTGCCAGTTAATATTAAGATTATCGTAACGCTCCCGCCCGGCCTCTCCCCAGATACGTGCCTGTGAAGGTGATTGCCAGAGTTCATCCAATGCCTCTGCCAGGTTAGCGGCACTTGGCGCGGCAATCAACCCCGTCTCGCGATGACAAACAAATTCAAGAGCCCCTCCAGAGTCCGTACAGGTCACAACAGGCTTTGATGCCAGCATTGCCTCCAATGTGACATAGCCATAATCCTCATCCAAAGGGGGGAAGACAACCCCTCGTGCATGCGCGTACAAATTCCTCTTTTCCTCTTCGGTAACATTGCCAAGCCATTCAACTCTGTCTTGAACACCCAGTGACTCTGCCAGTTGCCTCAGTTCTGTTGCCATGGCAGGGACATCAGGAACGCCGGCAAACAGTATACGGACCGGTTCTTTCGTGAGTGCAAGCGCCTGCAGGACGAGCCCTTGACGTTTAGCTCCGGGGTTCAGGCGACTAGGAAAGAAGACGTACCCTCGGTCATCTCCACAAAAATAGTGCTCTGCCCCCAATGGTGGGTTATAGAGCGGCGCAGATGAAATACCACAATATTTTTTCAACCGTTTCGATACATTTTCTGCAATGGTAAAGATTGATTTTGCCTCAGTCAGTAACATTCGATCTGCCTGAACAATTGCATCCCTAACCAGTGAACCGTTCGGCTGAAGACGCAAGTCCCCCGACTCCCAAAGATCGTAAGCCTGACGGTGCTGGTGCAGTATCCAGCAGACCTTGTTCGGATGGGGGATAAGATAGGCAGGAAATTTCAGACCGATGACACGATCTATACCGACATGGCAGCTTTCGCTTAGGTCCAGCAGACGGCAGGCAAGCATCTGGTCAAGAATACGCTCTGAAGGATACCACTTGAACGGGATTTCAACGAGTTCGGCATCATGACCGGCAACAATCAGGTTGTGTCTCAGTTGGGAAGCAAGGATCTCCGCTCCTCCAGTCACAAAAGGTACCTTTACAGTAGTTATCAGAATTCTCACCGGCAATCCCTGCCAAAGACACGGCATATCTGCCGGTAAATTCTGCTCACAAGACGTTGCAGTCTGAAGATAGATTCGGGATCAGATGGTGACGGACCGTGTAGCATGGCAGAATGAACTACATCCGATTCATTGGCCGTTGACAGGTTCGACACTTCTCTCTGCAGCCTGCTTGCTATGGCATCGACATTAATTTCAGGCACATAGGACTTTATCATGTAGATACTTGCCTCTATCACTCCGCATAATTTCACTCTGCTTACCGCATATGAATAAGCGAGACCAGATTTATGCTCAACGAAATCTTATCAGATGCCAAGCGGCCTTGACCAAGCTTCGGGTATGGATGAGGATATTGGAATACGCCTGATTGGCAAGGGGGCAAGCACATCCGCCTTCTTTAATGAATTTTCGGATTTCTTCCGCTTTACCCGAATACCATACGCGCTGGAAATCATATTTAAAATCTCTTAGATTTCCAAGCTCTTTATCGTACCCGAGAACACAACATGGCCATACTCCACCATCATAGTTCAGGTGCACATTGGATATACCGGCATAACAAGGAATAATCTGCCGATTTTTTTCCAAGATTAGCCCGGCGATCTCATAATAAACTAGCCGTAATGCCTCGGTTGTGCGGGCAAGGCTTCGCTTGCTTCGGATATTAGCGGTAATCTTACGGGTAAAATCTTTCATCAAGCTCTTATATTGGGTGGCGGTTGGCGTAATGGGGTCACCAATGTTGAAGAACTCCGCTCGCTGTTCTGCCACTTCATTCCGGTAGCTTTCAACTCCAAGCGAATGAACAAAATCTTCAATTTCGTCCAGTTTATCTATGTTGAACTTAGAGATTACCGTCCCTAGTTCCAGGTGGAAATTATCGTACTCAGACTCCAACTCCTTTAGCAGTTTAACGGTCTCGAGCAGATTATCAAAATTGCCTTCAACACCTCTGATTTCGTCATGTACTTGCCCTAAACCGTCAATAGATGGTTTAACAGTAAAAGGTACGGCAGGATCATACGCCTTGATGATTTCCAGAATTTTACGGGTATCCTCTACTATTCTTTTGGGGAGCAAGGCATTGGTGGGGGTATGAATAATCCTTGGTTTGAGATAGTGACAAGCCAGCCGGACGATTTCCGGCAGATCTTTGCGTAGGAAGGGTTCGCCACCGCTGATATTAAAAAAATACACCGGTTTCATGGATGCAAAGATCTTTTCGATCTCGGCCAAGGTCAGGTCTTTTTCACTTCTAACAGGATTCTCCAGCCAGAGATGACCGATATTACAAGTCTTGCATCGAGACTGACACGCTGCGGTGACGGAAAATGTCAGCGTAATCGGGTCTATTCTGCCACACTTGAACGCACGGTAAATTTTATACTTAAGCAGTCGTGGCAATAGTTTTGTCAGGAAATCGCTTGTATTCATTGGCTCTCGTTACCACGGCGAATACCAGATGTTACTCTGCTAGATCCACCTTATGGCCGCAGGTTGTCAAATGGGGAGGGAAAAATGTAATGACATCATAGCCATTGGCAGTCAGGCGCTGCTCTACAGCCGCGCAACTCTTCTCCTTATTACGGACATGATATGAAGCGATTGCAAAGCAAGGCGACATATCGGTCATCGTTTGCATCGCTCCTTCGAGAGCCTCGATTTCAGCCCCCTCAATATCCATTTTTATCAGGTTCAGACGTGACAGGCTTAGCTCTTTCACAATAGTGTCAAGCTTTGCAACCCTTATTCTAATATCATCCGCCAGCACATTCTTGTCAACTTCGTTGGCAATGTTTGCACCAAGAGTCGTATCCGAAAACACCTTGAAACTCAGTTCAGTATCATCATTGTACAATCCACAGTTCAGAGCGATAACATTCGTCAAACTCAACCGTTCTATTCTATCCACCAACTTGACGTAAGAGTCGCGAAAGGGTTCGATCGCAATGACTTTCCCTTGTCCCTTGACAAGACGGGAAAACATGATGCTGCAGTTACCAATATGGGCCCCTGCGTCGACGACGATATCACCTGGTTGAGGGTAATAACACTTCAGGTATGTCGAATAGGAACAGGGAATCAGTTTTAACAACCAGAACGGAATGCGGAGTAAAATCATCTCATAAAGCTTATCCAGAAATGTTTGCGGTAAATATTTCAACAATTTTTCGATTATTTTAACTAATTTTTTCATGGCTTCCCGCTTCTCTCCGTGCCAAAACTTCATTGAATTCAAGAGCTATTTGCCGGGTAATGACAAGCACAAGGAGATTCGTCGCCCCCCCCACAAACTATACATATCTTAATAATTGGATTTTCATTCCATCTAGCCAATATCCCGGCCAAAATAGGTTAGGTTCGTAATGAACAGCAAGGCGGCACTAAGGTGAGGTGCCTTCATGGCAGCCATAAAAAATAAAGCTGGGGCAACACGACCCAGCGGTCGGACTCAAGTAGTGGAATAAAAAACTGTAGTATAAACAAGAAATAACTGAAGGCATTAATAGGCATTGTACAAACCTTTAAGACTTTTCCATGTGATTAAGCAGATACCCGCCGGCATTGAAAGCAAGCAGTAATCTCACCCGTATCGCGGAATAATAGGTAACTCTATGGCACATCTTTTTTCGCAAAAATATACTTTATATAGAATGCATATCTCATGTTTTTTGTTTTTATCGCGATCAATAATTTTGCAATTTTTGATATCAGCCCCTTGAAAGGGAGCAACGGTGTTATCGATTCTATGCCGTTGTAAACTGAATCGTTGGTGATAAGTACACGTAATTGCATCATTAGCTCATAAGTACTATAAAGTTTTACTTTTGATTTGCTGACTGACCCAGAAGAATGGGTATACCCTATTACACCTTGCTGGATTTGTTCATACTGAAGAGGATCCAACAGGTTGTTTTTTAAAGCTATGTCGATGATTTCAGTTTCTGGATAATATGTAAGAAAAAAGGATACAAGTCTGTCCGGCTTGATTTTCCCAATCAGAGCAAGACTGTCTCTGATATCATCCTCTGTTTCTGTGGGCGCTCCCAGGATTATGTCTACAAAGAGTTTGATGCCTGAACGCTTAACCATTAATCCAGATTGGATTATTCTTTCAGTAGTTTCATTGCGGTGGAAGATATCTTTCCTGATCCTTTCTGAACCAGATTGTATTCCCATTTGCATCGACCAGCAACCGCCTTCTTTCAACAAGTCAACAATGTCCTGTCTGATAAAGTTTGGATGCGTGGTGCAGCTGAATGGGATGCCTATCTCCGCTTTATATAAGGGGATAAATTCATTTAACCAATCATAAGACATGGTAAATATATCATCTGAAAATATAATAGATTTAATCCTGTATTTATTTTTTGCAATGCGCAGCTCTTCAAGAACATTCTGCACTGAACGGCGTCTGACATGTTTTTTTTCATGCGAGTACATCCGATGAAGCATGCTGTTACCACAAAAACTACAGGAAAACGGACACCCTCTGCTGGTCATAACCCTGTACATCTCCGCCAACATCGGAACCTTGCTATAGAACAAATCTTTGTCCGGAAGCGGCAACAAATCCAGATTCTTTATATACGGTCTCGTCGGATTGATATGCATATCACTACCAATCTTATATCCCAAATTGGCAATGCCCTGAAAACCAACGGTCCCCTTTTGCAGGCAGTCAAGAAGCTCCAACAAGGCATCTTCACCTTCTCCGACTACGACGTAATCGACACAACTATTCTGTAATACGGTTTTGGGGACTGCAGTGGGATGGACCCCTCCAAAAACCACTGGAACTTCGCACCTGCTCTTGATACGAGCGGCCATTTGCAGGCACCAGCTGTAATTTCCGGTAAAGCAAGAGAAACAGATCAGGTCCGGTTTTTGTGCTACTGCCTTGTCAACAATTTCCTGATCAAGGTTTGTAAATGACTTCAGGAAAGGGATGTCCAGAAATGAATGCCCGGTGAATACTGCGGGATCGAAAAGAAGTGAGGTTGAGTGGCCATGCGCTTTCAAAGTGCTCGACAAAAACTGTATGCCTATATGCTCACTCCCATTGTATATAAATAGTACATTCATTTATTATTCCTTAGAGCACAATTAGGTCTATTTTGAATGCCAGCATAATGTTCATATTTTAATTGGCTCGCATAATATACAAAAAGTCATACATATCTTTTCGTATTAAACCCAATAATTTCATTGCAATAATAGATAAGCCAGCAAGCAGTACATAAGAAAAAAACAACCAGTATATGTTTGTAAAATTAATATACTGATAAACTATTGTTGCTACAACCGCAACAACGCTAATCAGACAGGTGTGCCTATACATCCGCATCACCTCAACTTTTATCCCCATTACCCTCTGAACAGGTCCCATCATGGCCATACACCCCAACATTGAAGGGACCAATAAGGAAAGACCGGTACCTAAGGCTCCCAATATCGGTACCAACAGAATATTGAGAACGACATTGACTCCGAGGAGCGCAAAGCTTATAGCAGCGTTTTTCACCGTTGAAACTGCATGAACAACAGTGTTCAGATAAACCACAACCGAAAGTAAAAAAATCGCGGGAACAAGAACAGCAAAGGCTCCTCCTGCGGCTTCGTAAGTCTTTGAATACAATAGTGCAAAAAGATGCCTTCCTGATGCCGCTAAAATTATAAATACAGGTGCCAAGACAAGCATAAAAAAATCAATGCCCTTCAAAAACAAGGCATTGGCTGCGAGTTTGTCCCCACCATGATATTTTTTGGAAATTACGGGAGTTATGACGGAAATAAGCGCCACACTGATAAAATAGATGATTTTGCTGAAACTGGACGCCGCGGTGTAGTACCCAACCACCTGATCATCGCTGGTGATGCGTTTCAGGAGAATGGTGTCCACATTCATTAGCAGCGTAATTCCTGCATAGAAAAAAATAAGTGCTAAGGATTTACGTGCAAGCTCATCAAAACCGATGTGAGCCTTCACTTCTAATCTATTATGTCGTGTGAAAAGACAGACCAACCCCAGAATTGATGAGGAGAAAACCGCAAATACGAGCCCATTAATAACGAGAGTCAGTTTATCTGCAGCAGGAAATAGCAGTAATAGAGGAATGCAGACCAACCTGAGGACAGAGTACAAAATTGTCATGCCGCTCTCTGAACCAAACCTTTGCTCTCCATTAAGCACTCCAATGCAAAGGAAATGCACGGCTGTAATCGGAATAATAAATGCTGTTTGCTTTATGTACTTTTCCATGGAATGGTCGCCTAGCAACCCGGCAATTATCCAGGAACCGTAATAATTTAGGGTAAATAACAATGCTCCAATACCAAGTTGGAACATTGCACTCTTCCTTACCAAGTCCCCCCATGAATATAATTGCCTTGAGACAAACATGGATACTGACTGCCGTATGCCATTACTCAAAAAAAGGTAGTTGATATTCATCAAGTTCAGGATGATCCCGACAAGACCGTAATCATCAACCTTCAGAACCCTTCCGAGGTAAACATGCATAATTACAGCAGAAACTGCAAATGCGAACTTAGACAACAATTGTAACATGAAACCTAATTTCATAATTCAACTTAACAAATTTAATTATTCCACAAAATCTCGTTCAGCGCGAATTCGGCAACTTATAACTGCTCTATGCACCTCTTTAAGGTGACTATGCGCCTCAATCCCGAGGTGTTCTACAATCCCTTGCAGATGTTCTTCATATTGGTGCCTAGCTTCCAATAGTTTCTCCCAGGTATGCAACAGGTCATCCCTATTCATACTGGCTATGTCCAGCGCATAGGCGTCCACCCCGATGTCCGCCATAAAATTGATAATTTTACGTTCATAGGACAGCCCAATTGTTGGAACACATGCCTGAACGGCAAGTAAGACCGAATGGTACCTCGTTCCGATAAATGCGTCACAGGACGCTATCCCATCACGCAACTCGACGAGATTCCTGTAACAGAATTTTTCTACTGTTGCATGATGCTCAGCAAATTTTTCCTGAATGAATTCAAACATCTCAAGATCATTCTGATGAGGCTCATTACAGAAGGAATAGAATACCAGTTCAACATTGTCCGGCATCGAACGTAATAAATCTATGATAGCTTTTTCGTACAATAAGATGGCCCTTTCTGGAAAATGCTTTGCCTTGAATTTCCTGAAATTAAGACCAATCCTTTTTATTTGGCTGAAATTGCGACTGTTCGCTCTGTAATGCCTGAAAATAAAGCTCAAATCAGGGTATGTAGCCATGAAAGGTCTGTGGACGTTGAGTTTGCCAAGTTCCTCAAGGGAAGAGGTGTCTCGCACGGAAATAAACTGCGCCTTATTCATTAGCCAACGGATCAACAACCTGGAGTGCCAGAACCGTATCTCACCAACCCCTATGCCGATAAAGGAAAATGACCGGCGAAGAATAAGAGACCATAATGCCCTGATCAACCAAAAGACTACAAAATATCTGTTACTGTCCTTGATTATTGTCCCTGGCCCGATCAGATGCAGATCACTTTTTTTCAATGCAGCAACAGTATGTGCCAGCCAGCTAAAAGACTTCAGTAACGCCGAATCTGGCTGCCGCACTCCCCAGCGCCCGGAATAGATGAGCCTGATACTCCGATTGTTGCACTTTTCCCTAGCCAGCAACGACTCAGTTTTGGCAACATCTGCAGTAAAAATAACTAAGTGATTCAAATTCAGCGATTTTGACAATCCGTCAACAAGGGCGAGCAACAGGATATCGTCACCGACATTGTTTTCGCCAAAATGCCCGCTCAATGCAATATTGAAGGGTTCATCGTGCTTGCTTGACATCAGGTTTGTACCGAAATCTGATTAGCGGATTGAAGCTGGGTTTTATACCATGCCACCGTTTCATTAATTCCAGCTTCAAAATCTACCGACTGTGCATATCCCAGGTCATTAGCAGCCTTGCTTATAGAAAATTCCCGGTCCCAGACGGTTGACGCTATGTTTTGCCGTGTTGCCAGAGGAGCCTTTCCAGCCATTCTTCCCAGCAGTTCGAAACCTGATGCGGCACAATACATAAGCCAGACCGGAACATACGGATAACAGGCCCTTGCCCCCCATGCAGTCATGACCATCTTCCTGAGTTCGTCCATGGCAAGAGACCGCTCCGACGCTATTATGTACACTTGACCCGCTTTTCCCCGATGAATGGTCCGCATCGCGGCTTGAACGAGGTCCCGCACGTGAACAAGTGGCGTAAGGTTCCTACCTGAACCGACCTTCGGGAATATCCCCTGCCTCATCAACCGGCACATCTTGAAAAACTCACCTGTGCCCCCAATCCCGTAAACCATGCAGGGACGAAGCACCAGTGTTGGTACCCCGAAGTCTTTGCCGAGAGAAAGCGCAACTATTTCGCTCTCATACTTGCTTTTCTGGTATGGCGTTCTGGGTTGCGGCGGATCGGTTTCATCGACTATGCTTTTCTTGATCAAGCCCATGGCTGCCGTTGAGCTGAAATGAATAAACCTGCCCACTCCCGCCCGGCCACACTCCCGCATCAGACTTGCAGTTCCTTCAACATTCACCGCCACAAACTGCTGGAATGCCTGTTGTGAGACAGCAGAGACGTGTCCCATGGCCGCCAGATGAAATACATGGTCTACCCCATCGGCAATGCTTACAAGCGTTTCCGGTTTGGTAAGATCACCTGGAATAAACTCTAGATAACGTGTCGGGATGAAAAGAGCCTCAGCCTGAGCTTTATCACGTACCAGACAGCGAACCGAATACCCCTCTTGCAGCAACTGACGCACAAGGTATTGGCCGATAAAACCCGTCCCACCCGTTACCAGAACCCTCATCCCGTCACCTTTACGATATCTTCGATAATCTCGACCATTCGACCCCAGGCGAATCTCTCCTGCTGCTTGCCAATGGCTGTCGAAAACTCCTGACACCTGTTCTGCTCGAAAAAACGCACCACGGCATCCGCCAGCGCTTCTGCGTCACAAGGCGGAACAACATAGCCGGTCCTGCCATCCTCGACAACCTCAGGCAATCCGCCAACCGACGTAACAATAACCGGCTTACCGAAACCAAAGGCAATCTGAACGATACCGCTCTGGGTTGCTGAAACGTATGGAAGTACAACAAGGTCAGAAGCGGTAAAATATTTACCTACTTGACGATCCGGGATATATGCGTCAATGATTTTAACCATCGCAGAAACACCGAGAGACTCGATCTGTTCGAGATATTTCGGTTTGTCATCATAAAAATCTCCGACTACAAGAAGGTAAGAATTTTCGACCCGTTTATTTATCGACGGCAAGGCCTCGATAAGATACGTCAATCCCTTGTACTCCCGGACGAAGCCGAAGAACAGCATAACCCTGGCGTCATCCGGCAGCTCGAGTTCTCTGCGCAATGCAGCTCGATCAAACCCCTCAATATTAAAGGCATCATACGTAGGATGCATGGTCCTTCGATAAACTGGATTTTTAACTATATCAAGCAGCATTGCCTCATTTTCGCCGGACTGGACTATAAAGCAATCTCCTCGCCTCAAAGTAAAAGTGGTCATGAGCCGATCAAAGGGCAGCCGTTCATGTGGAAACACATTGTGAATCAGGAAGAGCACCTTCGTACGGCACATCATTTTGGCCAATATGGCAATAACAGAAAATGCCGGGCCGAAAAACGGGTTCCACCAGGGAATGATGACAAGATCAGGAGTGAATCTGGCTAATACCATACATGCTTGAAGCCAGGAGAATGGATTGACTGTATTTATGAGATATTCGGTATCCTCGTACCTGAATGAATCGTTTTCGTAATCCCTCTGCTGCTGTCCAGGATAGAGAAATTTGGGGTACTGTAACTTGAATGAGACGACCTTGGTAGGATGAGTCTTTGCAAGCTCCTTCGCAAGGAGGCCTGTGTAGTGGGCAATACCGCCTTTATAGGGGTATACTGGGCCGAGCAATACTACACGGAATGAGGGGGTGGATAAACGCATCTATCTATTGTTCCATGTCGCTCTGTAAGGGCAGGACAATTGAATCAAGTCATTAAGTAAATAAGTTTCAAATCTAGATAACACACTCCCTACTTGTCAACCTTCCTCAATCTGAATTGGATATCTTCAAGCAGTCGCCTGTTAACAGAGAATAGATCAGCCAAGAAGGAAACCAACATAGTCTGAAAGCCAATCCCTAGAAGAATGCCTGTCAAAATCAATGAGTGGATATGGCCTTTGCCGCTGCCTGTAAAATAAAAAAACAGATACCGTGCCCCAAGCAGAAATCCAAGCATGAAAATAAATGCGCCAGTAGCCATGAAAAAGCGGAATGGCTTATAGACAATGAAAATTCTGACGATGGTAAAGATGGATTTACGAACATACGAAGGAATGCTTTTTACCAGCCGGGATGGGCGTAAATACCCATTAACCCTTATCGGTACTGACACAATTGTCATATTCTTCTGACCGGCCTGTATTATGGTCTCCAACGTATATGTATATTGATTGAAAACATTCATCTTCATCGCTGCTTCACGGCTGAATGCACGGAACCCGCTCGTTGCATCAGGGATGCTGGTCTGACTGGTAACACGGACGACGTAACTACCTAGTTTCTGGAGCAGCTTCTTTAAATAAGAGAAATGTTCAATGTCATTGATAGGCCGGGCTCCGACTACGATCTCGGCTTTCCCAGCGAGTATCGGCCCTATGAGTTTTGGAATATCATCAGCGCAATACTGGTTATCTGCATCGGTATTGACTATGATATCAGCTCCGGCTTTGAGAGATGCGTCCAACCCCGCCATAAATGCATGGGCCAAACCTTTGTTCCTAGACAGTCGGACAACATGATCTGCTCCGTATTGTAAGGCTACCTCTACAGTTCGGTCTGTGCTGCCATCGTCAATGATTAACCACTCAACAAGGTCAACCCCATCGACTATACGAGGCAATGCAGACAGTGTACACCCTAACGTCAGTTCTTCATTGAAACAAGGCACCTGAATTATCAGTTTTCGCATTTCCATATATCCTGGTCGCTGTGCTTATGCAATGCTAGATGAAACTGTCAAAAGGGTTCATCGACCTATTTTCGCCTACCTACAGATTAATTAACTTGACTACAAAATGCTCCCAGATCAGTCTCTCCATGCAACAAGCGCATAATCCATTGGCCCGCAGTAATATTCATTAAATCGTTTTGCTACTTCACTAACCTCATTCAACCTAGGGATATCGGACAAATGAAGGTTTATTATTTCTACCCTGCTAAACCCACGCGCTTCAGCCAAAAATTTCAGCGTAGGACTTGGCAAGGGATTCCGGTGAGTAGGATCTAGATAAAAATACCAGCTTCCCACTATCAGATTCTGGGGATTGGGCGTTTCAAACAAAGCAAATCCACCCGGCGTGAGTACTCGCAGGGCTTCATCAAGCATTTCGATGAGCAGTTCAAAAGAAAGGTGCTCAACAATGTGAAATCCTGTAACAACACCAACACTGGCATCTGGCAAATTGCGCAGAAACGAAACAGCATCACATTCCATGACATGCAACCCACGTTCACAGCACATCTCAACCATGACGCGGTTCAGATCTATACCCTGAGCATGTATTCCCTGTTCTTTAAGCAGTTCAAGCCACTCCCCTCTTCCACACCCCAGATCAACAACGCACCTATCAGAGCCGACAACTCCAGCATCCTTCAATAACGGTAAATACTCCCGAACTCTCTCCTTAATCAGTTCACGGCTCCCTCGAAATCTATCTTCAAAATCAAGGTATAACCCATCATACTGATGCATATTTTCATCGGTACATCGTATACATCCGTTATCAAGCGATGAGAGCATTTGTCCCTTTAGTTGATCGAGGAGATCAGCAGACCGTTTTTCCTGCAGCGCAAGACGTGCCGTTAACGCTTCTACCTGCTTCTGTAACTCGTCGATAACGGCTTCAGATTCCTGCGTGTGCTTGGCCGTTGTTCTCCCCTTGACATCCTTATCCAATAAATCGGCTATTTCATTTAAAGCCTGTAGTATACTCGTATTAAATCTACGCTGCTTCGCGGTTATGAAACCGGTTAAGAAGGCAACAGCACTACTCACAATAAGAACCATCCTTCGTAAGGGAGTTGGAACCTTTTGCCTAGATGAGACTTCCGCTCCGACATAGACCTCAGCCGACGCAGTGACTATCATCTCCCGAAGCTCCGATACGTTAGACACATGATAGGAGCGGACTAAATCGATAGATTCAGTCTTCCTGCGACGTCGTTTTGATTCTATATTTATCTTTGCCATAATGACTTAATATTAATAAATAATTGTTATACAACTCATACTTACCAACTATCTCTTGATTGTAAATCAGTTGTTATCGCTCGATTATTTAATGAATAATGCACATAAAAGACCTGCTGCATGAGGAGCACCATTGTCTTGATATTCAATCTTCTCCAACTCTTTTTTACTGCTCGTAAACCATCCGTGCTTATAAATGAAAAAGTCTTCTCTGACTAGATGAGCATCCAGTTCCTGCTTTAACGCACTCCATCGCTGCTCGTCATAATGAATAAACCATCCGTAATCAACAAACTTACCGAAAGGCACAGTAATAATTAACTTACCACCCCTCTTTAATATTCTCTTCATCTCCTGTACGGCCTTAAAATCTCCGCCCGCATCAATTGTTTCTGCATTTTCTGCATAAACGCTATTATTCCTTCCAACATGTTCTAGTGTTGAAATACAGTATATAAGATCAAAATAATTGTCCGGGAAATCTGTATTTCGTATATCGGCTTGCTTTGGTATTATTCCTTTTACTTCCTTGTATACAATATCAACCCCATGCAATTCCTTGCAATTAAGGTTTAGCAATGCGTTCAGATATTCAGGTTCAGCATTTGAATAACCAACCTCAAGCACCCTCTTTTCTCCAGAATAAAGAGAAAGTGCCCACGGTATTTCAATTATACGCTCTGACGTACATACTCCAAATCCTTGGTACGGCAATTTGAACATATTTTTTATGATTTTGTTTTTCAAATAACTCAAATACATTTATATTTCCTTAATGTCTACATTGATATCCAGCTTAGATATGCCTATAAAAAAATAATCTTTTACGCTCACAACCTCAAAATTAACTATGTCATCACACCATGTAAAGCACTCATCAACATGAGTGTCATCCCTCACCGCGGCTACCGTCAAAGTGTATTTGCCAACTCCAATATTCAATATAAATTCGAATGAAAATTGATATGTTTTGCCTGCATCAGTTGATATTATTTTTTGCAGATGGTACGTGTTTGTTCCGAAAATATCCTGACCGAACTTATCCCTTATCAACATCCCTACTACCAATTGATGCAACTGTTCATGTGATTCAACTTCAACATTTACTCTGACCTTTTCACCAGCAGTAAAAATTTTTGATTTAATACCAAGCCCATTGATTATTTCAACTTTTGTTATTTCAGTTTTAAAGTTTCCATATGAGCTGATTTTACCAACTGACTGCTTGCATATTATATCCTTTGATTCTTCCTTAGAAAGCATGTAGTTGTATTTGTTTATAATCAATTCAGGACTACCATCTTCTAATATTTGACCGTGATCTAACAAAATAGATTCATCACAAAGATATTTAACTGCATTCAAATCATGAGAAACTAATACTATTGCGCCACCCGCATCTTTAAAATTCCGCAATCTGTTCATGCATTTTTGTTGAAAATAGGCATCTCCAACGGATAATGCCTCGTCTACTATTAGGATATCAGGATCCACGTTAATAGAAACTGAAAAAGCCAAACGCACAAACATACCACTTGAATAAGTTTTAACCGGCTGATAAATAAAATCTCCGATATCTGCAAATGAAAGGATATCGCTCACCTTTGCATCTATCTCTTCGCGCAAGTAACCCATAAGCGTTCCGTTAAAATAAATATTTTCAATACCGGTCAGCTCAGGATTGAACCCGGCACCAAGTTCCAGGAGAGCAGAGATATTACCATCAACCGTCACACTGCCACTTGTAGGAGTAAGCACTCCTGCTATTATTTTGAGAAGAGTCGATTTCCCAGAACCATTTCTACCTACAATGCCAACCGTTTTGCCCTTCTTTATCTTAAAATCAACATTCTTCAGTGCAAAAAAGTCTTGATGATATTTTTTTCCGAAAGGGTTCAAAGACTCCTTCAAGCGATCAAAGGAGTTATTGTAGAGACGATAAGTTTTGGTAACATTATCAACTGCAATAGCAACCTCTGGTTGCAAACCGCTTCGTGATTGAAACTCGGCAGGCACAGGTGACTCGGGGTGTATAGATCCGCTCATTTTCAGAACCTTTATACTTAAACAGACAAATACAAAAATCAGAATGATATATAAAAGGGCGACTGCATTCATGCAGTCGCCCTTTATAATAACCTATTTCAAATGTATTGTGGTGAAAATTTAGTGCACAACACAGATGTGATCGGGATCAGCTCCTGTTCTGTAAAATGCACCTGCTGTCAAGCCACCGGAAATTGCGGCCGCATTGCTGGCATACACCGGCAATCCAACAACTTGCAATTTACTTGTAGCCGGAGTAGTACCGGTTCCGATACCGACATTGCCGGTAGTATTTGCAATCTGGATACCGCCCGGCATGGCGTTAAAGCTAAGATTGAAATATGTACCATAGTTAACAATATCAAATCTGTTCAGGTTAGCCAAGGGGCCTGTTTGGAGCAGGATTCCAGGCATTGAACCGGGTGTAGAATAAACAATCCTTCCAACCTCGACATTTGCACCATCCTTTAGGTACCACGCGGATGCTCCGGCCTTGTTCAACTTGTAACGAAGAACCGGGGTACCGCTACCGGTATCGTAAACAGCTTCAAAGTTCTCAGTTGCTGCTCCCGGCGCAGCAAGAATATGCAAGGGAGTTGTTGGTGTAGGAGTTCCTATACCCGTATTACCACTATCCTGAACCACAAACTTGGTATTACCTGAACCGTCCTTCACAATCAACTTGTCAGCCGCCATCGCCGGTGCCGCAAGAGCAGCAACTGCTGCTGCCGTCAGTATAACCTTTGTTACCATGTTCATCTGAAACCTCCTCTTGTTTGGATATTTAGGTGGTGTTAAATCAGTAAGTAGCTTGATGAAGGCAGGGCGCATCTGGAACCTTATCCATTGACCTGCCCCCTCTATTCTTGCCACCTTTCGTGTCGTACGCTATTTAACAGCCTACTTCTCAAATTGGCTGATTAACTTTATCTAAGAATTTTCAAAAAATCAAGCAGCTACTGCTATTTTTGCACTGGGCTGCCTGCGCGGTTAAATGAATATTGGCAGCACAGGAAAATATGCAATAAAGGAGCCAACACAGTCACATTGTCGCCCGTCAGCCTACCCACTCAAATCACATCCGCAAAGTGCGGCCGCAGTCGCTTGAAAACCACCGCGCCGAGGACAAAGATCGTTCCGGTCACGGCCCAGTAGTAGAGTGTCAACACGTAGTGCCGTTCCCAGAACCAGACGTGGTAGATGAAGCTCTCGCGATACCCTTCCACAAGGTAGTATACGGGGTTGAGCTTGACCATGTTAAGGTATTTCATCGGCAGGATCTTGGCCGACCAGAAGATGGGGGTCATCCAGAAGAGGAACTGAAGGACCATGCCGACTAGCGGTCCCATGTCGCGAAAAAACAGGATAACGGAGGAGGTGATCCAGGACAGGCCAAGCAGCAGAACGATGGTCGCGAAGAGATAGTAGAACACCTGGATGCAGTGAATGGTCAGGGGGGCCTGGTACACCAGGAACATGCCGAAGATGACGACTATGAAAAAAGCATGGAGCACGAGCGCCGAGAGGATCTTTACGATGGGGAGCATGCCGACGCTGAAGTTGACCTTTTTCAGCAGGAACGAGTTTTCCAGGATGGAGTGGGTCGCGCTGTTGAGGCAGTCATTGAAGAAAAACCAGGGGATGATGCCGGAGAGCATCCAGAGGACAAACGGGACATCCCCCGCTGGTTTGGATTTGAACCCGACCTCGAAGACAAACCAGAGGATTGCAACATAGATGGTGGGATGTATGAAGGCCCACAGGATACCGAGGTATGATCCCAGGTACTTGCTCCGGAAGTCCTGCTTGGCTAGGGCAAGAATCATCTGCCGGCGCGAGAAGAGTTCCCGGATGAAGACGGAAAAGATGCGAAAATAGTTCATGTCGGAAATAGTACTGCAGGCATGAAGGAGAGTAAATGAAAAATTGGGGCGGCCGGCTCGGCAGCAGACTGAGCGGACAACACCGTCAAATGGCGGTCAGAAGGTCCGTCGTACCGAAGCGGCGAACTTCTTTTCGAGCCGATTGTCACTGTCCCGCTTCCCCAGGGTATAGTCGAGATTTGCCGACATCAGCTTGAAATCCGCGGTCAGCCCGGCATTGTAAATCATGGAGAAGCTTCCGGGGTTCCTCAGGAATTTGGCCGATCCGTAAAGGCTGATCCTGGAAGTTGGCGAGTATGTCCCGGAAAGGAGCAGGTACATGGCATCGACACTGTCCGACCCGTTTGTCCGTGTCTGGTAGGAGAACTCTTCGGAAAGCGCCGCGTAGGTCCTGATCGAACCTGACGACGTGAAGAAATTTCTTCTGTATCGTTGAATGAGGTCAACCTGCGTGTTCTGGACCTTGTTTTCGTCCCTCTGTTCGAGGGTATACTGCAGCAATCCCTCATGATAGCGATTGGGGCGATATTCCAAGACCCCCCTGTTCTCAAGGCGCTTGTACACCCCATCGGCACCGTTGTCACGTTCGTAATAGTAGGTTTCCAGGCGGCCAAGCAGTTCGCGGTTATCGTACGTAAGCCGGTTGATGAAGTTCAGGTAGGTAATGTTCGGCTCCCCCTGGGCAATGGAAAGATCATACTCCGCATCAATGGTCGCTGAAAAACGACTGATCGGGGTCCATGCGAGTCCGACATCCGTGATGGAACGGATGTAACTGGTATTCCGGTGGAACGTTCCCCCCGTCTGCTGTATGGCGGTAAGATCGACATACCCGGGGCCGTTGCCGCTCCGCAACTCCTGCTTTAACACAGTTTTCAGGTTTCCATGGATGCGGTAGTCCCACCTGACTTTTGCCGTCTGCTCCCAGCTGGCACTCTCGGCACTGTTGGTCCCGTCATCCTTGAACTGCAGCCTGTAGCCGGCAAACAGCGTATGCCTGTCACTGAAAAGGCGCGTGCTCGTCGTGTTAACTTCGCCCCTGATATCGTACGCGTCATAACTACCAAACGACCTGGATGTCGTGACACTTACACTCGGCGAGAGCGTGAAGCTGGACCGGTTGAAGGTATTGATCCCCGCGGAAACGCTATTGGTGTAAGAATCCTCTCTACTGCCGGTTGCGAATTTCCTTGCCCCGCGATTGACCGTGACATTTGCAAACCAATCGGTATCAGGACTGTAGATACCTTTCAGGTACAGCGGCACCCGGGTAGTTTCCGTCAAGGCGTCTACCGTGAAGGCACGATTGTAGTTCATGAACGTTCTGGCATTCCAGTTTTTCCTGGTGGCGATCGCCATGAGGTTCAGATCGTACTCTTCGCTCATTTCACCGGTGGCCGTGGATTTGCGGGCCATGATCGAACCATCGGCGGATACGTCTATCCAGTTGGTCAGGGACGACCATTTGCGCCGGCCCACGTTATCAACGAGGCCGATCTGCACCGTATTGAGCTCATAATTTTCGCTGGGGCGGATGTAATTATCGTAGCGTATGTTCGAATATTTCAGCCAGTTGTTTTCCTTGTTGAGTCCGGCAACGGCCAGCTCCCTCGTCTTGTTGTCAACCGGAGTGATCGCGTCAGTAAGCTTGACGGCAGACTCCCGGTAATCCACATACAGCTTGGGGAGCCCCCTCATGCCGGCAGTAGCGGCGCGATCGGCATCATAGGCAAAGGTGAACCCCATCGTTCCACCCTTGTATCGGTTATCGATGGTGTAGGCCAGCTCGTCACCCACAAGATTGGAGGTAATGCCGGTTTTGAAGTACGGACTATAGTCATCGGAAGCATAGGCGGTAAAGCGGAAAGGTAGTTCGGGGGGCTGATAAATGACATCCCCTTTGTACCTGAACTTTCCGAATGCCTGCTTGAGGGAGCTCGTTTGACCGAGATCATGGACAGAGGTATCGAAGGAGAGCCAGTCGTAGCCGAGTTGGAGCAGGTAGGATTGCCGCTGGAGCGTGCTGAGACGATTGGTTGCCACCCAGTCAAGGGAATATTTCTGGGAAAAGGTGTTGCCGCTGTAAACCTGCTTACCACCTGCGGACGCATCGTAGGAGACGTAGTTCAACTCGACATTGCCCGCGACAAAGGTAGCCGCCGAGGAAGGGCACGCGCCTGCGGCAAGCACACCTGATATCAGGAGGTATGAGAATATGTTGCGGTTGAACATGACGACATCCGTATGTGGTGCGTTATTTTAACCAGAGCTATTCGTGCAATTTACACGCCGCCACAGCCCGCATTTGCGCCCGCCACCCACTCGTAACTTACTGATTTTACATAACTACAACATTATTTGTAATTAATTGTTTGGCTATAACCGCCATTCGGTCTTTTGACGTCCCCAAACGGCCATATCACAGAACCCACCATAATCATGAGGAACACCTTCACCCTACACAAAAAAAGGCGGGAGAGTCTCCTCTCCCGCCCCATACATCAGTGCAGCCCGGATTACTTGTTGTGGCAACCGAGGCAGAGCTGGGAACCAGCCATGGTGTCACGCAGGAACGGCTTGAATGCAGAGTCGTGTACAGCGTGGCAGCTACCGCACTCGAGAGAGCGGTTGGTGGTTGCACGGTTTGCGGACATGCCGGCATCAGCGGTAGTCTTGAAGAGCGGGAAGGTCTTACCCATGGTGTAACCCTGGGCATTCAGAGCAGCCTGGCCAGGACCCATGGTCGAGCCGGTACCGACGTTCAGGTCGCCCTGGGTGTCAGTGGTGCCGACCGGGAAGTTGATCGGGTGGGTTTTACGCAGGTCGCGGGTCAGGTTGGCAGCGCCGGAGATTGCGGAAGTCCCGTACACGCCGGAAGTTGCGGTGTGTACGTTGCCAACTACACCAGTACCGTCGGTAGCACCAGCATTGTGTACTGCATCCATCGTGGTAACACCGTCGTGACAGCTCATGCAGAACAGCGAAGTACTATCGGAGGTGAAGCCGGTCTTGAAGGAGACGTTGGCCATGTTGATACCGGAGTAGAGGGTGAAGAGGTTACCGGCCGGGTTGTTACGGTTCCAGAGGGGGAGGGAGAGGTTCGCGTTGTGCGGTGCGTGGCAGTATACGCAGATCTGGGTGCTGGTGCCGTTGTAAGCAACGTTACCATGGGCGGTGCCGGAGAGGTCGTGCTTGCTGCCAACGATGGTGGCACCCATTGCAGCGGAAGCAGCTGCGATGATGCCGGCTACTGCGAGGAGGGATACAACTTTTTTCATACTCGTTCTCCTTTTTGTGTTTTGCCTGGCGACCAGGCTTCTCAAATCTCTTGACTCACTACAGCAATTTTGATGCCAGCATAATCGCCAAACATTTCCACAAGCGCACCAATAACAATTACAACAAGTTACACAATCTCACCAAAAGTTCCGCCCAAGATTATTAACGTCTTTTCACGTACAGGCGTCACGCACGTCATTTTTCCGTTATTTGGCAACACACTTCCCTTAAAAACACCGGACATGGAACGGCAAACTTCTACTTCTTGTCAGGAATTGACGGAGCAGCCGGCTTCCCCCCGCCTTCCCCGAGATATTTGAAGATCTGGAACCGCACGTTCGCCTGGTCGGCAATGTAGATCGTGTTGTTCTGGTCGATGAAAATGCCCTGGGGGAGCAGAAAGCCTCCCGGCGCCTCGATGGAGGTCTTGGTAACGGAATAGGCAGTACCGATGGAAAGGAGATAATCCCCCTTTGCATTAAAAATTTTAATCTGATTGGCCTTGCCGTCAGTCACATAGACATTATCCTCCGAATCGACCGCCAGCCCCTTGATCACCTGGAAATCGGATCCGGCATCACCTCGCTGGCCGAATTTGCGAAGGAATGTGCCATCCTTCGTGAACACCTGGACCCTGGCGTTCATGACATCGCCGACAACCACCTCTCCCTTGTGGTTTATGGTAATGGGCGACGGGCGGTTGAATTCTCCATCCCCGGACCCCGGCTTGCCGAATGAATAGAGATGCTTGCCGCTCTGCTTGTCAAACACGGCGACCCTGCCACCCGGCGAGTCCACGAGGAATATCTTGCCGGTGCTGTCATCGACCACTATGCCTGCAGGTGCGGTTACCTGTCCGCCGTAGTTGATTTTCTTGACGACAGCACCCTTCTTGTTGAGAACATAGATATACGAGTTCCCCCTTCCGACGGTGTAGACATTCTCGTCAGAATCCAGTGCAAGATAGTAGGGGGTAATGGCAAGACTCAAGTCAGGGTCGGACCCCTTGTTCCAGACCTCGACAGTGGAGGCGTTCAGATCGTAGACGATGATGGCGGGCTTCGCGATATCGGCAACATACACTCTGCCGGTACCGCTCGCTTTGATATCGATCGGTTTCTCGAAGTCGATCGCGGGGGCCTGACCGAAGATGCCCTCGATAAACGAGTCGAATCCCGACTTGGGAAAACTGTGCTGGCTGTAATATGAAGCGATCCATTCGATCCGCGGCTGCTCCGGTGCTCGCGGCCAGACGTAGCGTCGCGTATGCTGCTGTTGCTGGGCGGCGCAGCCGCCGAGAATGCACAGTACGGCAACCAGAAATAACGCGATTGTTTTGAGTACCTGAGTCTTCATCTGAGCTTCCTCCATAACATGTTAACTATTCAGCCGGACGCTGCTCGATTATTTTTTATGACACATCTGACATAACTCCATCTTGTTGTCATTACCCGTGACAAAATAGTAGCGGGCCTTGCCGCCATGGGCATCGTGGCACGAGACACAGGAGAGTTCCCTCCCCTTGCCACGGTCCGACGGGTCGGTTCTATCTGCAAGAGGGTGGCTTTCGCCCCCTCCCAATGTGGTGACATGAATGCTGGTGGCAATCTGCTCGTGGCAGGAGAGGCAGAGCTTGTTGATGGGCATGCGAAGCTGGGCGGGGTAGTCACTGCCGTGGGAGTCGTGGCAGATTTCACACATGCCGGCGGCAACGGGTCCGTGCAGGAACTTGTACCCCTTGAGCTCCTTTTCCTTCTCCTGATGACATCCGTAACAGAGCTTTGTATCACGCTTCGGCGTGGCGTAGAGAGGGGTTCCCTGCAAGACATGACAGTATGCACAGGAATAGGTACCGACAGGACCGTGGACGTATTTCTGGTTGGCCATCCTCTTATGACAGGAATAGCAGGCGTTATCCTTGTCCGGGACGTCGATGACCTGCTTCATGGAAGGCTTCATGTTATGGCACGGGACACAAAGTTCGTCGGCTTCCGGGCGATGCATGACTGCGGGCCTGAATTCCTTGGGAACATCCAGCGTCTCCCCCTTGGGGGCATAATAAATGTCCGCGGTAAAACTCTCCTGCTTTTTATCACCGACAAACGTATCCACCGTCAGGTGGTTCTTACCCTTGTCCCACAGGGGCTGCAAGATCAGAAAATCCCGGAAGGCTCGCCTGTACTCCACGGTTCCTACCGGCAGGGGATCGCTCGCGACACCATTAACCGCCACGACGACGCTGGTGAGCTCCGTGTTGCCAAGCTTCAGAACGAGGTGGCGCGAATCGCCGACTGAGGTACCCGGTTCGGGATAAATCATCGAGACCCCGGCACGAGCAGGTATGGCAAGAGCGATGAGCAGGGAGGATAAGACCACCCCCCCTGCAAGGAAGATCCTGACCTGTCCGGGGAAACCAAACCTCATAGAAGTCCGCGCTCCTGGAGTGAAGGCACTACCTGCCGCCCCCGTAGCTGTGCAGGCCGGAAAGGAAGAGATTCACCCCGAGATAGCAGAAAATGGTTGCGGCGAAACCGATGATGGAAAGCCATGCGGCACGCTTGCCGACCCAGCCGCGCGTGATCCTGGCATGCAGGAATGCGGCATACACAAACCAGACGATGAGCGACCAGGTCTCCTTGGGGTCCCAGCTCCAGTACGTACCCCAGGCATAGTTGGCCCAGGCGGCACCGGTAACTATGCCGAGGGTCAACAGGGGGAACCCGATCATGATGGCTTTGTAGTTAAGGTCGTCGAGCACACGGATGGCGGGAAACATGCTGATCACTCCGCCGGCTGAGGCGTCGGATGAGTCCCCTTCAGCCTTTGCCTTGATCAGGTACATGATCGAGATGCCGCAGGCAACCGCGAACGCAGCATAGCCGAGGAAGCAGGTGATAACGTGATAGAGCAGCCAGTTGCTCTGCAGGGCGGGGACGAGCGGTTCGATGCCGCTGTGCAGCCCCAGCTGTGCCCAGGCCATGCCGAAGAGGGCGAACGGGAGGACAAAGGCACCCACGACCCGGTACTTGTACTTCAGTTCGATGATGCCGTAGATGAGGATGATCGTCCAGGCGAAGAAGACGACCGATTCATACAGGTTGGAAAGAGGGGCATGGCCATGCCCCATGTCGTAGGACTCTTTCCAGCGCAGGATGATCGCCACGGTCTCCACGCCCCATCCGAGGAAGGCGGCCATGCTGGCGCTCAAACCGATGGCATTCTGCTTCGTTGCAAGAAATGCGAAGAAAAGAATGGTGGATATCAGAAAAAGGAACGTAGTTGCATTGAAAAGCAAGGAACTGGTCATAGTGTAAGCCTCCATGAAAAGCGGACGGTGAGTGGTGAAGTCAGCTTGTTACTTATTCACTTCCCACACTTCACAATTTTTTTACCTGCTCAACCAATGATTCGAAGTGCTGCTCGAAAGCAGCGGGGTTCTTGCTGGCAGTCCCCCCCATGACAGCCCGGCCATTGACAAGGCGGATCCAGACCCGTTTGTGGGACATGAAGAACGCCATGATAATGCCGATAACCATGAGTGCGCATCCGGACCAGACAACCCAGACACCGGGGTCCTTGGCGACCTGGAGGCCGGTATAGAGCTTCTCGTCCGAACCAAGGTACCCGACGATGATATCACCACCCCGCTGCTCCTCGACCTCAGGATGATTCTTGAAAACGACGAACGACTCGGACCCCTTGCCCGGCGTGGTCAGCCTGACCTTGGCCGCCGGACCCGTGAATTCGGGCATGAACTGGCGAACGTCCTGGGTCGACTCGATGACCTCCAGGGTCGCGCCACCCGATATCGTTGCAACGTCCCCCTTTTTCATGTCCACGTGAACACCTTCACCGCTGCTGCCGCGACGGCGCAGATTGAAGTGATAGGCGGCACCCTCGCCGGACTGGCCGTAACTGGACTGGTAAAAGGTGATCCCCTTGTAGCTGAGGGGGTCGTTGACGATGGTCGGACGGTTGGTAAGCCCGGGAACCGGCTGGCCGTTTTCGAGAACAGTCAGCACGCTCTTGAACTCCTTCGGTGCGCCGGTGTTGTAATACGATACGGAAAAGCTTTCGCAGCGAAGGCCGAACCCCAGCTTGATCGGCTTCTCCTTCTGCGTATAGACCGTGTCGATCGTCTCCCCTTCCGGGATATTGACAAACGCCTTGTAGCCGAAGAACGAACCGAGCAAGGCACCGATGAAGATGACGATGATGCTGAGGTGAACGACATAGACACCGAGGCGGCACCACGGATTTTTCTGCACGAACAGGTGACACACGCCATCCTTTTCGGTAACCACGGGCTCGCCCAGCGTCGACTTGAGGAAATTCTTCAGTTTTTCCTTCTGGGCACCCGCGTCGCCACTGACCTTGAATTCATAGGTATTGGACAGAGACTTCTCCAGCCCTTCGTCCATGATGAGCTGTGGTTCGGAAACCATCTTCCAGACACGGGGAAGTCGCTTGATGGAACAGGCGACGAGATTCACCGTGAGCAGGTAGAGAAGCAGCATGAACCACCAGGAGTGGTACATGTCGAAAAAGCTCAGGCTCTGGTAAAGCTTGAACTTTGCCTCGCTGATCGTCTGCAGGTATTCCGGCGGGATATTTCCCTGGGGAACTACCGTACCGATGATCGAGGTCAGAGCCAATCCGATGAGCAGAACGATGGAAAGCTTCAGGGAGCAGAAGAACTCCCACAATGACTCGGTAAAGCCGTGTTTGGTAGTAGACAAGACACTCTCCTTTTATAAATTTAAAGGCAGAATCACTCCCAGCTCAGTTGACCGATAACCGGCATCAAGCAAGTCATTATATATAAAAAGCAGTTGCAAAAAAAGCAGATTCTCTTGAGACAAAACAAAAAGGGCGACGGTCCCCCGTCGCCCTTTCCGGTAGTATTCTACGGATTCAGCCTACTTGTGGCACTCTTTGCAAGCGGTAGGCCCTTTCTTCATATCGGCATGGCACCCTTTGCAGACTTTGTGGGCGAAATCCTTGCCGAAGCCTTCGATCTTGCCGGGACCTTTTTCATGGCACTTCTTGCAGTCTCCTACGGTTGTCTGGTGGGCTTTGTGATTGAATTTCACCCCTTTTTTCATCTCGATGACGTCCGCAGCGAATGCAGAACCGGCAAAGACAACGACAAGCAGGGTCACTATGGCTTTTTTCATTGAACACTCCTCCTGTTTCTCAGGGTTTAATAATTTTGAAAAAATTAATACATGACATGGGCAATGTCAAGGGAAAAGCTCCCCCAACGCGGTGGTCAGGCAGTCAGCCGCTTCTGCAGCAGGGCATCCCTCGCTGCCACATCCTCGGCCATGGCCTGCTTGTAGTCAGCAAACCGGGCGGCCAGTTCCGGGCTCCCGATGGCAAGGATCTGCACGGCAAAAAGCCCCGCGTTCTTGGCACCGGCCTTACCGATGGCCATGGTAGCGACGGGAATCCCCCCCGGCATCTGCACCATGGCATACAGAGCATCGAGGCCGTTCAATGCCCCGCCGGGAAGGGGGACGGCAATCACCGGCAAAACGGTTTCCGCGGCGATCACCCCGGCAAGATGGGCAGCCATGCCGGCTCCGGCGATGATGACCTTGATGCCGCGCCCCGCCGCTGTGCGGGCAAGTTCACCGGTCCTGGCCGGTGAACGGTGGGCCGAAGATATATGCATTTCGCAGGTGACGCCGAACTCCTGCAACACCTTGACGCTCTCCTCCATTACCGGCAGATCGGAGTCGCTCCCCATCAGAATAAGCACGTCCGGATTCATTGCTGACCTCTCTTGAATGTGAATATGGGGTCTACCGAGAGTCCCATTTTAGCAGCGCGAAACTTCATGGCCGTACCGAGGACGCCAAAACCGTACTTGACGCTCCGGCGGAAATTTATAGACGAGGCCTCGGGGAAATATTTCGTCGGGCAACTGACCTCGCCGATGCGAAAATCCGCCCAGACGATCTGGGCCAGCATCTGGTTGTCGAAGACAAAGTCGTCGGAGTTGAGATCAAGGGGGAGCCGCTCCAGGACGGCACGGGAGAACGCACGGTAGCCCGTGTGGTATTCGGACAGCTTGTGGCCGAGGAGAATATTCTCGAACAGGGTCAGGAACCGGTTGGCCACGTACTTGTAAAGGGGCATCCCCCCCTTGAGGGCGCCGACCCCCAGAATGCGCGAGGCAAGGACCGCGTCGAACTCCCCGTAGGCGATCATCGCACTGATGGCGGTGATCAGCTTGGGGGTGTACTGGTAATCGGGATGGAGCATGACCACGATGTCCGCCCCCAGGTCCAGCGCCGTCCGGTAACAGGTCTTCTGGTTGCCGCCATACCCCTTGTTCTGCTCGTGCACGATCGTGTGGATCCCGAGCCGCCGTGCCACCTCGGCGGTATCGTCCCGGCTGGCATCGTCGACGAGCACCACGTCGTCAACGAACTCGAACGGAATCTCCCGGTAGGTCATTTCCAGGGTCCTGGCCGCATTGTATGCCGGCAGCACCACCACTACCTTCTTACCGTTAATCATACGTTCCCCTCATTGCGTATTGAAAACCTGAACGGTCTTTCCCCGAGCAACATCCTCTTCCCGCACGGCCACCAACTGGAGACGCCCGCCTGCCTTCACGGTATACGGACCGGCGGCGTGCACATCACCCGAGCGCCCCTCTGTAGCATACGGCACACAGAACGTGAACCGCCCGGAGCCGTCAACAACGGCAGCATCGCGATACGTGAACTCCCGGCTGCCGGAACTCTCCAGGTGCAGCTCAACGGTAACGTCGGTACCGGGTTTTCCGTACCCCTGCAGCGAAGCACCCTGTACGAACTCGAACACCTTGTAGTTGCTTACCAAGCCGACGACCGGATCGGGGAACTTCCCGGGAGATTCATGTACCAGGCGGTAATTACCGACGGCGGAGGCGTCTTCCCCATTCAGGCGAAAGGCCGAACCGTCCTGAATATACAGTCGATAGAACATGGAGGCAAGTGGCCTGAAAGGGGAAGAGTGGGCTGCTTGCCGAAATTTACCCGTCCGCCGGCCGAATTCGGCAATATCCCGGAACTGGCCAAGCGACCCGGAAATGTTGCTCAGCAGCAGATAGCGCACCCGGTTATCCACGAGTATCTGCCGTGCGGATAGGGGATCGGTATTGGTCAGGAACGACGTCGACTCGTACAGGCCATGGGTCTCCCAGCCAAAATTGGTCGCCAGCGTCGGACGCTCAGCCACGTAGTCCACATAGGCACCCAACCCCCACTCCGAAAGGACACCGTATTCGGGCATCGATCTCGGCTGGAGGAAAAAGGATGTCACCGGCGTTTTGTCACGCAGCCATTTCAGGGTCTCCTGCAGGTCGTACTTTTCATAATCCGCCAGTCCGAGGTGGGGCAGGCCCATCAGAAATCCGGCAGTCGGCGCAAGTGTCGCTGCGAGTACCCCCCCCGTCAGGACGGATGGTAACCTCTGAGTGCCGGCGAGGGACAACCGCTCGCGAAACTGCACCGCCACATAACCGCCGCCAAGGGCAAGGGTGATCGCGGTCAGGTGAACGTACCGTTCGCGGAAAAGGGGAAGTACCCAGAAGACGCTCCCCCAGACGACAAACAGCGTCACGGGGAAGGCGCGGAACGATCCCCGCTTCCCCTGCCGGACCAGAGCCACCATGAGGAGGGGAAAGAGCCAGTAAAGAAGGGAGAGTGTCTCCGTCGCATGCCAGAGATCCAGCCTTCCGGAGGGGAAAAGTATGGGGCGTAGTTCTGAAATGGAGTCAAGCCACGGATCCCTGCCGCCGATGACCGCCAGACCGGAAAGAAGTTCGCGGACCGCCTTCCTCCCCCATGGCACCAGCAGGACAGCGGCTCCTCCTGCGCACACACCTGCCACGAGCCGCGGCCACAACCGCCTGCCGTCTCCCTGAAGCCGGGCAAGAAGATGAAAAACAGCCCCTGCCCCCCCCAGCACCACCACGTGGAACCATGAAACAATGCCGAAACTCAGCCCGCCTGCCGTATCCCAGACGTTGATCACGCAGAGGGGGACCAGAATCAACGCACCCCAGAGGGAAGCATCGCGTCCCAGGAGAGCCGTCGGCCCCATATCCCTGCCGTACCGTGCCGCAAGGGAACAGTGCACGAAAAGGGCAAGGAGCGCCACGCCCCAGAAAATGATCGCCCCCCGCCACGTCATGATGGCAATGACCATCACGAATCCCATGACACGTGCGTCCGCGCTGCAGGGGAGTCCCTGCCGCACACGCTCTTCGCTTCGCAGCAGGACAATGCAGATGAGCAGGCAGAGGATCGGCTCGACTGCATGATGGTCCAGTTCGGAAACCAGCGAATAGAGGATGTGGC
>CALMBF010000127.1 GCA_937860145.1 uncultured Geobacter sp.
CTACACCTCTCTATTCGTCGGCAGCGTCAGATGTGTATAAGAGACAGGGATGAACGGACTGAAAATCGATGCTCCGCTCCTTGCCGGCCAGAGGCTCAGATACAACAACCGCAGGATAGTGCCCAAAGCCTTGGCCAACGGAATCGTCGTCAATATCCCGGAAAAGAGCCTCTACCTCTTCAAGAGGGGGCGCCTGGCTGCCACGTACCCGGTTGCCGTGGGGATGGCGCGGAGGACGGAGAGTGGCGTCTGGCGGACACCGACGGGGAGGTTCAGGGTTGTGGCGAAGCAGGAGAACCCGACCTGGACGGTACCCCTCTCCATCCGCAAAGAGATGAAAGCCCAGGGCGACGAGGTGGTGGCGTCGGTCCCCCCCGGACCCCGCAACCCGCTGGGGAGACATGCCATCAAGACTTCCCTGGCAGGTATCATGATCCACGGGACCACGAAGCCGACCTCGATAAACAGTTACAGCAGTCACGGCTGCATCAGGGTGCTGCCGGAACATATGGATGACCTGTTCCGTTCCGTGACCATCGCGATGCCCGGTGAGATTGTCTATCAGCCGGTAAAGGTCGCGGTCACGGGGGAGGGGAGGGTCTTCCTCGAGGTCAACCAGGATGTCTACGGACAGGTCGGGGATGTCGGCTCGGAGGTGAAGAGGCTGTTGCGCCGGCACAATGCCGAAGATCTGGTCTCCTGGGCCAGGGTGGCGCAGGTCGTCAGGGCCAGGAAAGGCATAGCGGAAGAGATTACCTTGCAATGACCCGATACCGGGCCGGCAAGCTGTTTCGTCTCCTGGCGGCCGGTCTTACATCCAGCGCCAGGAGACGAAGCCGGATCGGTGACTAGTTGCCGCTCCCCTTGATGATGCTTTCCGCCCGCTCTTTCTGGTTGGGGAAGAGATCGTTCGGCACATTGCCCCTGCCGATAGCCTTGACGACCATGTAGCGGGCACAGTTGTCAAAATCCTGCTCACAGTAGATCTTCTTGTAGACCGCAGCCGTGGACGGCATGTTCGGCATCTGGTCGTTAAAGAAAATGCACTTCTCGATCAGTTCACACTTTGCCATGAGATGTCTCCGTTTCAGGCGAGCTTGCGCCCTCCGCATTTTTTCAACCGTGCGTGCGATGCACGCAGGATCCTTTCCGTTGTTGCCCAGTCGATGCATTTATCAGTGATGGATACGCCGTACTTCAGCTTGGAGTGGTCTGCCGGAATCGACTGGTTGCCGCTTTCCAGGTAGCTTTCGATCATGACCCCCGAGATGGAGCGGTTGCCCGCCTCGATCTGGTCAATGACCGCTTCGAGGACGGCCGGCTGCTTCTCGTGGTTCTTCTCCGAGTTGCCATGGCTGCAGTCGACCATGATGGTGGGGAGGAGTCCGCTCTTGGCGAGCATCTCTTCCGTCTTCAGGATGTCCTCGGGGTAGTAGTTCGGCTTCTTGCCGCTGCCGCGCAGGACTATGTGCACATCGGGGTTGCCCGTGGTCTGGACGATGGATGTCAGCCCGTCACGGTTGATGCCGAGGAAGCTGTGGGGGGCTTTGGCCGATACCATGGCATCGAGGGCTATCTGCAGGTTACCGTCGGTGCCGTTCTTGAAGCCGATAGGGAAGGAGAGGCCACTGGCCAGTTCCCTGTGGGTCTGGGACTCGGTGGTGCGGGCACCGATCGCCCCCCAGCAGATCATGTCGGCCAGGTATTCGGGGGTGATGGGGTCAAGCATCTCGTTGGCCACGGGAAGTCTCAGTTCGGTCATCTTGCAGAGGAGCCCCCTGGCGATGCCGAGTCCCTTGGAGATCTTGTGAGTACCGTCCATGTCGGGATCGTTGATGAGCCCCTTCCAGCCGACGGTTGTCCGCGGCTTTTCAAAGTAGACCCTCATGATGATGAAGAGCTGGTCGGACAGTTCGGTGGCAAGGGCTGACAGGCGCTCCGCGTACTCGATGGCACCTTTCGTGTCATGGATCGAGCAGGGGCCGACGACCATCATCAGGCGCGGATCCTCGCCGCGCAGGATCTTCTTGATCTGTTCGCGACTGGAGGTGATGAATTCGCTCCCCCCCTCATTCATCGGGAAAACCTGCCTGAGGTCGGCAGGGGCAATGATCGGGGTAATGCTTTTGATTTTGAGGTTGTTGGTCTTGATCATTCTGGCTTCCTGTAGAGAACATTATGGAAAAGTGTAACGACACATCATAACAGATTTTTCATCCGATGGTTAGAAATTTTTGTCAGTAACGGTGACAATGCTGCCGAATCGGGGTGGCACGTGGCTATGACGCATCCTCTTGGATCAGCGGGAAAAGCGGATCCTCCAGTGCCGGCATCTCCGGGGGGGGGGAGGCAGGTCTGGCCGATGCAAAATTAAATCTGCTGAAATACACTTGACAAGGCCGAAGTAATCGGGTAAAAAAGACAAAAACGGTCTTAAAGGGCTTATGTTATGATGGAGTTGACCCGCAAAGGTGAATATGCAATCCGCGGCATAGTATATCTGGCCAAGCAGTCGCCGGGGAAGGTCATCCTGGTGAGTGAAGTGGCAGAGGCTACCGGCGTGCCCCAGACGTTCCTAGCAAAGATTTTCCAGAGTTTCGCCAAACTCGGCCTGGTGAATTCGTTCCGCGGCACGGGTGGGGGCTTTCTCCTGGGGAGGCCGGCAGCGAAGATTACCCTGCGCCAGGTGGTCGAAGCAGTGGAAGGGCCGATCATCCCCAACCGCTGCCTGTCGGATGAGGGGAACTGTGGCAGGACGAGCGAGTGCACCGTCCACCCCGTCTGGAGAAGAATCCAGGAGGAGATTGCCGCCATCCTCGACGGCGTGACCCTGGAGGATCTGGCAAAAGGGAAGAAGTCGCTGTAGCACCTTTTTTTTGCCCGTTAATGAGAGTGATTAGGTCCTGTTAGGGATATTTAACAATCTGAGAGGAGGAGAAGTTATGGATGTAGTATCGCTGAGCCAGCTTCAGTTTGCGGCCACATGCATGTTTCACTGGATATTCGTGCCGCTCACCCTGGGACTGTCCATCATGACAGCCTGGATGGAGACCAAGTATGTGACAACGGGTGACGAGACGTGGCTGCGCATGACCAAGTTCTGGGGCAAGCTGTTTCTGATCAATTTTGCCCTGGGGGTCGTGACCGGTATCACCATGGAGTTCCAGTTCGGCCTCAACTGGGCGGAGTACTCCCGGTACGTCGGCGACATATTCGGCGCTCCCCTGGCGATCGAGGCAACGGTGACCTTCTTCCTCGAGTCGGTCTTCATCGGCGTCTGGATCTTCGGGTGGAACAAGGTCTCCAAGAAGGTGCATGCCCTGACGATCTGGCTGGCTGCCATCGGCACCAATCTTTCCGCGCTCTTCATCCTCCTGGCCAATGCCTGGATGCAGAAGCCGGTCGGCTATGTCATCCGTAACGGCCGGGCAGAGATGACCGACTTCATCGCGGTTGTCACCAATCCCTATGGCTGGATCAAATATTCCCATACGCTCATGTCCGGCTACGCACTGGCCGCTTTCCTGCTGATGGGGGTCTCGGCCTGGCATCTGCTGCGCAAGAACGAGGTCGATTTCTTCACCCGCTCATTCAGGATGGCGGCAGTCTGGGGCTTCGTCGCCTCCCTGATCGTGGGGGTGACCGGCGATTTCCACGCGGTGGAGATCGCCAAAACCCAGCCGAGCAAATTCGCCGCCATGGAATCGATCTGGGAGACCAAGAAGAATGCGGAGATGTGCCTGCTGCTGGTGCCCGATGCCTCCAAGGAGTGCAATGCCGTGGAAGCCTTGAAAATACCTGGCATGCTCAGCTTTCTCGCCTTCCACGACACCGATGCCGAGATCAAGGGGCTGAAGGACTTCCCCCGGGAGATGAGGCCGCCGGTTACCCCCACGTTTCTCAGTTTCCGCATCATGGTGGGGATCGGTACGTTCATGATCCTGGCAAGCCTGCTCGCCATCTTCCTCTCCCGGAGAGCGAATTTCGTTGATAACAGGCTGTTCCTCAACCTGATGGTCCTGGCCATACCGGTACCCTACCTGGCCCAGCAGGTCGGGTGGCTCGTGGCAGAGCTGGGGCGCCAGCCCTGGATAGTCTACGGGGTGCTCAAGACCTCCGATGCCGTATCCAAGTCGATCACCTCGACCCAGGTGCTTCTCTCCCTGCTCGGCTTCACCGTGCTCTACGGGCTGCTCGGGGTTGTGGATATCTACCTGCTGGCAAAATATGCGAAAAAGGGACCCGACAACGATCTCGGGACCATTATTTCCGTTCAGGGGAGGGTATAAGCGATGGATGCAGCCATTTTCCAGGTTACCTGGTTTGTTCTCTGGAGTGTCCTCTGGGGTGTCTACTTCATGCTTGACGGTTTCGTTCTCGGGACAGGCTTCCTCTCCGGGTTCATTGCCAGGACCGACACGGAAAAACGGATCCTTATCAATGCGATCGGTCCGGTATGGGACGGCAACGAAGTCTGGCTCCTTACCGCAGGTGGTGCCACGTTCGCCGCCTTTCCCACGACCTATGCGCTGATGTTCAGCAATCTCTACTCTGCCCTGATCCTGCTTCTTTTTGCCCTCATCGTCAGGGGGGTCTCCTTCGAGTTCAGGGGAAAGCTGGACAGTGCCGCCTGGAAGAGCACCTGGGACAAGGCGATCATCGTCTCCAGTTTCCTGCCCGCCCTCCTCTTCGGCGTTGCCTTCGGCAACATCTTCGAAGGGATCCCCATGCGCAACGATTTCACCGCGCTCCAGTTCAGTTACGAGGGGAGCCTGATCGGTCTCCTCAACCCCTATGGACTGGTGACCGGTCTCCTCTTCGTCCTCCTCTTCGCCGTGCACGGAGCGCTCTACATTGCCATCAAGACGGTCGGGGAGCTGAGCGGTCGTGCCAATGCCCTGGCAAACAAGGTCTGGCCGGCTCTGCTTGTAGTGGCGGTCATCTTCCTCGGCTATACCTATCCGGCCACCAGGCTCTACGACAATTATCTCAAGCTGCCGGTGCTGTTGATCGTGCCCCTCGTGGCCGTGGTATCCCTGGTGCTCGTCAAGGTCTACGCCGGCAAGGGGGAGTCGGGAAAAGCCTTCACCTTCTCCTGCCTGACGGTGCTGTTTGTCGTGGCTACCGGGGTAACGGGACTCTTCCCCAACCTGCTCCCCTCAAACATCGACCCGGCCTCAAACCTGACCATCTTCAACTCGTCATCCAGCCCGCTCACCCTGAAGCTGATGACCGGCGTGGCCCTCGTGGTGGTCCCCATTGTCATCGCGTACAAGATCTGGGTCTATCGTGTGTTCCGTGCCCCGGTGACCAGCGAGGATGTACTCGGCAACAAGCAAGCGTACTGATCGTCACACTGTCTCGGACAAAAAAGCCCGACCGGATTCCGGTCGGGCTTTTTTATTGCGGAAAAAAAGCTCGGTCACAGGGTCGCGTCGATGGCGTCGAAGTCGATCTCCTGTTCCGCGTGGGCCTTGATCCAGTTGAGTTTCTCCTCGTCTTCCACGGTGATCTTGGCAACGTCATCCTTCAGGGCCGTGTAGACGTCCGCCGTAGTCCTGTTGATGCGGATGTAGGGGATGCCGCTGTCCTCGACGATCTGCTGGCTGATGTTCGATACCGGGGTCTGGCCGGTAATGACGAGGCCGGCGATCTTCTCCCTGAATTCCGGGATGTGGTAGAGGGAGGAGATGGTGACGAGCAGTTCGTCCCGCGAGCCGGTTACCACCAGGAGGGTCGAATCCAGCAGGCTGTCCACGACCCGCTGGGAAGAGGCTGCCCCCAGCTGGATGTTATGGATGATCCTGCTCCGCTCGGTTGTGGTGGCACGGAGAGGAAGTTCGAGGAGCCGGGAGATGTGTCCCAGGGTAGGGTCGGCGAGAATGGGGGAGTAGTTGAATCCACCGGTTATTCTGATCGGGGACTCTGCAAAGGCCTGGTCGATGAGGTCGATGATCTGGGTGCGCTTGTCATGGCGGACCTTGTTGATCACCGCCATCCGCACATCGGCCCGCTCCTTTTCGAACAGGGCCATGTTGAGCCTGAGGGAATCGACCACGCTGCCGATGCCGCTCCCGGTAACGATAATGATCGGCGCTCCTACGAGGTGGGCGACCCTGGCGTTGTTAAGGCCGATGATCGAGCCGACCCCTGCATGGCCAGCCCCCTCGATGATGAGGAAATCGTACTTGCGCTCCAGTTGCCGGACAGAGTCAACCACCGAGTCCTCAAGCCGCCGGGGGTCGATTTTGCCGGCCAGGAACTCCTTGGTGAAGTTCTTGTGGAGTGCCACGGGGGACATGAGCTCGATGTCCTCCTCCATGCCATAGGCCTTGGCCATGAGGGCCGCGTCCATATCCACCATTCTGTTGCCGAACAGTTCTATCTTGGGTCCAATCGGCTTGATGAAGCCGACACGAGCATACTTTTTCCTCGCCAGGTGCATGAGGGAGACGCTCATGGTGGTTTTCCCGCAGTTCTGGCCGGTGGCGGCGATGAAAAGCTTCTTGCACATGGCAGCTGCTCCTTGGGTGGTGTGTGCTGATGACGTCCCTATAATACATCCACGGGACACTATTGCAAGGATTGAGAGGCCGGTGAGCCGATGGCTGGACGGCTGCGGGGGATGCTGCCCCGGGGGAGTCCGCATCATTTCGTAAGCAAACTCACATAAAACGATTCTATTAACGTCTTGCCCTCGGGTGAAAAATGAATTATGATGCCACGTTAAATGTAGGGACGGACGATCTTTATGTCGCAGTTCTGATGCAATTCTAGGAATCGCACCTCTCACAGCTGACCTAACGGGGGTTTAGAGATGAAAACCATACATTGTGCACTCTTGCTACTGGGAATCGGGGCACTCCTTAACGGTTGTGGCGGCGGTGTGTCGGGAAGCTCGACACAGGTCGGGGGAGTTGCCAAGTCACAGGCCTGTCTTGTGGACGGTTGTCATGCCATTTCCTTTTCGAAAGTAACCGGCAAGAACATCGCGGATGAGTGGAAGGCTTCAATCCACTACAAGATGAACGCTGCAGGATGTGCCGATTGTCACGATTCCTCCCACAACGGCGGGAACAAGTGCGGCGACTGTCATGGCAGCAGTGTCCCTTCGGCAAAGAACTCCCCGGAGAGGTGCTCGAAATGCCATGGGCTCGACCATCCGACGGACAGGATGGTTGCCCGTTCTCCCCAGCATTTCGGTGCCATGTCCTCCCATGCCACCCGTTTCTCGAATCGGGACAGGGCAAGCTACGTCAGCGGTCAGACTGCCGGGAAGTGCCGCTCCTGCCACAACCCCCACGATCCCTCGTCATCCTTTGATTATGAGCGGGCATGGGCCGAGTCGGGACATGGCGATACCCTTTCCGGTACGAGGACGAGCCGCGACTTCAAGATGTTCGGTACTGATCGTCCGGCCAATCTTGCCTACACCAACTCCAGTCCACCCACTGCTTCCGGTAATTCCAACATCTACCTGGGGGTGGAATACACTCCCGTCTGCGTCCGTTGCCATACGACAACAGGGTACGTGAATTTCATCCAGTCTTCCGGTTTCCTTTATGTAAAACCGTTCGGCAATAATCTGGGCGGACCTTACGTCGATACGACCAAGGAGGTTACCGACTGCACCGCCTGCCACCTGGACTACAGCTTTGCTCGCCGGACTGTCCCGCCCGTGACCCTCTATTTCAATTTTTCAGGAGCGACCAGGGCCTTGCCAGGCTTTGACGTTACCCAGTCGGTGAAGTTGATCAATAACCCGGTCACTTTTCCTGACCTTGGTTCATCAAACCGCTGTATCCCGTGTCATTCTGGCCGGGGAATTGGAGAAAACATTAAACAGTTGGCAGCCAAGGGGCTTGATTTCAGTAATTCAGCCAGCCCCAGCGCCCATGACTTTGCCGGTGCCGGGCTGCTGACCGCCAAAATCGGCTATGAATTCCCCGGCCTCGATTATACGACCGGCAAGGGTTCCGTAACCCACCATGAGGACAGTAGCGGCGGCACCGACCGCGGTCCCTGTATCCGCTGTCACATGGATACGGCGGTTCCCGCCCAGTCCCACCATTTCCTGCCGGTCGAGCATGGTGCGGCTTTCACCCTCTATACCGCAAACCGTACCTGGTCCCAGGTCTACAGTGTCAGTTCCAGCAGCCCCGCCTCACTGGTCATCGGCGATGTTGTCAGCCGGTCCTGCGCCAACTACAGCTGCCATGCCGGATCCGGTACCAAGTCCATGACCGCCAGCGACCTGACAGGGTACAAGGAGGGGTACATCTCCGCGCTTACGGCCCTGAACAAGTTCCTTCGCCTGGTGCGGAACGTACCGGTCGATCCGACTCAACCGTTCAACGCAACCACCAACAAGGCCCGTTCCACCTCGAAATGGGACTACATGGGTCTTGGTACCGGACCGAACACTATGGGTGCTTCGTTTAACAACAGCCTGCTGGCCAACGAGCCGGGGGCGTACACCCACCGTCCCCTCTATGCCAAGCGTCTGATTTACGATTCCATTGCCTGGCTCATGCAGGCCCAGGGGCAGACCAATGTTGCCGATGCCATCCAGTGGCTGGTTACGACTGATGCCACCACCTTGGAGACAGTCAACGGAGTGGCCAATACCGCTGTCAAGGCACGCATCCCCCAGCACCAGGCTGACGCGGCCATCAAGTGGCTCTACGGCAAGGACAGGACAGCCCTCGTCCTGGCTGACAAAGTGAAACGCCCCGGCGAATAGTACCCTGTTGTGCCATTACCTGCGCAGGTAGAGCATCTGAAGGAGCAGATATGCAAACATACAAGCATTGCCTGATAGTTCTTTGTGTCACCCTTGTCATGGGCTCCTTGACAAAGGCCCATGCCATCCCCGCCTTCAGCCGGGAGCACAACACGGAGTGCGCCACCTGCCATACCATTTTCCCCGAACTGAATGAGTATGGTGACGTGTTTCTGAAAAACGGCTTCGTCTGGGCCAAGCAAAAAAAGGATGACAAGGGGGGGAACGGGGGAGCCAAGCCCGAGATAAGGGGAGAGGGTGATCCCGCCCTTCTTGCCAAGCTGAAGGAAAGCTCGGCCCTTCCCAACGGGTCGAAGGGTGAGATGCCGACCATGGGCGGGGCCACTCCCAAGAGCGAACCGCTCTGGCTGGCCGGGCTCCCCCAGACGGTCCCCCTTTCCCTCTCCGGGACCTTGAACGCCTCCTATAACGATGACGCACCCTATGACAAGCTTGACCTCTCGACCCGGGCCCTGTCGCTCCTTTCGGGAGGGGTGATACGGGATAAGCTGGGTTTTTTCGTTAAATACAACCTGTTCGCCGAAGGGGCTTTCAATCCGGCACTGAGCAATACTCCGATCAACAGCGACTCCCCCTACGCAAAGGATCTGGAGGAGTTCTACCTTGTATGGCGAAACACGTTCGGTACGCCGGTAAACTTCAAGGTAGGTCGTTTCCGGCCCCAGCTCTCCCTCTGGAAAAAGACCAACAAGACCGGCATTTCGGATCTGGTTACCACGAGCTATCGTGTCGGTTCTTCAAAATTCACCTCCGACTCCCCCGAGGACGCGATCGAGGCGAATGCCGTGCTTTTCAACCGGTTGTATCTCGCTGCCGGGGTAGTGGACCGTAATGGGCAGGATACCAACGAAGGGTACGGTCACATCTCCTTGAAGATCGGCGGCTCCGACTTCCACGCCCGGGAGCCGGAACTCGATCTGGACAACGAGAGTATTTTTGACTACATGTACCTGGTGGTCGGCGCCTATGGCTATAGTGGCCGCAATTCAGGCGACCTTGCCTCAAATGAGCGTAATAACTTTTACCGGACAGGGGTCGACCTGGATTTCATGGTCAAGAGCCTCAGGCTGAAGCTTGCCTGGGCGAAGGGGCAGGACAAGAATCCCGATTTCGCATCCCATGTCCGGAGGATGACGGATGCCTATGTCGCCGAGGCTGACTACATGCTTACCCCCGATCTGCTTGCGTTGTTCCGCTACGAGTACCATGAGTCGGGTGATGGTCCGGTCATCAAGCGATACATCCCGGCTATTTCATATGCGCCTATTCAAAACACCAAGGTTACCTGCGAGTACCAGCATGTAACGACCGACGGAGCTCACAGTAACCTTGCTTTGCTTGGCATAAGAGTTGCTTTTTAGATAGGGAAGCCTATTCACTTTACAAGGGAGATCAAAATGATGAGATTGACAAAGATGATGGTTCTTCTGATCCTGATGGCGTTTGCCGCCACCCCTGCAGTCGCAAAAATCAAGGTGGTGGGTAAGGGTGACAAAATGAATTTCGATGCTTCGCAGATCCCCAGTGACTTGAAAGGGGCATACGAAATCATGAAGGTCAAGTGTATCCAGTGCCACACCATGGAAAGGACGGTCATTGCCATACAGACCGGCATCGCTCCGGTTACCGGGCAACCGTTCGACAAACAGGCGACCAAGGCCTATGGCATTAAAATGCTCCGTAAGCCCAAGTCCAACATGAGCCGAGACGAAGTCAAGCAGGTGGTCAATCTCATGAATTACCTGATCGACGAATCGGCCAAGCCGTAACAGGCTTTAGTGCAGAATAAAAAAAGACCTCCGGGCACCATGCCCGGAGGTCTTTTTTTGTCGGAGGATGTGGGTGTCCTCACTCTTCCTTGGCAATCCTGATGACCTGCAGAACTCCGGGCATCTGTTCCAGGGTCTGCGTATCCAGTCGTCCGGTTTCGCCGATAACGCCGATAATCGTCCTGTTGGCACCGGTTGACTGGTGTATGTCGAAATCACGGTCGATGAGGTATTCCTTCACGCTGACCAGTTCTTCTTCCTTCGCGGCTTTCTTCATGATGATAAGCATTGCTATGGCTCCTTGACGGCAGGTTCTTCGGGGTGGGTCATGATTCTTTCGAGGCGTCTCGATTCGTCGATGACCCGCTCGAAAAGCCTGACAACGGCCCCGTCATCCAGTGGTCCGGTATTGTTGCTCTTCATCCGCTCGAATATCTTCTTTTCCCGGGAGGGATCATACACGGGGAGCCCCCGGGTTTTCTTTATCTGGCCGATCTGCAGCGCCAGCGTGGCCCGGCGGTTGAATATCCTGAGCAGTTCGCTGTCGAGGCTGTCGATCTCCTGTCGGTAGCTGTCGATGGATGCCTGCTGATTAGAACTGTTTTCTGACATAGGTATCCTTTTTCCAGTGCACGTCGTCACGTTCGGGATAGTCGATGTTGTAGTGGAGTCCGCGTGATTCCTTGCGTTGTTTTGCACAGAGCACGATCAGTTCGGCCACGGTGGCGATGTTCCTCAGTTCGATCAGGTCGGACGTGATGTTGAAATCCCAGTAGTAATCCTCGATCTCTTCCTGTATCAGCCTGATTCTCCTCAGGGCGCGTTCCAGGCGCTTGTTGGAGCGGACGATGCCCACGTAGTTCCACATGAAGCGCCTGATCTCGTCCCAATTCTGGGACACGACGACCATCTCGTCGCTGTTGGTGGCCGTGCCCGAGTCCCATTCCGGGACGGGAGGAAATTCGAAGTTCCCGTTGGAGAGTTCCCCGATGGCGTGGGTGTAGGCGCGGCCAGCATACACCGCGGCCTCGAGCAGGGAGTTGCTGGCAAGTCGGTTGGCTCCGTGCAGGCCGGTAAAGGCGACTTCGCCGATGGCATAGAGGTGCCTGATATTGGTTTCGGCGTTGGCATCGACCGCGACGCCGCCGCAGAGGTAGTGTGCGGCCGGGACGACCGGCAATGGCTCCCGGGTCATGTCCAGCCCGTAGTCGAGACAGGTCTGGTAGATGTTGGGGAACCGGGTGCGGACATAGTCGGGGTCCTTGTGGGTGATGTCCAGGTAGGCGCAATCGTCGCCATAGGTCTTCATCTCGTTGTCAATGGCACGGGCGACAATGTCACGGGGGGCAAGATCCTTGAGATGGTGATACTTCTCCATGAATGCGGTGCCGTCACGCCGTCTCAGGATGGCACCTTCCCCCCTCACGGCTTCGGAGATGAGGAACGATTTGGCATTGGGGTGGTAGAGCGTGGTGGGGTGGAACTGCATGAACTCCATGTTGGCAATATTGGCCCCCCCCCGATACGCCATGGCGACACCGTCTCCGGTTGCAACGTCCGGGTTGCAGGTGTAGAGATAGACCTTGCCCGCGCCACCGGTTGCGAGAAGGGTGATCTTGGCGGTGCAGGTTATGATTTTCTCTGTTTCGATGGAAAGGACGTAGGCGCCGAGGCAGCGGTTCGGGTTGAGTCGTTTGCGGGTAATCTTTGCTTCGGTGATCAGGTCGATGGCGATGTGATGCTCGTAGATGGTTATGTTGGGGTGGTTCCTGGCGGCCGTAACAAGGGCGCGTTCGATTTCCCGGCCGGTGACATCATCGGAGTGGAGGATACGGCGCTGGCTGTGACCACCCTCCCTGGTGAGGTCATAAGCGTCTCCGCTGGTGGTGAATTTGACCCCCCACTCGATGAGACTCTTGATGGTCTGGGGACCTTCCTCCACGACCATCCGGACGACATCTTCGTGACAGATTCCCGCACCTGCTACCAGGGTATCGTTGACGTGGGCATCGAACGTGTCTTCCTGGGAAAAGACCGAGGCTATCCCCCCCTGGGCGTAGTTGGTTGCCGATTCGGTTACTTCCCGTTTGGTAATGATAGCGACCGTTCCGTGGTCTGCGGCCTTGAGGGCGAATGAAAGCCCGGCGATACCACTGCCGAGAATGAGGAAATCACTTGTGATCTGCATGGCAATTCTCCTGAACGCACCAGAATGTGAGGCAAAAAATTATTGACCCGGGCCACCCGATTGTCAAGGAGTTTTGCCTCCGTTGCCGCGACACGGTCCTAACGGCCGTACAGATCGTGGCTGAAGTGGCATGCCGCCTTATGCCCGGGCGTCTTCTCTTCGAGGGGGGGCTCGGTCGTGTGACAGAGCTCTTTGCTGTAGGGACAGCGCGTCCGGAACCTGCAGCCGATCCCCGCCGCCGGGGCGGCGTTGTCGCTGTCCCGGCGCGTCTGTCTGCTCCCCGTGCGGACCAGGCCGGGGATGGCGGACAGAAGGGCTTCCGTGTATGGATGCCGGCAGTTGGTGAAAATCTTCTCGCTTTCACTCTCCTCGACGATGTTGCCAAGATACATGATGGCCACCCGGTCGCTCAGGTGTCGTATGACGGCGAGATCGTGGGAGATGAGCAGATAGGCGAGACCAAGGCTTTTCTGCAACTCAAGGAGGAGATTCATGATCTGCGCCTGGATCGAGATGTCCAGCGCGGAGAGCGGTTCGTCGGCAATCACTACCTGGGGGCTGACGGCGAGCGCCCTGGCGATACCGATCCGCTGGCGTTGTCCGCCGGAGAACTCGTGGGGGTATCGGTCGTAGAGGTCCGGGGAGATGCCGACCCTTTCCATCAGGCCGTGTACCGTCTCCCGCGCGTCCTCGCGTGGTACCAGGCGGTGTATCCTGAGCGGTTCGGCGATGATCTCTCCGACCCTCATGCGCGGATTGAGGGACGAAAACGGATCCTGAAAAATCATCTGCACGCTTTTTCTGAACTCTGTCAGGTCGTCCCCCCGGAGAGCGTCCAGTTGCTTACCCCGGAAGAGTATCTCCCCCGCAGTCGGAGTGGTAAGCCCCATGACCATGCGGGCAAGAGTCGATTTGCCGCACCCCGATTCGCCTGCCAGCCCGACGGTCTCACCGGGGGTGATGACAAGGTCGACCCTGTCGACAGCGGTAACCGTCTGCCCCGGAAGAAAGGGAGAGGGTTTGTGGGTGAACTGTTTCCGCAGGCCGCGGATTTCGATAATGGGCTGGGCGGGTGCGGTCATTGGCGCTTCGTCCTCCAGCACGCCACGTAATGGCCGGGTTCCGCCTCCACAAACTCGGGGGAGGCAGCAATGCAATCGCTCTCACGGTACGGACAGCGGGCCGAGAACAGGCAGCCGAGCTCCCCGGAGACAGATTCGCCTCCTCCGGCGCTCATGGTTGGCAGGAGCGAACGGGGCGTGCTGTTTTGAGGCAATGAAGCCAGCAACCCCCTGGTGTAGGGATGGAGAGGCGCTTCCAGAAGTCTGTCGGTCCGGGCAGATTCAACAGCCCTTCCTCCGTACATGACGACCGTACGGTCTGCTCTTTCCGCCACGATACCCAGATTATGGGTGATGAGGAGGAGGCTCATCTCCAGTTCAGATTTCAACCGGTCGATGAGTTCGAGGATCTCAGCCTGGATCGTCACATCCAGGGCTGTTGTCGGTTCATCCGCTATGAGCAGCATCGGTCTGCATGCCAGTGCCATTGCGATCATGACACGCTGCTTCATGCCGCCGGACAACTGATGGGGGTAGGCATGGTACCGATCGTTTGCTAAGGGGATGCCGACCTGGGTGAGGAGACGCACTGCTTCCTGGGTAGCTGCGGTCTTGGAGATGGTTTTGTGCCGCAGGATCCCCTCGGCTATCTGAAACCCGATCTTGAGCACCGGGTTGAGGGACGTCATGGGCTCCTGGAAAATCATGGAAACCGCGCCGCCGCGCAGGAGTTGCATCTCCCCTTCGGGCAGAGTGAGGAGGTCTTGGCCGTCGAAGAGTATCTCTCCCCCCGATATGGCTGCCGGTTTCCGCAGCAGGCGCATGATGGCGAGGGCCGTGGTGCTCTTGCCGCACCCCGATTCGCCGACGAGGGCGACGGTTTCCCCTGTCCCTATGGAGAATGAGAGGGAGTCGACGGCCTTGAAGGGTCTGTCCGCAGTCCCCGGGTAATGTACGGAAAGGTCTTTGATGTCGAGAAGTGGTCTGGCGGGTATGCTGGTCGATGCGTGGGGGGTCATGGAAGGGTTATAACATCAATTTCTGCAACAGGCAATCGGACTGGTCAGGCTGCCGCGATTGCCTGCTGCGCGACCTGCTGCTCCCCCCCCTGGAAGAAGAATTCTCCCTGCCGGAGCAGTTCGACAAAGTGCGGCACAATGGACGGGTCAAACTGTGTGCCGGAAAAGTCGATGAGCTCCTTGATGGCCACTTCCACGTGCAGGGCCTTGCGGTAGGGACGGTCGGAGGTCATGGCGTCGAAGGAGTCGGCGATGGCGAGGATCCGTGATTCGAGGAGCAGTTCTTCTCCTGCCAGCCCGTTCGGATAGCCCTTGCCGTCAAAACGCTCGTGGTGCTGGCCGATGCAGGTGCGGACATCGCTGAGGAATTCAATCGGCTCGAGTATCTTGATGCCGATGAGGGGATGCTGCTGGAGATCGAGCACATCTTCCGGGGTGAGTTTCCCGACCTTGTGGAGCAGGGAGACGTTAATGCCGATCTTGCCGATATCGTGCAGGATGGCCGCCCGTTCCATGATCTTGAGCCGTTCGGCGGAGAGCCCGAGCTTTTTCGCGATGGCGAGGCTGTAACGGGTGACACGTTCGGAGTGGCCGCGGGTATAGCTGTCGCTCGCTTCGATTGCGGAGACGAGGGCGTGAATGGTGTTGAGGTAGGTTTTCTGCTGCTCCTCGTACATCATGGCATTCTTGATGGCGATGCTTGCCTGGGCGGCAATGGTGGTCAGCAGGCCCAGGTCTTCATTGGTATAGGTCGAACCATCGTTCTTGTTGACAACGGTAATCGTGCCGATCACTTCGTCCTTGACGATGAGGGGGGCGCAGATGAGGGTCTTGCGCTCGTAACCGAGTGCGCTGAACCTGTCGAACTGGGGCGCATCGTTAATGTCGGAGATGAGCAGCGGTTTGGCATTGCTGAGTACCCAGCCGGAGACGCTGGTGGACTTGATGGGGAGGTAGATCTCCCCGGTCGGCAGATCGTTGTGGCCGACAAGGGTGTCGACCCGCAGGGCGTTTTTCTTCTTGTCGTGAATGATGATGTAGCCGATGTCGGCATGGAGCGTATCCGTTGTCGTGTCGACGATGAGGCGGAAGATGTTTTCGCTCTCCATGTTGGAGTTGATGGCAAGGCCGACCTTGTAGAGAGTCGAGAGCCTGGCAACGACCTTTTCCAGGTTGGTGTTCTTGTCTTCCAGTTCACCGGCAAGGTCGGCGATCTTATAGTTAGCCTCTTCAATCTCCTCGATCCGCTCTTCCAGGGTGATGTTGAGCGCTTCGATTTCATTGATCTGGGCTTCGAGCTTCTGGTTGAGCTGGTGAACTTCCCGGTGGTGTGCCAGTTTCCCCTGGGCGATGACCAGCTCGCGTTCATGGGCAATGGCGGTGTCCATGACCTCGTTGAGTCGGGTCACCATGTGGTTGAAGTGGCTGCTGAGAAGATTCATCTCCGTGCTGCTGGTAATGTTTATCTCCGTGTGAAAATCGCCCTGTTCGACCCTCTGCATCGACTGGATCAGTCTCCTGATCGGTTTGTCCACGAATACATAGAGAAAGATCGAGATGGTGATGATGATCAGCAGGATGATGGAGACGGTGGAGCCGATTTCGTTGTTCCTCATCGATTCCATGTAGCTGCGCAGGTGCTCGATGGAGATGTTGACCTGCAGGATGCCGAGAACCTCGGAGGAGGGGTTGTGACAGCCGTGGCATGCCGGACTGTTCTTGATAAGGGAGATGGAGGTGAATGTTTTCAGGTTGTCGAGAATCCTGGAGTCGCCGCGCTTTATGACCGACAGGTCTTCCTTGGGGATTGTCGTGCCGATCTCAGCTGCGTTGGCCGAGTTGAGGACAACCCCCTCCGGGTCGAGGATCCGTATGGAGGTTATGTGGCCTGATGCGTTGAGCCGGGTAAGTATGGACCGGACTTCATCGGACCGGCCGGTGCGCATGGCATCGGAAATGCTGCTCTTGATGGTTTCGTTGAGGAGGTGGATATTGCTGTCGGTTATCTTGTGCACCAGCTGTTTCTGGTACCTGAAGTTCAGATACGTTGCCGCTGACAGGAAGACGATGATAAGGAGGCAGACCGCACCGAGTATTTTGACTTTGAGAGAGTTCAGTACCATTAGTGTAATTTATTGTTCCTGTTGGGTTTAGTGCTTTATTTCACGTGATTTAGTGCTAAATAACGGTTAGTGCTGTTTAATCTGGTTGCTGCATCAATCTGGTGTCATGAAGAAAACATCATGTCCCTGCCATGCGATCGTTCCGGCTGACCGGTCATGTCTCACTTATGCGGCCTTACAGGGGCTGTAGCAGGTTTTTTGCATATTTATATTAATTTGGGAGTCCTTCTTCCCGCGGCACACCGCCCTATTCACCGCAAGTCGTTACGATAATGATTAAGCAAATCGTTTGCCAAAAGTCGTTCCCCGCGGCTTTTTTTGTGGGCTGCGGAAGGGAGAGGCAATAAAGCGGGCTTGCTTCTATTATCTGTTGACTGCCATACTGTTTTGTGATTTTTATACAACTTTTCCCTCAGGATAAGGTCTTGAAAATTAATCGCTTACTCTTGTTTATAGTTCTGCTGACCCTGGCAGCTGCGGCCATCTCTCCCGCTGCCTACAGGCCGGAAACGGTACGGGTGGCAATCGCCCGCGGCATGGAAGAGGTCAGGGTAGACGGTGATGGGATGCTCGTCACCGATGACAAAGGGACGGCTCTTGCCGTTGACGTGCCCGGTATTGTCCGGCGTTCGGGGGGGGGGACCCTCGTCATGGGGGGGACCACGTCACGCCGGTTCACCTTTGCGTCACCATCCCTCGTGAGGATCAACGGGAGGGGGTATCGCGGGGTCATCGAGCTGCATCCGGCGGACAAGGGGATTCTCGTGGTGAACGAACTCCCCCTGGAGGAGTACCTTGTCGGACTGATCAATTGCGAGATCTCTTCCCTCTGGCCGATCGAGGCGGTCAAGGCCCAGGCAGTCATTGCCCGTTCCTACGCCATCTACCAGAAAGACAACCGGAAGAATGCCCTGTACCATCTCGAATCGAGTGTCATGGACCAGGTGTACAACGGTGCGGATATCGAGGACAGCCGCGCGGCACGTGCGGTCAAGGAGACCGAAGGGGAGGTGCTGGTCCATGCCGGCAGCATAATCCAGGCATTTTACCATTCCAATTGCGGCGGACACACCGAGGCCGCCGTCAATGTGTGGGGCGCCGATATACCCTACCTGCAGGGAGTGGAGTGCACATACTGCGTCAATACCCCGCCGGCGCGCTGGGAGTTGACCCTGGGACTGAAGAAGATAGAGTCGCTGCTGAAAAACGCCGGTTATCAGTTCGGCACCATCAGGGAGATCAGGGGGGGGAGGCTGAACGACAGCGGGAGGCTGCAGAATCTCCTTCTGGTGACATCGCGGGGGGATGCCAAGATCTCGGCGGTCAATTTCCGCAAGGCCATCGGCTACGCGGTGCTGAAAAGCACCAGCTTCACCATTCGCCAACGGGGCGATGAAGTACTGTTCTCCGGCGCGGGTAACGGTCATGGCGTCGGCCTCTGCCAGTGGGGGGCAAAGCAGAGGGCCGGTGACGGCTTCAGCTACCGGGAGATTCTCAACTACTACTATCCCGGGGTCCGTCTCGAACGGCTGAAAAACTGAACGCGTCCCATTTGTGCTCCCTCCATGGCGCCCGTCGTGACGGGGGAGCGGAGAGTAACTGCAGAGCATGAGACTGGAAGATTTCGATTTCGACCTCCCCCCGGCATTGATCGCCACCGAACCACTCCCCCAGAGGGATGCGGCCAGGTTGATGCTCCTGGACAGGGTCTCCGGAGAGATCGGCGAGAGCCGCGTTTCGTCCCTGCCTGAGCTGCTCCGGTCAGGCGATCTCCTGGTACTGAACGACACCAGGGTGCTCCCTGCGCGGCTGTTCGGCCGGAAGGAGAGCGGTGGCCGGGTGGAGCTGTTCCTGGTCCGCCGCCTTGAGGGCCGGGAAGAGAGGTGGGAGGCCCTTATCCGCTCTTCGAAACCGTCCCGGCCGGGGACCCGCATCCTCCTGGCGGAAGGGGTGGTTGCCACGGTCCTGGAACCGGGCGAAGGGGAGACGCGGATGGTCTCCTTTGATCCCCCCCCGGATTTCATGGCCTGGCTGGAGCGTGCCGGCCAGGTCCCGCTCCCTCCCTACATCCGTCGGACTCCGCTCGAGAGTGATCGTGACCGGTACCAGACGGTTTTTGCTGCCGAGCCGGGAGCTGTTGCCGCACCGACTGCCGGGCTGCACTTTACCGACGGCCTCCTGGAGCGTATCCGTCACGGTGGGGTGGAGACGGCGACGGTTACCCTGCACGTCGGACTCGGGACGTTCATGCCCCTGCGGGTGGAGGACCCCCGTCAGCACCGGATGCACAGCGAACGGTACCGGGTGCCGGAGGAAACCGTTGCCGCCATCGAGGCCTGTCGTGCCCGGGGGGGGCGGGTTGTGGCCGTTGGCACGACCGTTACCCGGACGCTCGAGCATGCCGCAAGCAGCGGCGTGTTGCGGGCCGGCAGCGGCGAAACGGAGATATTCATCTTCCCGGGACATGAATTCAGGGTGGTGGACGCCCTCATAACCAATTTCCACCTGCCGCAATCGACGCTCCTCATGCTGGTTTCGGCCTTTGCCGGCAGGGAGAAGGTCCTGCACGCCTATGCCGAGGCGGTGGCGCGGGGATTCCGCTTTTACAGCTACGGGGACGCCATGTTCATCTCCTAGGACAGGTGCCTCCCCTGCTCCGGTGCCGCCTGACATGGCGTACCCCCTATGCCATCAGATACGAAAGTAGTGACGAGAACCGACCATGACCTCACTCAATGAACTCACCCCGATGATGCGCCAGTACCTGGAGATCAAGTCAGGCTATCAGGATGCCATCCTCTTCTTTCGTCTGGGAGACTTCTACGAAATGTTTCTCGACGATGCCGTCAAGGCATCACGCATCCTCGACATCACCCTGACCTCGCGCAACAAGAACTCCGAGGGGGCCGACGTCCCCCTCTGCGGCATTCCGTACCACTCGGCGAACCCCTATATCGCCAGGCTGATCGAGGCCGGGGAGAAGGTGGCGATCTGCGAGCAGGTTGAGGACCCCAAGGCTGTCAAGGGGATCGTGCGGCGGGAGGTCGTCAAGGTCATCACCCCCGGACTTGTTGTCGATGCCGATACCCTCTCCCCCAAGGAGAACAACTACCTCCTGGCCATTGTCCCCGGTAGCGGCGACCTGTTCGGCCTGGCGAGCCTCGACCTTTCCACCGGACAGTTCCGTACCACCGAGGTGGAGGGGAGCGGGGCTGCGGTGGCGGAAGCGGCATGCATCGCCCCCCGGGAGGTGCTGATCCCCTCCGACTCCCGCGATTCGGCCCTGTACAAGGCGCTGCAGCTGGAGGGTACCCCGCTCCTTACCTTCGTGGAAGAGTGGGCCTACGACAGGGATTACGCCCTGAGACTGTTCAACGACCAGTTCGGGGTGCCGCCCGAGTCACTCTGCGGTTCCATGGACCTGGCCGCTGCAGCTGCCGCGGCGGTGCTGCACTACCTGAAGGAGACCCAGAAGGGGGGGACGCTCCACCTGCGGGAGCTGGTCACCTACCAGAGCCGCGAGTACCTCATGCTGGACGATGCCACCCGCCGCAACCTGGAGCTGACCAGGACCATGGCCGACGGCAAGCGGCGCGGCTCACTTCTCGGCCTGATGGACCACACCGTCACCCCCATGGGGGCGCGAAAGCTCAAGCAGTGGATCAATTATCCGCTCATGTCGGTGGAGCTGATCTCCCGGCGCCACGATGCCGTGGACGAGCTGGTGGCGGACCCTGCCCGCCGGACCGGCATGGTGTCGTCACTGGAGGGGATCTACGACCTGGAGCGGCTCAACGGCAGGATCAGCCTCGCATCGGCGTCGGCCAAGGACATGGTCGCCCTGCGCGACTCCCTGGAGCGGATCCCCGCCGTCATCGCCGCCGCCGGACAGTGCGGCGCCCCGCTCCTGAAGGAGACCCTGGAGGCCATCGATCCCCTGGCAGACGTCGCTCTCCTGATCCGGCAGGCAATTGCCGAAAATCCCCCCTTTGTCCTGAGGGACGGGGGGGTCATCGCCGACGGCTACAACACCGAACTGGACGACCTGCGCAGCATCAGCCGTGAAGGGAAGGGGTTCATCGCCCGGCTGGAAGCGCAGGAAAAGGCCCGCACCGGTATCGGTTCCCTGAAGATCCGCTACAATAAGGTGTTCGGCTACTACATCGAGGTGACCAAGGCCAACCTCGGGGACATCCCTGCCGATTATATCCGCCGCCAGACCCTGGCCAATGCGGAGCGATTCATTACCCCCGAGCTGAAGGAGTACGAGGAGAAGGTGCTCGGGGCCGAGGACCGTATCGCCGAACTGGAATACTCCCTGTTCCAGGAGATCCGCTGCCGGGTGGCGGAGCAGGGGGGGCGGATCGCCCGGACGGCGGACCTGCTGGCAACCCTGGATGTCCTCCTCTCCCTGGCACGGCTGGCCCACGAGGCGGATTACTGCCGTCCACAGATAAACGACGGCGACGTCATCTCCATTGCCGATGGCCGCCATCCCGTGGTGGAATCCCTCAACCTGGGGGAGCGGTTTGTCGCCAACGACCTCCTGCTGGACGGCAGGGAGAACCAGCTGCTCATCATCACCGGTCCCAACATGGCAGGTAAATCCACCTTCATGCGCCAGGTCGCCCTGATCACGCTCATGGCCCAGATCGGCAGTTTCGTCCCGGCACGGGAGGCGACCATCGGCATTACGGACAGGATCTTCACCCGGGTCGGCGCCTCCGACAACCTGGCCCGGGGCCAGTCCACCTTCATGCTGGAGATGACCGAGACCGCCAACATCCTCAGGAACGCCACCCCCCGCAGCCTGGTCATCCTCGACGAGATCGGCCGGGGGACCTCGACCTTCGACGGTGTCTCCATCGCCTGGGCGGTCGCCGAGTTCCTCCACGACTCCCCGGAGCACAAGGCCAAGACCCTCTTTGCCACCCATTATCACGAAATGACCGAGCTGGCCGTTACCCGCGAAGGGGTGAAGAACTTCAACATCGCTGTGCGCGAGTGGAACGACCAGGTGATCTTCCTGCGCAAGATCGTCCCCGGCGGTGCCTCCCACTCCTACGGCATCCAGGTGGCGCGGCTCGCCGGCCTCCCCCTTGCCGTCATCGAGCGATCCAAGGAGATCCTGCGCAATCTGGAGAAGGGTGAGTTCTCCGCCGAAGGGGTGCCGCGCATCGCCAAGGGGAAGAAGTCTTCCCCCCCCGTGCCGACGGCCCAGCTCTCCCTGTTCGATGACGGTTCCGCTCCCCTCAGGCGCCGCCTGGAGGAGATCAACGTGGCTGCCATCACCCCCCTTGAGGCACTCAACCTGCTCGATGAACTGAAGAGGATGCTCTGATGTCGCGTCGCCTTCTGACTGTTTTCGTCCTGATCCTCACCCTTGCACTCCCCTCTGCTCTCCGTGCTGAAACCGATGGTGCGCCCGCGGCGAAGAAATCAGCGCCAAAGAAGAAAACCACCCGGGCAAAGGGCTCTCCGGCGCGGAAAAACGTTGCCAGGCCCGGAAGGAAAGCGGTCCGGGCAACTCCGCCGCCGCCGGTTGCCGACAAGGAGCCCCAGAAGCCGGCCGAGGTGGCGGAGTTGCGTCACTGGTCTACCCCCGACTACACCCGGATCGCCGTTACCCTTGACCGTGAGGTCACCTTTGAGAAGCATGAGATCGCGAAGTCGCCCGGGAGCGCCGTGTTGAGTCGCATCTACTTCGACATCAACGGCGCCCGACTGGCGAGCGGGGTGAAGGATATACCCATCGGCGACGGTCTGCTGAAGACGGCCCGGGTTGCCCAGTACCGGCCCGATACGGTGCGGGTGGTGCTGGACGTCGAGAACATCCGCGACTACAAGATTTTCACCTTCTCCGATCCCTTCCGGATCATCGTGGATGTCAAGGGGGAACGCCCGACCGAGATCAGCGCCCTCTCCCCTACACTCAAGGCTGCGGTGCCTCCGGTGGAGACTGTTGGCCGGGAGCTTCTTCCCGTTGTGCCGAAGGAGCCGGTCGTGGAGCCTCCCCGCGAGCAGCCGGCTCCCCGGCCGAAGGTGCGGACAGCGGTGAAACCGGGGAAGATCAGGCGCATCGTCGTGGATCCCGGCCACGGGGGGAAGGACCCGGGTGCGGTGGGCCCCTTGGGGATGCAGGAGAAGGATGTGGTCCTCGCCATGGGGCTCTCCCTGGCAAAGAAGCTCAGGGATGAGCTGGGGATCGACGTGGTCATGACCCGCTCGACGGATGTGTTCATCGAGCTGCAGGAGCGGACGGCCATTGCCAACCAGGTGGGAGCGGACCTGTTTGTCTCCATCCATGCCAATGCGTCGCTGAACAGGAATGCCTCGGGAATCGAGACCTATTATCTCAACCTGGCGAAGACCGAGAAGGCTGCCCAGCTTGCCGCGCGGGAGAACGGGACATCCCTGGAGAAGGTCAGCCTCCTGCAGGCGGTTCTCTTCGACCTCATGGCCAACTACAAGCTGAACGACTCCGCCCACCTGGCAGAGGAGGTGCAGAAGCTGCTGCACAAGCGTCTGGCGGCGCACTATCCCACGGTGAAGAACCTGGGGGTAAAGCAGGGCCCGTTCTATGTCCTGGTCGGGGCCACCATGCCGAGCATCCTGGTGGAGACCGCCTTCATCAGCAATGAGAAGGAAGAGACCCGGCTCGGGGACCCCCAGTACCAGGACCAGGTGGCCGAAGGGATTCTCGAGGGGATTTCGGCATACATCGCCGCCCTGAAGTAGTTGGGTCGGGAGCGGGGAAGCTGTCTCGACGTGAAGTGCCATGCGGCATTAAGGGGATTGAGGAGCCATGGAATATACCATCGATAAATATTTCCCTGATGAGACCCAGGCTGTCGGCGATGCGGGGCGGGCCTCCTTCGAGGAGAAGCGACCCCTCTACCTTGCGGCCTCACGGCGTTTCCTCGCCCATTACCGTGAAGCTATCAAGCAGCGGCACCGCGAAGGGCTCTCCGGCATCGAGACGGTCAGTGCCATCACCGCCATGACCGATACCCTTGTCCTCAAACTCTACTCATCGATCCTGCAGGACATGGACGCGGCTGGCCAGATCGACGATCTCACCCTGGTGGCCGTGGGGGGGTATGGCCGCGCCGAGCTCAACCCCTTCTCCGACATCGACCTGATGTTCCTCCACGGCGGCAAGAAGCTGCAGCTCGTGGAGGAGATTGCCCAGAAGCTCCTCTATTTCCTCTGGGACATGCGCCTGGACGTGGGGTATTCGGTCCGGACCGTAGGGGATTGCATCGAGATGGGAAAGAGCGATTCCACGGTGCGGACCGCCATGCTGGACAGCCGCTTCCTCGGCGGCAGCGAACCCCTGTACCGGGAGTTCTGGAAAGCGTTCCAGAGCCAGCTCCTTGCCCGGGGGAGCGATGCGTTCATCAACGACAAGCTCCATGAACTGGAGACCCGGCGGGGGAAGTACGGCTCGTCGGTCTACATCCTGGAACCGAACATCAAGGAGAGCGAGGGGGGACTGCGCGACCTGCAGACCGCCCTCTGGGTGGCGAAGCTCAAGTACAAGATCACCACCATGCGGGAACTGGTGATCAAGGGGGTGCTGTCGGAGGAGGAGCTGGAGGGGTTCGAGGCGGCAAAGTCATACCTGTGGCGGCTGCGCAACGAGCTCCACTACCTGGCGGGGAGGAAGAACGACCAGATAACCTTCGAAGCCCAGATCGGCCTGGCGGCTTTCCGCGGCTTCAAGGACCATGGCAAGACCCTTGCCGTGGAGGAGTTCATGCGGGAGTACTACCTCCAGGCCACCAGGACCGAGCACCTCTGTGCCTCCCTCATCACCCGCTGCCGGCGCAGGGACGACAGCCGGGGGAAGATCCTCGGCTACTTCATCAGGAGGCACCTGGGTGACGGTCTCTACGTGGTCAGGGGGGAGCTGGTGGTCCCGGACGAGTCGGTCGTGGACGCCAATCCACCGCTCCTGATGAAGATCTTCGAGGCGGCCCAGAAGCAGGGGGTCCGGCTCTCCGTCGATACCAAGTCCCTGATCAGGCGCAAGCTCCATCTGGTCAACGACAAGTTCCGCCGCAGCCGGGAAGTGAACGGGTCGTTCTTCGCGATCCTCCGCTCCGACAAGGGGGTGGTCGAGACCCTCAAGCTGATGCACCACCTGGAGTTCCTCAATCACTACATCCCCGAGTTCGAGCGGATCTACTGCAAGGTGCAGCACGATCTCTACCACATCTTCACCGTGGATACGCACCTCCTCTTCTGCGTGGAGGAGATTGTCAACCTCTGGCAGGGTGGGCATGCCGAGGAGCTGCCGGACCTGACATCCCTCGCCAAGGAGGTGGAAAAGCGGGAACTGCTCCTCCTGGCGGTCCTCCTCCACGATATCGGCAAGGGTGAAGGGGGAGGCCATGCGGAAAAGGGGGCTCTCCTCTGTCGTACCATTGCCCGGAGAATGGGGCTCTCCCGGGAGGACAGCGAGCGGCTGGAGTTCCTGGTGCGCCAGCACCTCCTCTTCGCCCACATCGCCCAGCGGCGCGACCTGCACGATGAGCGGATGATCATCGATTTTGCCCGGCAGATGGGGAGCAGCGAAAACCTGAAGATGCTCTACCTCCTTACCTATGCCGACGTGAAGGGGGTCGGTCCCGATGTCTGGACGGAGTGGAAGAAGATGCTCTTCCGGGAGCTGTTCGACAAGACCTACCAGGTCCTGGAACGGGGCGACTTCCGTCTCGAGGCGAGCAGCGAGCGGGTCAAGGCGGTGCGACGCAGGGTCATGGCCCTGCTGGAGAACGAACTCCCCCACCAGGCCGTCATGGACGAACTGAAGGCCCTGACCACCCGGCATACCCTGTCGAACCGGCCCGAGGAGCTTGCCGACCATATCAGGGTGCTGCTGCGGCTGGAACACGACCCCATGGTCATCGAGCTGGATCACCGGCAGGACCTGGGTTTTACCTTCTTTACCATCGCCACCCGCGACATGCCCGCGCTCTTCTCCAAGATCACCGGGGTGATGGCCGCCAACGGCATCAACATTCTCGGGGCCCAGATCCACACGAGCAAGAACGGCAAGGCGCTGGACACGCTCCAGGTCAACTCCCCCCAGGGCTTCGTCATTACCGACGCACACCGGTGGAACAGACTCAAGGAGGACATGCGCAACGTCCTGGAGGGCAAGGTCAGGGTGCAGGCCCTGGTGGAGAAGAGGCGCAAGTCGAATCCCGTGCTGGAGAAGCCGAAACCCCGGTTTCCGACCAGGGTCGAGATCGACAACGAAGTCTCGGTCGATTACACGGTCCTCGACATCTATACCCATGACAAGGTCGGGCTGCTCTACAGCATAACCGCCGCGCTCAGTGACCTGGGGCTCTATATCGGCGTGGCGAAAATCTCCACCAAGGTCGACCAGGTCGCCGACGTCTTCTACGTGCGGGACATCTTCGGGCAGAAGATCATCAACGAGGAGAAGCTCGCCGAGATCAAGGCCAGGCTCCTTGCCGCCATTGATTCATGAACCACTATCTCGACCTGTTCCTCTCCTATCTCCTCGTTGAGAAGGGATTGACAAGGAATACTCTGGAAGCATACAGTCGGGATGTGGGGGGGTATCTCGGTTATCTGGAGCAGGAAGGGTGCCGTGAGCCGGGCCAGGTACGGCCGACCCATGTCGCTTCGTACATCGCGCTCCTCAGGGATGCCGGCCATGCCCCGCGCAGCCGCGCACGGGCCCTGTCCGCCCTGAGGATGTTCCACCGCTTCCTGCTGGTGGAGGGGCATGCCACCGAGAACCCTACCGCCGTCATCGAATCTCCCCGCCTGCCGGCGAAGTTGCCCCAGGTACTGGGGGAGGCGGAAGTCGATGCCCTCCTCCGGGTCCCTGCCGGCAACGACAGCATCGATGTCAGGGACCGCGCCATGCTCGAGCTCCTCTATGCTACCGGCCTGAGGGTGTCCGAGCTGGTGTCGCTGCGCCTGACCGATCTCAACCTGGTGGCCGGCTACCTGGTAACATCGGGCAAGGGGGAGAAAGAGCGGCTGGTGCCGATAGGAGAGTCCGCAGGCAGGGTGCTGGCAGAGTACCTGCAGACGGCGCGCAGTGAGCTTGACAGGACGGGGGAGAGCCGGGTCCTCTTTCTGAGCCGCCTGGGGGGGAAGATGAGCCGCCAGGCATTCTGGAACATCATCAAGAAGAGGGCTCTGCAGGCAGGGATACGGAAGGCGATTTCCCCCCACACCCTGCGCCACTCCTTCGCCACCCATCTGCTGGAACATGGCGCCGACCTGCGCAGCGTGCAACTGATGCTCGGCCATGCGGATCTTTCAACCACCCAGATTTATACGCATGTTTCGCGGGAGCGGCTGAAAAAACTCCACCAGTCATTACACCCCCGCGGCTGATGGGACCCGGCAGATTATCACCCGTGCCAGGGGGAATGGGACGCATCCCCCCCCGGTTTTTGAAAGGATCGTGTATGAAATACATCGTGCTGCTCGGCGACGGCATGTCGGACGAGAAAATTGCCGGTCTTGACAACAGGACACCGCTGCAGGCCGCCCACACCCCGCACATGGATTACATGGCGCGGTGCGGCAGGATCGGCCTCGCCAATACCGTCCCCCCGGGGTATCCGCCGGGGAGCGACGTCGCCAACCTTTCCGTATTCGGCTACGACCCGCGCAGCTGCTACACGGGCCGTTCTCCCCTTGAGGCTGCGAGCATGGGGATCGAGCTCGGTCCCGATGACGTGGCGTTCCGCATCAACCTGGTCAATCTCGAGGCCCGTGCGGGCACGCTGCTGATGAAGGATTACTCCGCCGGCCACATCTCCACTGACGAGGGGCACGAGCTGGTGGACGCCCTGCAGAAGGAGCTGGGCAGCGACGAGTTCCACTTCTACCCCGGCATCAGCTACCGCCATCTGCTCGTCTGGCGGGGTGGCAATGAGAAGGTCAACGCCACTCCTCCCCACGACATCACCGGCCAGTCGATCCTCGACTATCTCCCCACGGGGGAGAGGGCGGAAAAGCTGATCAGCCTGATGAACGCCTCCCAGCTCGTGTTCCACAACCACCCCCAGTATCGCCGTCGGCTCGAGGGGGGGAAGACCCCGGCCAACTCCATCTGGCTCTGGGGGCAGGGGAAGGCGCCGAGCATGCAGACCTATGCCGAGAAGTTCGGCCTTACCGGCGCGGTTATCTCTGCCGTGGACCTCGTGCGCGGCATCGGCGTGTATGCCGGGCTGGAGATCATCAAGGTGCCGGGTGCCACCGGCTACATCGATACCAACTACCGCGGGAAGGCCGAGGCGGCCCTGAAGGCTCTGGAGCGGTGCGATTATGTCTATCTCCACGTGGAGGCCCCGGACGAGGCTGCCCACAGCGGTAACCTGGAGCACAAGCTGCGGGCGATCGAGGATTTTGACGCCCAGGTCGTGGGGCCGGTGCTGGAGGGGATGAAGAAGTTCGGGGAGTACAGGGTCCTCTGCACCCCCGATCACCCGACGCCGCTGGCGCGCATGACCCACACGTCGGACCCGGTTCCGTTCATTGTCTACGGGGGGGAAACGGTGGAGAATGCCCGGGTTTTGGGGTATGACGAGGATTCTGCCCGGGAGTCCGGACTGGTGGTCGAGGAGGGGTACCGGTTGATGGAGCTTCTGCGTGCCTGAAACGGCTCACGTCAGAGCTTGTCGATGCGGAGGTGAACAACGCCGTTGACCAGGCGCGTGGAGATGAGGTAGTCGCACCGTTGCTCCGGCGATGAACTGCATCCGTTGACAAGTGCCGGCATGGCGTCGATCTCCCGCCCGGTCTGGTACGTCTCGGTTGCGGCAAACCGGATGGTGCATCCGCTGCAGTGGATAGTGTTGTCGCACCGTTCCGGCAGGCGTGCATGGGAACATTCGTAAATTTTCCCTCCCCAGCTGGTGTCCGGCTCCTTCACTTCGGCCGAGGCCGATTCGTTGGCAGCGATGTTCTCGATGATAACCGTGCCGGCACTGTCAACGAGTGCGATCGGAAAGTTCAGGCTGTCCAGGTATCGTTGCAGGGAAACCCCGAGCTGGAAATCCAGGTTGTCGGCGCATTCATCGCAGATGGTGTGGGTTGTCAGCCCCTCACCTTCATCGGTCCCCCCGATATACCCCATGAACTTGTTGCACCAGGCACAGATTCTTTTCATCTACGTGGACCCCACCTTGTTCGGGCGCCGTTCCCGGGTGACGAAGGATGCCGTCGTACCGGTCATGGCATGTTCTTTATGCTATACCCGGGCATGATTTTATGCAAAACGAATTTGAGTCCACGGAGATTACCGGGCCGGTCCGGCTGATGAACGGGATAGGGGACCATGAAAAGAGGTCGGGGAGCATTCTCCCCGGCCTCTTTTTGTACCCGGAAGGGAGGGGCTCTCCTCATCGACAAAGCGCCGGGCAAGCGGGATAGTTCCCCAGCTGCCCGGCCTTCGGTCCTCTGACCAGTTTGTCGCTCTTACAGAATGTAGTCGGTGGAGAGGAAATGGGATTTCCGGTCCCGCACGATCCGGTTGATGATCTCCTTGCTGGAATCCGTGTCCCGTGCGGCGACAACCGTCCGGATGGAGAGGATCCGCAGGGCATCGATCACCGACTGGGTCCCTTCGGCGGAGTTTTTCCGGCCGTTGAAGGGGAAAGAGTCGGGGCTGCGCTGGCACTGGCTGTTGATGTTGATCCTGCAGACCTGGTTGACCAGTGCGTCCATGAGAGTTGCGACGCCGTCGGCCGACGACCCGAAGATGCTCGCCTGCTGGCCGTAATCGGAGGAGACGACGTAGTCGATGACCTCCCGGATGTCGTCATAGGGGACCACCGGCACTACCGGTCCGAACTGCTCCTCCTGGTGGACTCTCATTGCCGGCGAGACGGGGTAGAGGAGCGCCGGGTAGAAGAACGAGCCGGTGACCGAACCACCCCCCGGGTTGACGACGTCGGCCCCTTTGCCGACCGCATCATTGACAAGGTCGGTGAGATACCCGGGTTTTTCCGGCTCGGGGAGGGGGGTGATGGTCACCCCTTCATCCCACGGCATGCCACAGGTGAGGCTGCTGACCCCCCGGGACAACCGGTCGAGGAACGGTTCGGCACACGAACGGTGGACGAAGATGATCTTCAGGGCGGTACAGCGCTGGCCGTTGAAGGTCAGGCTACCGCGCAGGCATTCGGTTGCGGCCAGGTCCAGGTCCGCGTCGGGCAGTATCACCGCCGGGTTCTTGGCATCGAGACCGAGGACGCAGCGGAGTCGGTGGGGCCGGGGGTGCATGGCCCGCAGGGAATCGGCGACACGGCTGGTGCCGATGAAGGCGAGGACGTCGACGTCTCCGGAGGCCATCAGGGGGGGGACGACGACTTCGCCGTCGCCGTAGACCGTGTTTACCACCCCCGGGGGGAAGGAGTCCCGCAGCGCCGCCAGGAGCGGCTGGAACAGGAGGATGCCGAAGCGGGGCGGCTTGATGATGACCGTGTTCCCCATGAGCAGGGCAGGGATCAGGGTCGTGAAGGTCTCGTAGAGGGGGAAGTTGTACGGACCCATGCAGAGCACGACCCCCAGGGGAGCCCGGCGGATCTGGCCGATGATCCCCTGCTGGATGATGAAGCGTGACGAGGCGCGGTCGAGCTCCTTGAGGGCGTCGATGGACTCGGTGATGCAGGCGATGGCCCGGTCGAACTCCCGTCTCGCCTCGTCCAGCGGCTTGCCGACCTCCCAGGCAAGCAGGCGGATGATCTCGTCGCGCCTGCCGTGCATGCCACCGGTGAACTTCTGCAGGCATTCGATCCGTTCCCCCACCGCCATGGTCGGCCAGACGCCCCTGCCGTTGGCATAGGCCTTCGTTGCCGCCGCGAGCGCCTCCAGGGCCGCTTCGGGGGAGAGGAGCGGAGCGTGACCGACAACGTGGGGGGCGTATCCGTCCCCATCCGCAACGTAGACCGGAGAAACGATGGTCTGGAGCGGGCCGCCCCAGGTGTCGAGTTTGCCGTCGATGAGGTATTCCCGCTGTTCGCGGGGGGTGCCCAGGGAGAATGCCGCGGGGATACGCGGTGCTGAAGGGAACAGGTTCTCAGGTGTCAATGGATCTATCCTCGTGGCAGGTCGTATGGCAAGAAAAGAGGCCAAGGACTGGTTCCCTGGCCTTCGTCTCCTGGTTCAGCCGGTTCGGGTGCGTGCGTACCCTGATTCGTCCTGCCCATCCTAGAAGATTGAACGGTGGTCGGTCAAGTCTAGATTCCGGGACCGCCCATGACCATGCCCGCTTCCATGGTAGTGCGGGTAGGGGGTAGCAAGGGGATGCTGGACGTCATGATAAAAAATATAAAGACTATAAAAAAAGTATAAAATTCATATTTATTTGAAATCACGAGAGAATATGGTCGGAGCGTGCAGCGGTCTCTGCTGTCGGTGAAAAATATCAGTTGACAGGGGACGGCGATACGGAGTAAAACGATAATAACTATAGCAACCGTAGGTAATCATGATTTCAATGCGCAGCAAATACGCCATCAAGGCGCTCAGTTACATGGCCCGTACCCGGGACAAGGAGTCGTTCCTGATCGCGGAGGTGGCTGCTGCCGAGAACATCCCCAAGAAGTTTCTCGAAGCGATCCTCCTGACCCTGAAGAGCCAGGGGATCCTGACCAGCCGCAAAGGCCCCGGTGGCGGATACTGGCTTGCCAGGTCCCCGGGGGCGATCACCCTCGGCAGCATCATCCGTGCCTTCGAGGGTGACTTGGCCCCGGTCCCGTGCCTCTCCGAAACATCTTCCGGGACCTGTCCCGAATGCAGCGATGCGGCAACCTGCGCCACCCGCCTGGCCATGGCCGATGTCCAGAAAGCCGTCTCCTCGGTCATCGACACCGTCACCCTCGCCGACATGATCGAGCGGAGCGAATTCGAGCGGCAGCGGCTGTCCCAGCAGCTGGATTTTACGATCTGATTTTTTTTGTGGTAAAAATCTACAAGTTCTATAGAAAGCATCTTTTGAAGTAGCGACCACCCACGCAAGGAGAACATCATGGCACGCATTTACGAAGACAACTCCCAATCCATCGGCAACACGCCACTGGTGAAACTCAACCACATCACCAAGGGGGCAGGGGCAACGGTACTGGCCAAGATCGAGGGGCGCAACCCGGCCTACTCGGTAAAATGCCGGATCGGCGCCAACATGATCTGGGATGCGGAGCAGCGGGGAGTACTGAAGCCCGGGGTCGAGATCATCGAGCCCACCAGCGGCAACACCGGCATCGCCCTGGCGTACGTGGCAGCCGCCCGGGGGTACAAGCTGACCCTGACCATGCCGGAGACCATGAGCATCGAGCGGCGCCGGGTGCTGGCCGCCCTGGGGGCGAACCTTATCCTCACCCCCGGTGCCGAGGGGATGAAGGGGGCCATCAGCAAGGCGGAGGAAATCGCCGCCTCCGACCCGAGCCGCTGGTTCATCCCCCAGCAGTTCAAGAACCCGGCCAACCCGGCCATCCACGAGAAGACCACCGGCCCGGAGATCTGGAACGACACGGACGGCGCCATCGACGTGCTGGTCGCTGGCGTGGGCACGGGTGGCACCATCACCGGCATCTCCCGGTACATCAAGCAGAACAGGGGGAAGCAGATCCTCTCCGTGGCCGTCGAGCCGAAGGAGAGCCCGGTCATCTCCCAGAAACTGGCCGGCGAGGCGATCAAGCCCGGCCCCCACAAGATCCAGGGGATCGGTGCCGGCTTCATCCCCGATACCCTCGACCTCTCCGTCATCGACCGGGTCGAGCAGGTCTCCAGCGACGATGCCATTGACTTCGCCAAGCGGTTGACGAAAGAAGAGGGGATCCTGGTCGGTATCTCCGGCGGCGCGGCGGTTGCGGCGGCAGTACGTCTTGCCTTCGATCCGGCCCATGCCGGCAAGACCATCGTCGTGGTCCTCCCCGACGCTGCCGAGCGGTACCTGTCCACAGCGCTCTTCGAGGGGGTCTGATGGCTGCCCCGGTCGTTGACCTGTGGACCGGAGAGGTGGAGCGCCAGGTACGGGACGCGCTCCGTCTCATCCGTTTCGGCGCCATTACCCTTGTGATCCAGGATGGCAGGGTCATCCAGATCGACAAGAGCGAAAAGATACGCCTGAACCGCCAGGAGCACATGCACGGCAGCGGCATCTGACCTGCCGTAAGAAACCGGTTGCCCTCACATCAGGCGTCAGGACGCCAGGTTGACCGTAAACACCGGAGTCCGGGAGAGCGTCATGGGCGACCCTCCCGGCCTGAGTAGAACTGATTTTTTTGTCGTTTTAAACTATAAAAACCATAGGATAAAAGGATAACATATGAACCTCAAGAACCTGTCCCTGGTTGTCGCTGCCGCCGCCCTGGTTGCTGCCACCTCCCTGTCTGCAGTCGCTGCCGACATCAACCTGCTGAACGTCTCCTACGACCCGACCCGGGAGTTGTACACGGACTACAACAGCGCCTTTGCCAAGTACTGGCAGAAAAAGACCGGCGACAGGGTCACGGTCAAGCAGTCCCACGGCGGCTCGGGCAAGCAGGCCCGGGCGGTCATCGACGGCCTGGAGGCCGACGTGGTCACCCTGGCCCTGGCCTACGACATCGACGCCATTGCCGAAAAGGGTCTGATCAAGCCGGGGTGGCAGAAGGAACTCCCCCACAACAGTTCCCCCTACACCTCCACCATCGTCTTCCTGGTGCGCAAGGGGAACCCGAAGCATATTAAAAACTGGGACGACCTGGTGAAGCCCGGCGTGTCGGTCATCACCCCCAACCCCAAGACCTCTGGCGGCGCCCGCTGGAACTACCTTGCCGCCTGGGCCTTCGCCCTGCACCGGAAAGGGGGCAGCGAGGCCACGGCCAGGGAGTTCGTGACCAGGCTCTTCAAGAACGTGCCGGTGCTGGATTCCGGTGCCCGGGGCTCCACCAACACCTTCGTCCAGCGGGGGCTGGGTGACGTACTCCTGGCCTGGGAGAACGAGGCGTTCCTTGCCATCAACGAGCTGGGACCTGACAGGTTCGAGGTCGTGACCCCATCGGAAAGCATCCTTGCCGAGCCGCCGGTGACGGTCATCGACAGGGTGGCGGACAAGCGGGGGACCCGCACGGTGGCCGAGGAGTACCTGAAGTACCTCTACAGCGACGAGGGGCAGAAGATCGCCGCCAAGCATTACTACCGGCCGATCAATAAGAAGATCCCCACCAAGCTCGCCAAGGTCAAGCTCTATACCATCGACCAGGTCTTCGGCGGCTGGCGGTCGGCCCAGAAGACCCACTTTGCCGACGGCGGGGTGTTCGACCAGATCGTCGGAGCGGCAAAGAAGTAGCACCTAGTTCACCGCAAAGGCGCCAAGAGCGCAAAGTGATGCTGAACCGAACAGGTTTCTTGGCGTTCTCTGCGTCTTTGCGGTTCGAAAGTTTTGTAGAATCATCACCCGTTTCATCATGATCCCGTGCAAGAGGAAGTGCATGGAACTGACCCCAACCTTGTCATACCCGGTGCGTCAGCTTCTGCCCTTCCCGGAAAAGCCAAAGACGCAAGCCATGAAACTCTTTGCAAAACACAACAATGTCTTTCCCGGATTCGGCCCCACCATGGGGTACACCCTGCTCTACCTGAGCCTGGTGGTGCTGATACCCCTGTCGGCCCTGGTCTTCAAGACGGCCGGGCTCTCCTGGGCCGAGTTCCTTGGGGCGGTGGCAGCCCCGCGGGTGCTGGCCTCCTACCGGGTCACCTTCGGTGCGGCATTGGCCGCGGCGGGGATCAACGCCGTCTTCGGCGTCCTGGTGGCCTGGGTGCTGGTCCGCTACCCCTTCCCGGGGAAACGGCTGGTGGACGCCCTGGTGGACCTCCCCTTCGCCCTCCCCACGGCGGTGGCCGGCATCACGCTGGCCACGGTCTACTCGGCCAACGGCTGGGTGGGACGCTACCTGGAGCCCCACGGTATCAAGGTTGCCTTCACCCCCCTGGGGATCATCATCGCCATGACCTTCATCGGCCTCCCGTTCGTCGTCCGGACGGTGCAGCCGGTGATCGAGGAGCTGGACGCCGAGATCGAGGAGGCGGCCGCCTGCCTTGGTGCCAACCGCTGGCAGACTTTCCGCCGGGTGCTGTTCCCCCTCTTCACCCCGTCGGTCCTGACCGGGTTCGCCCTGGCCTTCGCCCGGGGGGTGGGGGAGTACGGCTCCATCATCTTCATCGCCGGCAACATGCCGATGGTGTCGGAAATCACCCCGCTGATCATCATCACCAAACTGGAGCAGTACGACTACCAGGGGGCGACGGCCGTGGCCACGGTCATGCTGGTGGCGTCGTTCGCGATGCTGTTGGCGATCAATCTGCTGCAGAAGTGGAGCAGGCGCTACGCCGACTGAGAGCGTCCGTCTTCAGGCCATCTTCGGCCCGGCCTCAATCGCGCAATCCTCGACGTAGCGCTGCTACGCCTGCGGTTTCGCTCTATCGGCCAAGCCGAACCTGACCTAAATCTGAACGCTCGATGTACACACAACAAATATCAGTAGTGTCCCAACGTTGAATAGTCTATGGCCTGCAAGAGCCAGTTAATTCT
>CALMBF010000128.1 GCA_937860145.1 uncultured Geobacter sp.
CCCCCTCCCCGGGCACCTCCAGCTGCTTGGCGAACCATGTCCCGGCGACAACCCCCCGCTCTTTCTTCCCCCCCGCGGAAAACTCGGCAATGCCGAACAGGTAGGGGGCAAAGCCGGTGATGTTGTATTTCCAGAAAACCGTCTTGATTTTCGGCAGGTCTTCCTCGCGCAGAAAGCCCCCCCCCTCGACTGCCGACGGCTCCAGCAGGATGTTGGCGCCATAGCTCCGGAGTTCCAGCGCCATCTTGTGGGAGACCTCGCCGGCGATGCCGAGGAAGGCGGTGGCCACGGCGGCGCCCATGGTGATCGACAGGAATATCAGGAACACCGCCTTGGGGCGCTTGAGGAAAGAGTGTTTGATGATACGGAAGAGCACGGGGTATTCTCCTTCGCTACGGTCATCTCCGGGGCTGGCTTGTGGTGGCAGTGGAGGCCCGAATCAGGCGCAAAGGCTGGACTACGCGGTTACTCACCGGCTGCGGCACGCAGGTCTGCGGGGAGCCCTTCCCGTAGTCCGGCAACCTTGACCTTCAACCGGCGCCAGGCGCGAATACCATAGACCACCGCAACCGCCATCACGAGATGCTTCACCATGAGGGCCGGCACCTGCAACTTGTCGGCGAAATGGTTCCATTCGAAACTCACATAGAAGATGGTGCGCGGTACCCCGCCGATGATGATCCACCAGAGGGAAAACCTGAAAAACTTCACCATCTGCCGGTAGGCCTTGAGGAAGAAGAGCGTGGCAACCGGTGTGTTCATGGTGTCCTGGACCCGGACGATCGCATGCAGCGTAACGGCGCTGGCCAGCATGAGGGCTGTTGCCACGTCGTGGAAGTAGTTGTTCATCATGACCGCGACCCCGAGGCCCGGTGACTGGTTCAGCAGGTGCGTCAGGTACTGGTTGAGTTCATTCACGGGAAATGAGTCCTTGTCTCCTTCGTGCCGAAGGGGTGGGTTTCTCCTTCTTACCGGAGGTCCTCTGCACGAAAGGGGTGCAATGAGCGGGGACAGTGCGTGCGGGCATCGCCCCTCGTGGCAACCGGGCAGTACCCGGAGCGGTATTCAAGGGAGACCTGGAGCCGGATGTCGTTGCCTCTGGGCAGGTTCCGTATGAAATAACTGAAAAAATACCGTACTGCCGCGGTTTCAGCAACCGTAATGTTGACGGTTCGAGGGATAACCAATCGTTGTCGAATGCATATTGATACATCCGGGGGAGATGTCCTCTGCTCCGGTGGGGGGCGTGGGACGGAGGGGGTAATGGAGTTGCATGTGCGGGAATGCTTGCCGTAAGCGGGCGTATCCATCATGGCCCCCCGCGGCGCTCAATACGCCCCTGTCCGCGGGGCGACCTACAGTCTGCTGGTGGCGATGGCATACGGGAGACCTGTTACGGTTGCGCAGAGCGAGGGGGACCGCCCGATCGTGCAGAATAGTGCACCGGGGCTACTCTACGGGAGTGAAGATGATTCCTTGAGAAAACGAGGCTGCTGGTTATCCCGGAGTTGCGCCACCGTTCAGGGCGTGCCGGGTGGAAGCAGGTAGAGGAGCACTGCTCGCCGAAGCGAGAGGCGGTGCGGTTCCTGCTCATGGACAGAAGGTGGTGACTGGCGTCAGCCGGAAATAAAAAACCCCGCCTCTTGCGAGGCGGGGTTGGCGAACATCTCAAAGACGATCAGCGTCTGTAGTACTTGCCACCGGAAGACCTTAGCAGCCAGCCCTTGAGGGCCGTTATGCTGGTGGCGTTTGCCGGACGGGTCCCTGCAGCTACTGCCGTGGAGTAGGCAGTGAAGGATACCTGTGCATTGGGGTCTGTGGTCCCGCCGATTGTACCGGTGGAGGTTGAGTAGGTGTTGGTGCCGGTCTGCAGGTACTGGATGGAGTCGAAGATCAGGCGACGTGCGTAGGTCCGGTTATGGACGTGGGCGCCCTTCTCGCGAGTGAGCATGTTGAAGTTGAAGGCCGCACCCATGTTTCTGCTGCCGTCGCTTGTCGGCCCGACGACCGTCCAGTTCTTGACTGCCGTCGTTGCCGCAGCGGTGGTGTAGAAGTAGGGGTAGACCGTGCTGTAGAAAATGTTACCATTGTTGAGGGTAAACGCGAAGAAGTCCATGCCCCTCTCGAAAATCGTTCTCTCTTCTTCATTGAGCAGGGCCATGTCATCTGTACCATGGCAGCCGTAGCAGCCCGTCGCCCCGGTTGATTTTGCCACTTCGATCGGATCCCAGGTGTGCAAGCCGTTCATGTGGCATGCGACACAGGGCCCGTTGCTGCCGGTAGCGATTCCTGCCGAGGTCACATAATTGTTGACCCCGATATTGGAGTGCTGCCAGGTGTTGGTCATCTTGGTGGCAGAGGTGTAGAAGTGGTAGCCGATCTTCTGGTAGAAGGATCCCGCTGCCCCGAGATAGTGGGAGTTCTTGAAGCTCACGTTAGTAAAGTCGGCAATGGCTTTTACACTCTCTCCGCTCTCTCGTCCCGAGTGACAGGGTATGCAGAGCCTGGAATCGCCGAGGTTGGTCGCATAGGTTCTGGGTATTCCCGACGGGGTCTTGTAGGGGGTCGAGAATGTGGCAAATGACGCATCGGAGGTTCTTCTCTTCCAGCTGTAGTCGATGTGACAGGTCTTGCAGCCAGCGACTTCACGTCCGGTCGTGTACTGTCCGAAGAATGTTGACCCTGGAATTTTCAGGCCGTTGGTCATGTAGTAGACGTAACCGGTTTCCGTGTGGCACCGCTGGCAGGCACTGTTCGCGGGAGCCTTCCACTTGTGGGTGGAGTCAGCCCAGGCAGGCTCGGTGGTAAGGCCGTGCTTTGATTCAGCCCACTGCTTGTTGATGTTGATCAGCGAGGTCATGTCGTGGGGGTTATGGCAGACGCGGCACCCGTTGGCATCGTTTGGCGTCACATAGGCAGCTTTTGTCGCGTTGAAGGATACACTGCCGTCGAAGTGGGCAGCACCTGTTTTCATCGTTGCCTGGGTATGGCACTCAAGGCAGACCGCGTCGAGCGGGTTCGTGATGATGCCGCCGTTCGGGTGGCCAGTCGGTTTGTGGCAGTCTGGGCAGGCCGCGCCGTTACGGGTGTTATGGGCGGAATTCAACCACTCCTGGGTAATGAGGTTCCCTGTTACCGGCGACGTTTTTGCGGAATGGCAGCCGATGCATGCCTGTGATTTCTGAAGGGACGCTGTCGATGAGGTTTCCCGGTTGTCGCTGCCGCAGCCGGCAAGGCCTGCAAACAGCGCCGCAGTGAACAGAGGAACAATGACTTTGGGATAATTCATGCGTTCAATCCTCCTTGTGATGATTAATTGTTAATGACAAACCCGACAAGTCTTGTTTGTTCGGGAACTGATATTGCCACCTTTGAAACTCTTCGGATGGGGGTTGACCATCGGCCCGCTCTTGGCGCTGTGACAGCGGAGACAGACATCCCCTTCCGGGTGGCAGGTCTGGCATGACTGCAGGTTGCGCCGGGCCTCGGTGCTGTGTTCGCTGCTCCAAATGAACGACTGGCCGGAACCGCTGGGGAGGTGGGACTTGATCCGCAGGCTCCCTTTGGGGAAACGGTCATGGCACTGGGTGCAGTACTTCTGGTCGTGGCAGCGATAGCAGGTCTGGGGGTTGTCCAGGGCTTTTATCGGGTGCAGGTTGACGAAGTCGCTGCGATGGCTCTTGGGGACATAATCCCGGCCGAACGTGTCAAGGGTCAGGTCGGCATTGATCCCTCCTCCCTTGTGACAGTCGAGGCAGTAGGACTGGTCGTGACACTGGGCGCAATTGCTGCCGGATTTGCCCGCCAGGGTACGGTGGTTCCTGATCCAGTCTCCGTCGTGATTGGGGGCGATACCCTCTGCCTTGTGGCAGCTGTTGCAGTCGCTGATCTTCGAGTCAGCGTATTCCTTGTGGTTCTGTCGCTGGGCTGCCGCCTGCTGTACGTACAGAACCGACATCATGAGAAGCATTACGACAAACAACTGTTTCTTCACAGGTACACCCCCTTTCTAGAAGTCGTAATCGAATGTGAGACGGCCCGATACATTCTCGGTGTAACGGGCATTGACATCTTCCTGTATGCGGCCGGAAAGGGCCATGTTCTTGGCGAACCGGTACTTGCCGCCGATCCAGTAGCGACGGGCGGTCTCGTCATTGGTCAGGGTATCCCGCTGGTAGACGTCGTAGGTGATGCCGCCGGAAACCTGGGCATCCTTGTTGATCTGATAGTCTGCATCAACAATGACGCCGTTGGTGCTGCCGTAGTACCCCTGGCGGTTGTCGTATTCCACGTTCAGCTTCAACTGGTCGACGGGGCGTATCCCGACTCCGGCGTGGTAGACGTTGGCAGCGGCCCCTTCGCCGTACCCCTGGCGATTGTAGCCCAGGTTGAGGGATATCCTGTCGTTCAGGGCGTAGTCGATCCTGAACACGCCCTCCTGATACTCGTTGACCGCAAAGACCGAGTAGATGGAGGTGGTATCGAAGGTGGGGTAACTCTGGTAGTACTCGGCGGTGAAGACCAGGTCTGAGGTGGGGAAGTACTTTATCCCCCCCTGGACTTCGTTGAAGGTCTCGCTGACCAGGTCGAACCGGGCGTTGCCGTAAAGCTTGATGCTGTTCAACAGGTACTGTTTGGCGGAGAGGCCGATGGTGTCGCGGGCCGTGTCGCCTTTGACGAATTTCCGCAGCCAGCTTATCTCGGCATCGGTCTTCTTCATGTCGGTAAGGTACGCGGAGATGCCGAGGTCAGTATTCCATGCGTATCCCGCCTCTCCACTCAACCCGAACACGACGTCACGTCCTCCGAAGAGGGTGAACCCGACCGGCCCGACATTCTTCAGGTCGACCTGCAGGCCGTCGATGATGGCGCTGCCCGCGGAGTTGTTGACAAACTGCCTCCCCATTTTCAGGTCGACCTTGTCGAAGAGATCACGATAATCCGCATAGAAATAGTAGAGCCTGGCAGTGGTGTCATAGTCTTCACCGATCGATTGTGCTGCCCGGCCGTAGCCGTAGAAGGAGAGTTTCCCCGCCGTGTCAATTTTGGTTACGCCGACACGCAGGTACTCTGCGGCTTCAAATACTCGATTTTCGGTGAATTCGTTGTTGTACCAGAGGAACTGGGTGGAGCTCCTACCGTTTATTTCAGCGCCCCATGCGGTTCCCGTGACCAACAGCAGTGCTGCCGTAAGCGCTTTGCCTACCCTGTTGAGTCCCATCAATTGACCTCCTTTCCCCAAAATATAAGTCGATAACAGTTACTTCTCAGCACAACCCGGGTGATGTCCTCCTTTAGCGATGAAGTTGTTAGACAACGAGAATTAAAGATTGCAAAACGTAGTCCAGTTTATAATAAATCGTTCTGCTGTCAAGGAGGGGGGAGGAGAAAATTAATAGTAAGTCACACATTAAGTTCATTAAATCGATAGGTTATGGCAGGCAAGGTGGTGAGGAGGGTGGTGGGTGGCGCGTTGGAAGTATTACTATTCGTTAACTTGGAAGGATTGTCATTAGTTTTTTTGGCGCAGCTTCAGTGCCAGTGAATAGACTTCACTCCGCGAAATTCCGGTTTCGGCAACGACACCGGCGACAACGTCTTTCAGGGACTGTCCCCCGTTATCCAGCCTCTCCCGGAGAAGCGCCTCCGCATCGCCTGCTGACGCGGTACGCGACTCCACCTGCGGTGCGACCAGGATCGCCACCTCCCCCCTGACGCCGGTCCCGGCATAGTGGGATGCCAGTTCCACCAGAGTGCCGCGCCGGAATTCCTCATGAATTTTGGTCAGTTCACGGGCAATCACCGCCTCCCGCTCGCCGAATACCTCGGCCATGTCGGCCAGGGTATCCGCGAGCCGGTGGGGTGCTTCGTAGAAGACCACCACCCGGTCATCATCCTTCAGCTCCATCAGCCGGGATTTCCGCTTCCCCTGCTTGGGGGGGAGAAAACCCTCGAAGGAGAAGCGGTCGGTGGGGAGGCCGGCGGCGGAGAGGGCGGCGATGATGGCTGACGGTCCCGGGACGGGGACGACCCGGATGCCGGCCGCGGCCGCGGCCCTGGCGATGCGGTAGCCCGGGTCGGCGATGCAGGGGGTTCCGGCATCGGTGATGATGGCGACCGACTCCCCCCCGCGGAGTTTTTCCAGCAGGTAGTCGGTCTTGAGCCGTTCATTATGGTCGTGGTAGGGGGTGAGCCGGGTAGGGATGCCGAAATGGGCGAGGAGTTTGCGGGAGTGGCGGGTGTCCTCGGCGGCGATCAGGTCCACCTCCGCGAGGGTCCTGACGGCCCGGTAGGTGATGTCCTCCAGGTTGCCGATGGGGGTTGCCACGATGTAGAGGGTGCCGCTGCTGGTCAATGCCATTGAGATGCCTCTTCCCTTTCCCGGGGAAAGGGGGTAAGTTTGGTCACCACAACCAAAGGAGCAATCGTGACGACAGGACGTATTTTCAGGCCCTTCCGGGTGGGGCGGTTCACCATTGTCCCCGAGGGGGAACTCCCTCCCGACGGGTGCGACATCCCCCTTGTCATGGGACGGAAGGGCGCTTTCGGTTCCGGGGAGCACGAAACAACCGCCGCGTGCCTGGATCAACTGGTTTCGTGCACTCCCCTGGCCGGTGCCACGGTCCTCGACCTGGGGAGCGGCACAGGGATTCTTGCCATAGCCGCGCTGCTCCTCGGCGCCGGGTCGGCACTGGCCGTTGATATCGAATGGCCGGCGGCGCTCTCCTGTCAGAGCAACTTCAGGCTCAACGGGCTGGAGGGGCGCGGCGTGACGGTGTGCGGCGAACTGGCCTGCATATCATCGACCGGATTCGACCTTGTCATGGCCAACATATATGCCGATATCCTCATGCCGCTGGCGGACCGGTTGGTGGGGCTGACCCGCTCCGGCGGCAAGGTCCTCCTCTCCGGCATCCCCTTGCAGGACAAGTACGATATCTGGAGGCGTTACACCTCCCTGGGGTGCCGGGAGCTCGATTGCCGCATCGGCGAGGAGTTCGTCACCTATCTTCTGGAGAAGAGGTAGAGGTATAACCCATTCGGGCGGCAGTTTCAATACTGCCGGTTTCGTGGCGGGGCGAAGGGGGGGAAGATGAACCTCGTGGTACGGAGGGGAAACGGTTACTGCCCCACCTTGTTGTCCGGGTCACGGTCCGGCAGGGTGAAGTAGAAGGTCGCGCCCTTGCCGACCTCTCCCTCTGCCCAGATCTCGCCCCGGTGCCGGTGTATGATCCGCTGGACCGTCGCCAGGCCGATGCCGCTCCCCTCGAACTCTTCGCCGTGGAGGCGTTCAAAAACCCTGAACAGCTTGTCCCGGTAGGCCATGTCGAAGCCGACACCATTGTCCCTGACGAAAAAGGTTTCCCTTCCGTTCATGAAGGTCCTGCCGAACTCGATGGCCGCATCCTTCTTCCGGGCCGTGTATTTCCAGGCATTACCGATCAGGTTCTGGAGAACCATCCCCAGGAGGGTGGCATCCCCCCGGGCGACCAGGTCTGGGGTGATGTCAAAACGTACCGACCGGTCCGGCTCGGCATCCCGGAACAGGTTTGCCACGTTTTCAGCCACGTGGGAGAGGTCGACCTTGCTGAGCGTCAGTGTTGTCCGGGCTACCCGGGATATTCTGAGCAGGTCGTCGATCATCCCCCCCATCCTGTTGGTTACGGCGCAGATCCGCCGGAGGAAGGCCTGGCCTTCCTTGTCAAGCCGGTCGCAGTACTCTTCCAGAAGTATGTTGCTGAAGCCGCTGATATGCCGGAGCGGCGCCCGCAGGTCGTGGGAGATCGAGTAGCAGAAGGATTCCAGTTCCTTGTTGACCTCCTGGAACTGGGCGGTCCGCTCCACGACCCGCGTTTCCAGTTCCGCGTTCATTCGTGCGAGTTCGTCCTGGGCTTGTTTCAGTCCGGTGATGTCGTTGTAGACGAGAACGATCCGTTTCACCGTGCCATCCAGATCATGAATCGGCGCTGCTTCCACGTCGAACACGTGACCGCGGACTTCCCACCCCTTGAAGCTGGCAGTCTCCGCACCCGCCAGGATTTTGCGCACGGCACACAATTGGTCAGGGATATTCCCCTTGCAGACCATGTCCCGGCAGTGGTCGCCGCAGATCTCCTCCTCGGTCACCTCCCCGAAGAAAATCTCCCGCATCTTGGTGTTGCTGGAGAGGATGCGGAATTCGGTGTCAACCACCATGATCCCCACCTGGGCTGCGGAGAAGATCGCCATGGTTTCGTCGTGCAGCAGCTGTAGCTGGTTGTTCTTCTCCTTCAGGCTGGCCAGGATGTGACGGAAGGAGTCGAAGATGATGCCGAGGGGGTCGAAATCCTGAATGCTGTCATCGTCGAGCTCCTCTTCGCGCAACGGTTTCGTCCCCATGACGTCGAGCAGTTGATTGATCTTGTCGTGGATGTAGCCGTTTCTCCGCTTAAGCGTCTCCTTCAGCGCCTCATTTTCGCTGCGCAGCTCCGCCAGTTCGGCGATCAGCTCTTCTTCCCGGTGCAAGGGGGCACTCTCCTCCACGGCATGTTCCTTTGGTCTGATAGATGTCATTGGCGCTCGATCCAGGAGACGGTCATCATGCTAGGCCTTTGAAACCAGGATGGTATAGCGGGAGTCATCCTTCTGCACGTCCACCCTGAGCCCCATGTTGCTCGCGGCCTCGGGGATCGTGCTGGTGCAGTCCCGGTTGTCGGTTTTGAAGGCAAGCTGCACTCTCCCTGCGTTGATCCCCTCGATGTTGCGGTTTATTTCCCGCAGGGCTACCAGCAGGGTCGAAGGGCATATCTGTCCGGAAATATCAAACTCTATCGTCTGTACGTTCTCCATGGCAACCTCCCCCTTAGTACGCATGTCATATGGATTGAAATGCAGCGGCGTGCCTCCGCATCAGCGGACGACGAACCGGGTCAGCAGCTTGGCTCCGAGCCATGTGCCGGGGATCAGTCCGGCGAGGAAGAGCATGCTCTGCAGCGCCATGATCGGCAGCCCGCCGAGCAGGTGCCACACGTTGCAGCCGGCGGCCATCCGGGAGGCAAGTCCCATCACAACCCCTCCGGCGAGAGCGGAGACATACTGGCGTGGCGGCGCGTTCCAGCGGATGCCGAATTCCCCCAACCGCACGGCAGACAAGGTACTCCCCGCAACAATGCCGAAAATAAGGGGGAACTGCACCAGAGCCACGCCGTCCAGCTCTCTCCCCGGTCCGCCGCGCAATTGGATGCCGGTGAGGGGGTGGGTATACTGCAGCGGCATGGTGTGAAAAAACCTGACGCTCTCGTAGTGGAAGGGACAGACGACGGATTCCGCCAGGGCGGCAGCCTTTGCATAGGATGTGGTGATCCCCAGGGGCATGCCGATGACAATGACGGAGACGAGTCCGATCAGGGCGAGGAGGAGCGCCGCCAGCCACGGTTGCATGGCCCCCTCGGCGTAGACTTTCCGTGACCACCCCTCGCGTCGGTGGATGGTCACGAAGATGGGGAGTGCGGCCAAAATCACCACCCCTGCGAGGAGTGACGGGCTGATGTCGAGTGCGTCTGCCAGGGTGATCTTCCCCGTGAGGAGGGTGGCTGCCCTGTTCACGGACACCCACCACGGTGCTATCTCGGCAAAGAGGGCACTGCCGATGATCATGCCGATGATCGCGACCATGCTGGGTACGCTGCCCGCCCCGGCCTTGTAGAGTGAGCCGACCACGCACCCTCCTGCCAGCACCATGCCGATGCCGAAGAGCATCCCCCCCAGGGGGGCGGCCAGGGAGGGTGAGACGAGGAGGGGGAACGGGTAGAGGCGGATCAGGCCGGCCAGCCTGGCGAGCTCGAAGAGGAACATGCTGGAGATGACCAGGAGAAGCAGGATCTGCAGCTTGAACACCGACCTGAAGAGGAAGAAATCGCGGAACATGGCGGTCAGGCAGAAGTCTGCCCGGTGCATGATGAAGCCGGCGGCTAGGCCGAGAAGGGTGCCGCAGATGAGCATGAACAGCATGTGAGCCATGTCGTGTCTCTTCCGGAAAATAGAACAGCCGGATTCTAGCATTGACAGACAATAAAGGCAAATTAACTTAAAAAGACCAATAAACAGGGGGGGTGGCCCAATAAAAAACGCCCGTCGTGATTGACGGGCGTTTTTGTCATGACACTCATGGGCTGGGGGCTGAATCCTCGAGGTCCAACTCCTTGATGGCCATGTCCCGCAGCTTGAATTTCTGGATCTTGCCGCTGGCGGTCATGGGGTAGCTGTCGACGAATTTCACGTACTTCGGGACCTTGTAGTTGGCGATCCTCCCCTTGCAGAACTCTTTGACCTCGTCTTCGGTCATCTCCACCCCTTTTTTCAGGATGATGGCCGCCATGACCTGTTCGCCGTATTTGCGGTCAGGAACCCCGTAGATCTGGACATCGGAGATCTTGGGATGGGTATAGAGAAACTCCTCGATCTCCTTGGGGTAGATGTTCTCGCCGCCCCGGATGATCATCTGCTTGATCCGGCCGGTGATCTTGCAGTAACCGTTTTCGTCCATTATCGCAAGGTCGCCGGTATGGAGCCAGCCATCGGCGTCGATCACCTTGGCCGTCTCTTCCGGCATCTTGTAGTACCCTTTCATGACCATGTAGCCCCGGGCGCAGAGCTCCCCCTGTTTCCCCGGAGGGAGGGTGGCACCGGTTTCGATGTCGATGATCTTTACTTCGGCACCGGGAAGTGCCCGGCCTACGGTGGAGACCCTCAGTTCGATGGAGTCTTCGGTCCGGGTCTGGGTGATGCCGGGTGACGACTCGGTCTGGCCGTAGACACTGGTGATCTCGGTCAGGTGCATGTCCTTGACCGCTCGCTTCATCACCTCTATCGGGCAGACGGAACCGGCCATGATGCCGGTGCGCAGGGTGGAAAGGTCATACTTTCCGAACTCCGGATGCTCCAGTTCGGCAATGAACATGGTGGGGACGCCGTGGACAGCCGTGCATTTCTCTTTCTCGATGGTCTGCAGGACCTTGAGGGGGTCGAAAATCTCAACGGGTATCATGGCGGTGCCATGGGTGACGCTGGCCATGACCGCCAGGACCGAACCGAAGCAGTGGAAGAACGGGACCGGGATGCAGAGCCGGTCCTTGTCGGTGAACTTCATGCACTCACCGATGTGGAAGCCGTTGTTGATCAGGTTGTAATGGGTGAGCATGACCCCCTTGGGAAAACCGGTCGTACCGGAGGTGTACTGCATGTTGATGACATCGTGATGGTCCAGGGTCGCCTCAACGGCAGCGAGTTCGGCATCGCTCACCCCGCGCCCGTTGGCGATAACCTTGTCGAAATTGATCATGCCCGCCGGCGTTTCGTCGCCGATGAACACGACCGTTTTGAGGAACGGGAGTTTCGCCGTGCTGAGTGTGCCCGGCTGCGAGGACGACAGTTCCGGCACCACCTCGTTCAGGGTCGCCACGTAATCGGTATCCTTCCATGACCTGACCATGAAGAGGGTGGTGGAGTCAGACTGTTCCAGGAGGTATTCGAGTTCCGCCGATTTATAGGCGGTGTTCACCGTTACCAGGATGGCGCCGATCTTGGCGCTGGCGAACTGGAGGATCACCCACTCCGGTACGTTGTAGGCCCATATGGAGATGTTGTCCCCTTTCCGGATCCCCAAGGCAAGCAGCCCCTTGGCAACCTGCCTGCAGATGTCGTTGAACTCACGGTAACTGTAGCGAAGTCCCCGTTCAGGGTAGACAAGGGCATCATTATCGGGGAATTTCCCGGCGATATCGTCCAGCAGCCCCCCTATGGTACGTACAATTTCCTGTGCCATCTCCCCACCTCCGCCATTTCATTGAGATTGCCGCACTGCCTTCATGCGTGTTGATGCATTACCATAGAGCACTGTGCAAGTCAATTCCCTGTCAACGCCACCCGGTTACGTCACGTGATGCAGGCGTGGCAGGATTTTAGTTAATTGCTATTTATAATGTGTCCAAGTATATTTTTGTCAGGTACAGCGCATGATGTCGCACACTCCGGAGCTGCCCTATGCCACGCGATCCACGAGATGAAATCTCCCGGAACGGGACTGACCAGAGGTTTGGTCCATCGCCTCAGGCGCCGTCGCCCGGGCAGGGGGAGGGGATGCTCCACAATGGAGATGAGAAGTTCTCCAAGGCATTTCTCCACGCTCCTGTCCTGATGACCATCAGTGCCATCGAGGACGGACGATATCTGGACGTGAATGACCGCTACTGCGAAGTCTCGGGATTCAGCCGCGAGGAGGCTCTCGGGAAAACCTCCATTGAGCTTGGCTGGATCTCCCCCCGGGAACGTGAGCGTATCGTGGCGGCATTGAAGCGTGACGGGCATGTATCCAACATGGTGCTGACACTTTCCGCAAAGAGCGGCAAGCCGGTCTGTTGCCTCTATTCGGCGGAGACCATCATGGTCGGAGGTTTGAGTCGACTCCTTTCCATTGCCGTGGATATTTCGGAGCAGAAAAAGTACCTGGAGGAGCTCGATAGTGCCAGGGAGTGCTTTGCCCAGGCCATCAGCGGCTCCCAGCACATCCTTTACCGGCTCAATGTGAAAAAGGGGGGGTACGACTATATCAGCCCCCTCTTCGAGCAGGTTACCGGCTATCTGGTTAATGAGTTTGCCCATACGAAGCTTGAAGACCTTTTGACCTACTTCCACCCTGACGACAGGGCACGTGTTCACGGTCTCATCGAACATGCCGTGAGGACGCGGACGTCACCCACGGTCAACTTCGACCTGGAGTACCGCTTCAGGAAAGCGGACGGAAGCTATTGCTGGCTCCACGATGTGAGCACGGCATGCTTCGATGACGAGGGGAGCCTGGAATATTTTTTCGGGTCCGCCCGGGACATTACCGACCGCAAGATCCACGAACGGGAAATGGAGCGGCTGAACCGGCTCTACGCTGTGTTATGCAACGTGAACGAGGCGATAGTGCGGATTCGCTCCCGGGAGGAACTGTTTGCAGAGGTCAACCATGCTCTCGTGGAGATCGGCAAGTTCAAGATGGTCTGGATCGGCCTGACGAATCCCGAAACCCGTGAGGTCGAGATGGTTGCCCACAGGGGGGATGACAGCGGTTACCTGGACAGGCTCCATGTGTATGCCGATGACCGTCCTGAAGGGAGGGGTCCCACCGGCACGGCGATTCGCGAGGGGCGGACCTATATCTGCAACGATTTCTTCGACGATCCACGGACGATCCCCTGGCGGGATGCTGCGGCCAGGGCCGGCTGGCACTCGTCGGCCGCGTTCCCCATCCGTCAGGGGGGGAAATGCTCCGGTGCCCTGACCATCTATGCGCTCGAAGCGAATTTTTTCGGAGAGCGGGAAGTGCAGTTGCTGGAAGAGGTTGTCGTCGATGTCTCCTTCGGGTTGGAGAACCTGGAGCATGAAGCCCTGCGCGAACAGGCGGAGATGGCGCTACGGGCGTCGGAGGAAAAGTATCGGAACATCTTCGAAAACGCACCGGTGGGCATCTTCCAGTCGACGGTGACCGGTCGGTTTCTCAGTGTCAACAGGACCCTGGCACGGCAGTTTGCCTTTGAGTCGTGTGCCGAGATCATTGCCGCAGTGACCGACATCCCCAGGCAGATCTTCGTCAAGCCAGGGCAGCGCACCGAGATCATCGGGGCGGCGCTGGCTACGAAGGAGTATGCGGTCAGGGAGGTCGACTACCGTCGCAAGGACGGCTCCATCTTCCTGGCAAACCTCTACATGCGGGCCGTACGCGCCGAAAACGGCGAGATCCTCTACCTGGAGGGGTTCGTCGAAGACATAACCGACCGCAAACGTGCCGAAGAGCAGCTCAGGGAGCTCAATGCGGAACTCGAACAGCGGGTCAGGGAGAGGACCGCCGAGCTTGAGAGTGTGAATGCGATGCTGATACGGGAGATCGAGGTCCGCAAGGAGGCCCAGGACGAGGTCATCTGCCTGAATGAGGATCTCCAGGAGCAGAAAACCGCTCTTGAGACTGCCAATGGAGAGCTGGAGAGCTTCAGCTATACGGTCTCCCACGACCTGCGCGCTCCGTTGCGGCGGGTGGGAGAGTTCAGCAGGATTCTCGAAGAGTCCTGTGCACGCAAGCTGGATGAGACTGAACGGGGCTATCTGCGACGGATCATTCGTTCGACGGTCGCCATGGACAACCTGGTCGGTGCCCTGCTCAACCTCTCCCGCGTCAACCGGACGGAGATGAAACGCAGCGCCATCGACCTCTCCGGGATAGCCCGGAAGATACTGGCGGATCTAGCTGCCTCCGAGCCGGGGCGGTGCGTCAGATTCGATGTCGAGGAGGGGGTTGTTGTGGAGGCCGATCCCGGCCTGATCCGGGGGGTGTTGGAAAACCTCCTGGGTAACGCATGGAAATACAGCGCCAGGAAGGACGATGCTGCCATATACTTCGGGACCGTCGCCCTGGACGGCCGGCGTGCCTGCTTCGTGCGGGACAACGGGGCAGGATTCGACATGGCATACGCCGACAGACTCTTCATCCCATTTCAACGGTTGCATCACCAGGAGTTCGAGGGGATCGGTATCGGCCTGGCAACGGTGCAGCGGATCATTCATCGGCATGGCGGCAGGATCTGGGCTGAGGGGGTGCCGGGGCAGGGGGCTACGTTCTACTTTACCCTGGGGTGAACCCGTGGCAGCGGAGAGAAATTAATCGACAGTGATTTCATTAAGGAGCGTATCGTGAAAGAAATAGATATCCTCATAGCCGATGATGAGCCGCACATTGTCAGGGCCCTCAGCTTTATCTTCAGCAGGGAAGGCTTTCGAGTCGAAACCGCGGCGGATGGTGAGGAGGCTCTCCAGAAATGCCGGAGATTCGCCCCCCGAGTCGCTTTTTTCGATCTCATCATGCCCCGGCTGGACGGTCTCGAACTCTGTCGCGAGATCAAGTCAGACAGAGGTGGCTGTCACCCCTATGTCATCATTCTTACCTGCAAGGGGCAGGATGTCGATCGTGAAAACTGCCTGAAAGCGGGAGCCAACGAATTCATGACCAAGCCTTTCAGCCCCAGCGAGGTCCTGGGGAAGGTCAGATCTCTGCTGGACCGCTGATTCATGAACGACAAACTTCGCAACATAGTGCTCCCCTTGACGATTCTGCCCCTTCTGGTCGCGTGCTCTTATACCGGTGGCGTTTCGAGCCCGTTCAGATTCTTTTTTTTCCCCCTGGTGCTCCTGCTCTCCCTGTATCTTGCCCCCGCTACCGTTTTCCTGTCAGGGGTCATATTCTCCTCTGTTCAAGTCGTTCTTGCCATCTTCGCCCGGCCAGCCGACATGCCGTCGCTGCCCGGTATCGTTGCGGAGTTCGTCTGCTACCTCTTGACCACATGGGCGGCCACCAGGATTGCCGGTTCCCGGGCTGAAGAGGCCAAGCGCTTCCGGTTGGCCGAAGCGACCTTTCAGGGGCTGGGAAACGAACTGAGCCACCGGACGACGAATCTACAGACAGCACTTGATGCACTCTCCCAGGCACACGACAGGCTCCAGGATCTCGATCGGAATAAGACCGCCTTTCTGGCCAATGTAGCCCATGAACTGCGCACCCCCTTGTCGGGCATACGCGCCTATTCCGAAATGCTGTTGACGTACAACGATCTGGACAGCGCCACCCAACGGGAGTTTACGGAGATAATGCAGAATGAAAGCGTCCGGATGACAAACCTGGTCAACGAACTGCTCAATCTCATCAAGATAGAAACCGGCAAAGTCGAGCTGGCAACCGGGAGGGTCAATGCTGCGGAACTGATAGGCGAGTGCATCAGCATCATGAAGCCGATGGCTGCGACAAAGGGGTTAACGCTTGACGCCGTGTCAGCCTCTGCCGTTATCTGGGTTAATGCCGATATCGAACAGTTGAAGCAGGTACTGATAAACCTGATCAATAACGCCATCAAGTTCACCCAGACAGGGGGGGTGACCGTGGGAGTCCTTCGCCGGGAGAAGTCGGCTGAATTCTTCGTTGCCGATACGGGGGAGGGGATATTCCCTGAAGAACAGGAGAAGATTTTCCAAGAGTTCTACCGTGTTCTGGACAGCGTGCCGAACCGCCCGGCCGGCACGGGACTCGGACTCTCCATCTGCAAGAAGATCGTGGAGATTCATGGTGGCACCATAACCGTCGAGAGCGCCGTTGGTAAAGGGAGCACCTTCCGCTTCACCATCCCTCTTTTCCAGAGCGGGGAACCTTCGTTTCTGATGGCTCCGGGGGAAAAGCCGAAACGCCACCATGACGGATTCCGGCCGATTCTGGTTGTCATCCGGAATACCGTCAAGTGGATGTGTCTCAGGAAGTGCCTGGAAGAACTTGGCTACAAAACAGTGGGTGCACTGACCTACGAAAAGGCCTGCGACCTGGCCAAGACCACCCCGATCGACCTCATTGTCGCCGAACTCACCAACAACAGGGATGGTCTCGAATCTCTGGCAGCACTGGCGTACACCGAGGGAACCCCTTTCTTCATGGCTTACTTTCATGTCTCCCCTCCGGAAATCATAAGCCTGCCGATGACCGGCTATATCTGGAAGCCGTTCAACGGCTACCAGATACTCCCCCTGATCGAACCGTTCAAAAAAAAGCGGATGACGTTCGTGATCATCTCGGCTGACATGGATGAGTCGCGGATGTTACAGATGATTCTCGGGACCGAAGGGCATGCGACATCCCTTTTCGTTACGGTCGAATCGCTCATCCAGTCCAGCGCGTCAAGCTCTCCCGATGCCGTTATCATCGGATCATATGATGAAGAGGCGCTGGACATCATTGTCGGCCGGGTACGGGCGCACAAAGGACTGGCGCTCAAGCCTTTGTTTCTCGTCATTGAGGCGAAGCCTGCCAATCATGTCAGGCTGGTCACCGCATCTTTTCAGGATAAAAAGCCTCTATTGTTCGGGCTCTCGCCACTGATACAGGAAATTGAAGGCGTACTTCTGAAGTAAAGGGGAATCCGATGGCTGAGACAGAGCTATTCTCAAGGGACAAAATCGTGGGTGCCATCACCGAACTGTCGGGCAAGATGCGGCTCCCCCTCGCATTCATCGACATGGAGGGGAACTACTTCACGAGTGGAGATGATCCGCGTGGGCAGGAAGAGAGCCTCCACGGGGACGAACATTCCCTTCGCCGGGTACCGGTCTATCTCGGCAGGGAGATGGTCGGCTTCGTCGCCTGCGGCGACGGGACGGCGCAGGGTGAAGCGATCCTGAACGCCGCCGCTGTCAGTCTGGAAATGTTGTTCCGGCTGGAAAAGGAGATCGAGGATCTCTCCGCGGAAATTGTCCGGGTCTACGAAGAGTTGTCCCTCATCTACTCCCTGTCGAGCAAGCTCGGCGCCGAGCTGGACATCGCCACCATCTGCCTGCAGGTGGTGGAAGAGATAAACCGGGTTTTGGGCGTCAAGACGATTCTCCTCATGCTGCTGGACGAGAAGAGCGGAACCCTTTCGATCCAGTACTGCACGGAGAAGGTCCGGGAACGGGTCGAAACTATGAGAGTCGCCTCCTCGGCAGAACCCTTTGCCCAGATATTTGCAAGGAAGAAATGCGTCGTTATCCCGGAGGGAGAAGCTGCGACCGGTTTTCCCCTCCCGTTCAAGGAGGCTCTCTGGGTGCCGTTGGTCACCGACAATCGCAACATCGGCATGCTGATCGCCGCGGACAAGGTAAATGGCAAGGAGTTCCGCTCCCAGGAGATCAAGCTGATAGACGCCCTTTCCGGGGAGATTGCCGCGGCCATCAAAAAAGCTCAGCTGTACGAAAGGATAAAAAAGCTGTTCATGAGCACCGTCGAGGCCCTTGCCTCGGCAATCGACGCCAAGGACCCGTACACCTACGGCCATTCACGGCGCGTGGCGCACATTTCTGAGGCAATCTGTCGGGAGCTGGGGCTGCCGGGGGAGGAGATTCAGTTCATCGAGCTTGCCGCCCTGCTTCACGACATCGGAAAGATCGGCACGCCGGAACGTATTCTGCAAAAACCCGGCAGGCTGCAGCCGAAAGAGATGGAAGTGATCAAGGAACACCCGCTGCAGGGGGCGCACATACTCTCAACTATCGATGAACTGCAGGAGGTCATGGCCTGGATCAGGCAACATCATGAAAGGTATGACGGGAGGGGGTACCCGGGTAAAGTCACTGCTGAGGATATCCCCCTCCCCGCACGGATCATCGCGATTGCCGACAGCTATGATGCCATGACCTCCGACCGGCCTTACCGGAAGGCGATGAATCCTGGGAAGGTGATGGATATCATGGACGATCTCGCCGGCAGCCAGTTCGACCCCCATGTGTTCAAGGCGTTTAAAAGCGTTTTCTTGCGCAGGGGTGCCCGGATGACCTGCGAGGAAGATGGTGTCAGGTAAAATTCCAGATGGCCATCTCCAGCATGTCCCGCCAGCTTTTTGAAATCTCCCTCACGACCGTCGGCTCGAAGCCGCAGTGCATCATGCACTGGGCGCAGCGCTCGTCCTTCCCGACGCCGTAGCGGCCCCACTCCGTCTTCTCCATCAGTTCGGCAAAGCTCTTGTAGTGACCGTCGGTGATCAGGTAGCAGGGGGCCTTCCACCCCTGGGTGTTCCTCGTCGGGTTGCCCCAGGGGGTGCACTGCAGTTTTTTCTCACCCATGAGGAAGCGGAGGTACATGGGGGTCGACCAGAAGCGGAACCGCTTGCTCATGGCGTAGACCTCCCGGAATTTCCGTTCGATCTCCTGCCGTTCCAGGAAGAGTTCCTCGCCGACTGCGACGTAGCTGAAACCGGGAGCCACCAGGATGCCGTCAACGCCCAGGTCGGTAAGCATGGAGAAGAGCATCTCCATCTCCAGCAGGTCGGAGTCGCGGAAGATCGTCGTATTGGTACAGACGCGGAAACCCAGGCGCTTCGCCTTCTTGATGCTCTCCACGGCGATCTTGAAGGTCCCCTTCCGCTCCAGGATCCGGTCATGGGTCTCTTCCAGCCCGTCCATGTGGACGTTGAGGGTGAAGTTGGGGTGGGGGGAGAGCCTGTCGAGGGCATCACCCAGGAGCAGGGCATTGGTGCAGAACTGTATGTGCTTGCCCCTGGCCAGGACTTCGTTGACCAGGTCGTAGACCGGCGGATAGAGGAGCGGTTCGCCGCCGGTAATGGTGACGATGGGGGCCGGACACTCGTCCACGGCAGCCAGGCACTCCTCCAGGGACATCATCTCCTGGATGGTGCCGGCATACTCGCGGATCCGGCCGCAGCCGGAGCAGGCGAGGTTGCACAGGTGGGTCGGCTCAAGCATCAGGACCAGGGGGTACCGGTCGATTTTTTTCAGCGAATTGCCGAGTATGTACTTGCTCAGGTCGTAGTTAAGTCGCCAGGGAAAACGCACGGAAATGTTCCTTTCTTGACCAGGGGACGCTTGTTCGCTTGCGCGGTATCCGGGGACGGCTGGTTGCCGGTCCGTGACGTGGTGGTCATCCGAACTATACTAACCGATTCCACCCCCTTTTGGGGAGTAAAACTTTATGGCAGTGCCACGGAACAGGTATTTAATAAGAAAGTCTGTTCTGTGATGCACATCCTCACATCAATAGTCTCCAACGCTTTTTGCATTGACCTTTTGAACGTATCTTTGCTAGAAAAATGTAAGGAGCTGATTGTTAATGAGATGAAGGCAGTTTGTAACCTGCCTGTTCTGCCTGTCATGGTCAGCTGGAAAGGGGAGGTATGACAAGAATAGTGACGGTGGCCTCGATCCTGTTGATTTCCCTCGCAACCGTGTATGCAGGCGAACCGGCCGGCAGCGGGGAGTGTCCGACAGGAGGGTGTCCCGGGGGGAAGACGCTCTCCCCCAGGCAGCTCGAAGCCGATGCCCTGGTGAAGAAACATTGCACCACCTGCCATACCGAGAGCCGCATCATGGACAGCCTGAAGCTGATGCGGAGCGAGCGGGACGAGAACTACGAGCAGAACGTGAAGAGCATCGTCGTCAAGAAGATCAGGCTGACCGGCGGGGAGATCTCGCACCGGGACGGCAAGAAGATACTGGAGTACCTGGTTACCCTGTAGAGACCACGACTCGGGAATGCTCCGGAAGAGACAACTGAAGAGGGGGAGCAGCGGAGATAGTCCCCGCTGCTCCCCCTCTTTTTTCGTAGACCCTCACCAGCGACGGTACGGGCTGGGTCAGCGCGGCCCCGTTTGTGCCACCCTGACCTATCTCCCCAGTACCTGCCGAACCGTGGCGGCGATGCCGGCGGCGTCCAGTCCCAGGTCTTTCCTCAGCTGGGCCTGGCTGCCGTGCTCGATGAACCGGTCCGGTACGCCGATACGCTTCACCTTCAGCCCCGTGACCCGCTCGTCGGCGAGAAGTTCCAGCACGGCGCTGCCGAAGCCCCCCTGCAGGGCGTTCTCCTCCACCGTCACCAGGACGCCGCATCGCTGGGCCGCCGCCAGGATCAGCTCCCGGTCCAGGGGCTTCACGAACCGGGCGTTGATCACCGTTGCCCGGATCCCCTCCTTCTCCAGCTCCATGGCCGCCGCCAGTGCCGGATGGACGGTGGAGCCGATGGCGATGAGCGCCACATCGGACCCTCCTGCCAGCTCTTCCCCCCTGCCGATCGGGATCTCCCGGAGCTCCTGCTCCAGCGGCACACCGTAGCCCGCGCCACGGGGGTAGCGGAGGGTGACCGGCCGGCCCAGGTAGAGGGCTGTTTTCAGCATGTGGCGCAGCTCGTTCTCGTCCTTCGGGGCCATGACGGTCAGCTCGGGGAGATGGCGGGTGTAGGAGAGGTCGAAGACGCCGTGGTGGGTCGGGCCGTCATCCCCCACCAGCCCCCCCCGGTCCATGGCGATGGTCACCGGCAGCTTCTGCAGGCAGATGTCGTGGAAGAGCTGGTCGTAGGCGCGCTGCACGAAGGAGGAGTAGATGGCCGTTACGGGCCTGAATCCCTCGGTGGCCAGGCCCGCGGCAAAGGTGAGGGCATGCTGTTCGGCGATCCCCACGTCGAAGAACCGCTGGGGGAATCGCCGGGCAAACCCGGTAAGTCCGGTCCCTTCGGGCATGGCGGCGGTAATGGCGACGATCTTGTCGTCCTCTTCCGCCAGGTTCACCAGGGTTTCGCCGAACACGGCGGTGTAGGACTTCGCGCCCCCCTTGTCGCCGGCTGTCGCCCCGGTTTTGAGGTCAAAGGGGCCGACGCCGTGAAACTTGCCCGGCTCCTTCTCCGCCGGCGGGTAGCCGCACCCCTTTTTCGTCATGACATGGACCAGTACCGGCCCCTCCACGTTGTGCAGGTTGGCGAAGATGTCGATCAGCTTGGTGAGGTCGTGGCCGGGGATCGGGCCGAAATACTCGAATCCGAGGGCCTCGAAGAGGGCGGCGGGGGTGAGGAACCCCTTGAGGGAGTGCTCGGCCCGGCGGGCGAACTGAAGGATGTTGCGGCCGAAGGCCGGGATGCTGCTGAGGAGCGAGGCCATCTCCTTGCGCAGGCCGCGGTAGTAGGAGCTGGTCATCTTGCGGGATATGAAGGTGGCGAAGGCCCCCACGTTCTCGGCGATGGACATCTCGTTGTCGTTGAGGACGACAATCAGGTTCTGCTTCAGGTGCCCCGCCTGGTTGAGGGCCTCGAAGGCCATGCCGCCGGTGAGTGACCCGTCGCCGATAACGGCGATGACCCGGCTGCTCTCCCCCTTGATGGCGCTGGCCATGGCCATCCCCAGGCCGGCGGAGATGGAGGTGGAGGCATGGCCGGCGCCGAAGGGATCGTGGGGTGACTCGCTCCTCCGGGGGAATCCGGAGAGCCCCCCGTACTGGCGCTGGGTGGGAAAACGGTCCCTCCTGCCGGTGATGATCTTGTGGGTATAGGCCTGGTGCCCCACGTCCCAGATGAAGCGGTCGCGGGGCGAGTTGAAGCAGTAGTGCAGGGCCAGGGTCAGCTCGACCGCCCCCAGGTTGGAGGCCAGGTGGCCACCGGTCTTCGAAATGGTTTCCAGGAGGAAGGTGCGGAGCTCCCCGGCCAGGGTCTCCAACTCCTCGGAGGAGAGCCCCTTAAGATCCGCGGGACTCTCTATGGTTGCAAGAATGCTGCTCATGGCTGCTCCTCGTGTGATACGTACCCGTTCCTGATGAACCAGTCGACCGCTCTCCGCAGGGCCTCGGTTGCCGGGCGCGTCTCCAGCCCCAGTTCCCGCTCTGCCCGGCTGGAGTCAAAGAACATCTTCTTTGCCGCCATTCTGACCCCCGCAAGGGGGATGAGCGGTTCCCGGCCGGTGACCATGGACAGGGCCTCGTTCACCCAGGCGGCTGCCAGTATGGGGAGGTAGGGGAGGCGAACCTTCGGTGCCGGCCGGCCCGTGATCTCCGCCAGAAGCTGGAAGATGTGCGCCAGGGTGAGGTTCTCCCCGCCGAGGATGTATTTCCTGCCGACCTCACCCCTGGTGGCTGCCAGCAGGTGGCCACGGGCGCATTCGTCCACGTCGATGATGTTCAGACCCGTGTCCAGGTAGGCGGGCATCCGGCCGTTGAGAAAGTCGACGATGATTTTCCCCGTGGGGGTCGGCTTGATGTCCCGGGGACCCACAGGGGTGGAGGGGTTGACGATGGTCAGGGGGAGCCCCCGGGCCAGGAAGCTCTCAGCCTCCCGTTCCGCCAGGAACTTGCTTTTCTTGTAATCACCCACCATGTCGGACAGGGATACGGGGGTCTCTTCCGTGCCGGGGGTGCCATCCCCCGGATTCCCCAGGGTACCGACGCTGCTGGTGTAGACCACGCGGGAGACGCCGCTTTCCAGGGCTGCTTCGAGGATGGTGCGGGTACCGTCGACGTTGGCGGCATACATGGCCGCCGGGTCCGGTGTCCAGAGGCGGTAGTCGGCGGCGGCGTGGAACAGTAACCCGCAGCCGTCAAGGCCCCGTTGCAGGGAACGTCTGTCCAGCAGGTCCCCTTCCCAGAGTTCCACGTCCAGGCCGGCCAGGTTCCTCCGGTCGCTGCCGGGCCGCACCAGTGCCCGGACCTGGTATCCTTCTGCCAGCAGTGCCCGGACGAGTGCCGCGCCGATGAAGCCGCTGCCGCCGGTGACGAACGCCTTCATGGGGGGGAGCCGGCCAGTCGCCGGTAGGTTCCGAGGGCCGCCAGGGGGAAGCAGTTGCGGTAGATGTGGTATCTGATCATGAAGTATTTGGGGAAACCGGTCCCGGTGAATTCATCTTCGTCCCAGGTGCCGTCCTCCTTCTGCCGCTCCAGGAGGAACTGGACGCCGCGCACCGTCTCCGGGGCCACCGTCTCCCCCGCCGCCAGCATGGCGAGAAGCGCCCAGGCGGTCTGGGACGGGGTGCTGACGCCGACCCCTGCCAGGGCCGGGTCGTGGTAGGAGGCGCAGCTCTCACCCCACCCGCCGTCCGGGTTCTGCACGCTCTTCAGCCACGCCACTGCCCGGCGGACGGAGGGCTGGCCCATGTCCTGGCCGATGGCTGCCAGTCCACAGAGGACGGACCATGTGCCGTAGATGTAGTTGACCCCCCAGCGCCCCCACCAGGGACCGCGGGGGTCCTGCTCCGCCATGATGAAGGCAAGGGCGCGCCGTGCGCGGGGGTGGTCGGCGCTGTAGCCGAAGCTCCCCATGAGCTCGAGCATCCGCCCCGTCAGGTCGGCGGTCGGCGGGTCGATGAGCGCCTCGAGGTCGGCAAAGGGGATCTTGTTGAGCAGGTGCTTGGTGTTGTCGCGGTCGAAGGCGCCCCATCCGCCGTTTTTGCTCTGCATTCCCAGGCACCAGTCGATGCCCCTGCTGATGGCCGCGTCCAGGGCAGCGCTGTCCCCTACCTTGACATCCCTGATGGAGAGCATGACGAAGCCCGAGTCATCCACGTCGGGGTAGTGATCGTTGAGGAATTCGAAGGCCCAGCCACCGGGCTGCAGCTCCGGGCCCTTGATCCGCCAGTCCCCCCGTATCTTGACCTCCCGCGCCAGGAGCCATTCGGCGCTCTTCACGGCAGCGGGGTGATCGGTGGGGAGGCCCGAGTCGAGGAGCGCCTTCAGGGCCAGGGCGGTGTCCCATACCGGCGAGATGCAGGACTGCAGCACCAGGCTCTCCCCGGTTTCGATGGTGAAGTTTGCCAGGGCCTGAAGCCCCTTGGCCACGGCCGGATGGTCGTTGGCGTATCCCAGGGTGTGCAGCGCCAGCACCGAGTTGAGCATGGCCGGCTGTATCCCCCCCCAGTCGCCCGTCACTTCCTGGTGGTCCAGCACCCACTGCTCGGCAATCGCCAGACCCCGTTTTTTCAGCGGTCGCACCGGGCTGCTTTCGTAGATCTTCAGGAAATGGTCGATGCCGATGAAGAAGTTTTTCCAGGTGAACAGGCCGTCTTCGCTGCTGACGGTGAAATCCGTCGGCCGGGGGGGGCGGAGGTAGAGTTCCTGCACCCGCGCCTGGGGCGGGATCTTGGTGACCTGCCGCTTCTCCATGACGATGGCGAGGGGGACGATCGTCGCCCGGGACCAGCTGGAAAGCTCGTAGAGGTTGAAGTAGGCCCAGTTGGGGAGGAGCATCAGCTCGATCGGCATGGAGGGGACGCCGTACCAGGAGAATTCGCCGAACAGGGCGAGGAATATCTTGGTGAAGACCCGGCACTTGAGGATGCCGCCATGGGCGAGGATGAACTCCCGTGCTTTGACCATGGCCGGGTGATCGGCGGAAATCCCGGCCAGCTTGAGGGCGAAGTAGGCTTCCACCGTGGTGGAGAGGTCGCCGGGCCCGCCGTAATAGATGGTCCAGAACCCCTCGGCAGTCTGCTTGTCCAGGAGGTAGGTGACGATCTTGCGCTCCCGCTCCCGGTCGACCATGCCGAGGATGTGGAAGAGCATCAGGTATTCGGCGGTGATGGTGACGTTGGACTCCAGCTCTGCCCACCAGTACCCGTCGGGGAGCTGCTGGTGGAGGAAAAACTCCTGGCTGGCGGCAATCGCGCTGTCGAGGCGGGCGGCACCGGAGTCCCCCTTTTTAGCTCCGGCTGCCGGCATGGAGCCAGCCGGAGGGGGGAACGAGGTCATCGCGGTTGATATGGGTGGTGTTGTCTGTAGCATGTCCTGTTTTCCGCAGGCGGCACTGGAGAGACGCAGGTGGTAGGCGCCTGCCGCTGCATCGGTTTTTTTAGCACACATCTGCGAAAAGATACATCCATTTAATTTTTGCCGGAGATTTTTATGCCCGGTCCGGGGTGGAATTGCCTTCGGCGTGGCCCTGTGCTAAGTTCCGGCAGCGGAGTCATTCCAAGGGGAACAGGAGCGCGGTGATGAATTCCACATCTATGCCAGGGAGCCGGGAACGGGGCGGCCTGCGGGGAGCGGTGCCGCTGTGTCATTACTTTCTCCGGGAGAGGGTCCGTCACGGGGACCGGGTGGTGGATGCGACCTGCGGCAACGGCCAGGATACCCTGCTCCTGGCGGAACTGGTCGGTGAGACGGGGCGGGTCTGGTCCTTCGATATCCAGGAAGAGGCGGTGGCACGAACCCGTGAGCGTGTGAACGCCGCCGGCTGGGGGGGGCGGGTGGAGCTCGTGCTGGCAGGTCACGAGAACCTGGCGGCGCTCGTGGCGGGGCCGCTGCGGGCGGTGGTCTTCAATCTCGGCTACCTCCCCGCCGGGGACCGGGAGGTGCGGACCGGCGGGACAACCACCGTCACTGCCCTGGACCAGGCGGCCGACCTGCTGGCTCCGGAGGGGATCGTGCTGCTTGCCGTGTACACCGGTCACGAGGGGGGGATGGAGGAGTGGGAGGCTGTGCGTGGATGGTGCGCCGGCCTTGAACCGAAGCAGTTCAACGTCTGGCAGGCCCGTCAGCTGAACCGCTCGGCGGCTGCGCCGTTCGTGGTGGTGGTGGAGAAGGTCGCTTCCCGGTTCACCCCAGCCTGATGAGGAAGGCGCCGGCGAGGATGAGCAGTGCCGAGGCGAGGCGGACCCGGCCGAAGGATTCGCCGAGGAAGAGCACCCCGATGAGGACCCCCACGAGGATGCTCACCTGGCGCACCGGCACGGCGTAGCTCATGGGGGCGAGCTTGAGGCCGTAGCGGAAGGTGAGGAACGACCCCATCATGATCGGCCCGCTCATGAGGATGAGCCGCCAGTTCTCCCGCAACTCGGCCCGGATCTGGTTCCGGTAGCGGGTGCGCAGGAGGTTGGCGCTCATGAGGACCAGCATGACCACCACCATCAGCCAGGTGAAGTAGAGGGGGGAGTAGCGCTGCACCCCCGCCTTGTCCAGCATGGCGCCGAAGGAGTAGACGAAGCCGGCTGCCAGGGCTGCCCGCACCGACCCCTCCTTCAGGTTGCGGAACGGCCGGAGGAGCTCACCCAGGCTGAGCCGCTGCATCTGCACCGTGTAGGCCCCCAGCACGACCAGGGCGATGCCGCTGATCCCGACCAGGGTCAGCCGCTCGCCGATGAGGACCCCCCCCCAGATGGGGACGTAGACCATGGAGGTCTGGCAGAGGGGGTAGGTGAGGGAGAGGTCGCCGGAGCGGTAGGCCCGACCGGTCAGGAGATGGTAGAGGACGAAGCAGCCGCCGCCGGCGGCGCTGATGAGCAGGATCTCCCGGTCGGGAACGGGGATCGGCCCGGGGATGAAGGGGAGGGTGAGGGTGAAGAGGAGCCCGGAGCTGATGAACATCCACCAGATGAAGACCGTCTTGTGGCGGCTCTGCTTGACGAACAGGTTCCAGAGGGCGTGCATGACGGACGAGGTGATGATGAGGATGAAGGCCAGGTTGCTCATGGAGAGGAAGTATAGTGGAATGGAAAAATTTTAGCGAGAGTAAAATTTAAAACGCCAGTTGGCGAAAGCCGGTCTTGCACGAGGAGGACAACGTGACCGAGCCTTCCCCTTTCCGTGAGTGAGGGAATCTGGGGGCGCTTCGTGATCTGCCGGTCATGAACGCGGAACGTGTCTGGCATCCTGAATGGCTTATGGCCGCGGGCGGTTTTCCCCGTTAGCGGGCCTTGCGCAGGTAGTCGTCGGCAAGCACGTTATCACCAAGTCTGCGGTAGGCCAGGGAGGCATTGAAGTATGCTTCCCGGTTGTTCGGGTCGGCCTCGATGGCGGCGAGGTACCGGGAGATGGCGGTCCGGTAATCGTTCCGGAGAAGGGCGATGTTGCCGAGACCCACCAGGGCGGGGGAGTTTGCCGGGTCGAATTGCAGGGTCTCCCGGTACTGGCCGGCGCTCTTGTCGAACAGGTTGTGGGTCCCGTACAGCATGCCCAGCCGGTTATGGAGAATGGCCCGCGCTGAGGTGGTGGGGGCGTGGGGCAGGGCGGCCAGGAGGGTCTTTTCGGCCAGTTCGAACTTCCCCCCGGCGTCATAGAAGTCGGCGGCTTTGACCGCGGCGGCATCGTTGCCCGGAGCGGTTGCGAGGACCTTTTCGACGATGGCCAGCTCCGTCCGCCAGGAACGGGTGGCCAGGACGGTTGTCGCCAGGGCGGTCGTTACCAACAGGCCGACGAAGAGCGCGGCCGGCAGCTTCACCTGTCGGCAGTGTGTCAGGAACCAGGCAATCAGGATGCTGACGCCGGCCGAGGCGAGGTAGAGGGAGCGGACCGCGAACATCGGGTGGGGATTAAGGGCTGCCAGGACCGGAGCGGTCAGGCTGAAAAGGATCCAGCAGATTCCGAACAGCAGCACCCGGCGGTCGGGCAGATTGCGGCGGACAAGGGCGAAGGCGAGGGTGGCGCCGATGATGATCGTGGCGACGCCGTGGGCCGACAGGCTGATGCCGTGCTCCGGGGTGCTGAGGTAGAACGGCTGGGGCCAGGGGACGAGGAGCTGGTCAAGGTAGGCACCGGCAAAATTTGCCGCGGTTTTCCACGGGGCGGCGCTCGTCAGGTCGAGGGGGACCGCCTGGGCCAGGACCGCCGTGCGCAGGACGACATAGCAGAGCAGCAGGACCCAGGGGGCGACGTTCCGGAGTGTCAGGAGCCGGCGATGGTCCAGGTACTCGTAGCAGGTGACGATCAGGGGGAAGGCGATGGCCACCTCCATCGACAGCAGGGCGAGGCCGAAGAGGCCCAGGGACAGGGCCAGTGGCCAGGGTTTCCCTGATTCGCCATGACGCAGATGGCACAGCAGTGCTCCCAGGAGAAGGAGGGTGGCGAGGGGGTGGCCGAAGGCGCTGATCCAGCTTACCGCTTCGACATGGACCGGGTGGGCCGCGAAAAGGAGCGCCCCTGCCAGGGGGGGGAGTGTCCCGGCGTTGGGGAGGAGCCGGCGCAGCAGCTGCAACAGCATGAGCGAGGCGAGGGCGTGGAGCAGGATACTGAAGGCGTGGTGGGCGATGGTGCTGCTGCCGAACAGCGACTGGTTCACCCACATCGCCAGCATGAACACCGGGCGGTAGAGGGGGTCTGACTGCCGCGCGAGGATGGAATGTTCCCAGACGCTGCTGGTAAAGAAGCGGCTGACGTCATGGTTTGCCGTGAGGGAGGGGTTGTTGACGTAGAATGCCTGGTCGTCAAGGACGAACTCGCCGGCCAGGCAGTTAAGGTAGGCAACGACCGCCAGCAGGAGTACCGCCAGTGCCGCGGCAGCATGCCGGCTACCGGACGTGAGTCCGGGGGCACTCCGGTGAGCGGTGCTCTCCCGGTGGTGGGGCTGGTGCTCTGTGGTCGTCGGCATGGTGTCCCGTCCCCTACAACGCCAGCTCGAAGGCGTCCCTGATATGTTCGATGGAGTAGGTGAACTCCGATTCCAGGAGGATGGCGACCACGTCGAAGCGGGCAGGGGCATCCGGGGACCGGTGCTTCAGGAGCCAGGTGAGGGCGGCCTTGCTGACCTGCCGCTGCTTGAAGGGGGTGAGGGCCAGCTGGGGGACGCCGTAGGCGAGGGTGCGGCGGGTTTTCACCTCGACGAAGACGGTGGTGTTACCCTCCCGGGCGACGATGTCCACCTCACCCCCCTTGCAGCGGAAATTCCGTTCCACCACCTGCAGACCGTGCTTCTCCAGGAAGGAGGCGGCCAGCTCCTCCCCCCGGTCTCCCACCCCCTTGTTGAGATCTCCCTTCCGTGCCCCGTTCACCGGGCTACTTCCCCCAGTCGCGGGAGTAGCGGAAGTCCCGGTCGATGGTCCGGTTGGAGACCTTGGCGATGATGGGGAGGCGCCGCTTGAAGTGGGAGTTCTTGATCTTCTCCCCCACGGTGGCGATGAACTCGGCGGCAAACCCCTCGGCCAGGAGTTCCTCCGTCGTCATCCGCAGGTCCACCATGCAGTACATGAGCTCGTCCACCTCCCGGTAGGTGAACCCCAGCTCCTGCTCATCGGTCTGGCCGGCCCAGAGGTCGGCCGACGGCTTCTTCTCGATCACCTCCCGGGGGACCCCCATCTCCCCGGAGAGCTGCCAGATCTGGCTCTTGTACAGGTCGCCGATGGGGTTGAGGGCGCTGGCCATGTCCCCGTAGAGGGTGCCGTACCCCAGGAGGAGCTCGGTCTTGTTGCTGGTCCCCAGGACCAGGGCGCCGTGGAGGGCCGAGTGATCGAAGAGGATGGTCATCCGTTCCCGGGCCATCTTGTTCCCCCGGCGCATGTTGTCCGCATCGGGGAACCGGTCGAAGTATGCGTCGACCATGGGGGTGATGGGGATCACCGTGAAGTTGACCCCGCATGCCTCGGCCACGACCCGGGCATGGGCCTCGCTGTCCGGGTTGCTCGATTTGTAGGGCATGCAGACCGCATGGACGTTTTCCGGGCCCAGGGCCTCGGCGGCGATGAACGCCACCAGGGCGGAGTCGATGCCGCCGGAGAGGCCGAGGACCCCTTTCTTCAGGCCGGTCTTGCGGATCTCCTCCCGCACGAAGTCGACCACGATCCTGCGCAGCAGCCTGGTGTTGACCGACAAGCGACTCATCAGCGACCCCCTTCCGTGTCGATGCGCGCCAGTTCCCGCAGGGTCAGGGGGAGATTTTCGTCCCGCATGAGGGGTGAGAAGATCCGCTCCCGCCGCAGTTCTCCCTCCCTGATCGTGGCGAGGACGAAATCCTCCTCCAGGAGTTTCCCCCGGGAGGTGGCGACCCCGGAGGGGGAGACCGCCTCCGACCCCCCCCAGAAGTTGACCCCGTCCTCGAAGCCGACCCGGTTGCAGTAGATCACCCGGGAATTGAGAAAGGTGGCGGTGGTGGCGGTGAGACGCTGCCAGGCGACGGTTGAGCCGAGGCTCTCGTCCTCCGACAGGCCCCGGCCGGGGCTGCTGGAGAGGCAGAGGAGGGTGGTGGCGCCGTCCATGGCCAGGATGTAGGGGGCGGAGAGGTGCCAGAAGTCCTCGCAGATCAGCATCCCCATCCGGCCGAAGCGGCTGTCGAAGGCGCGGAACCGGTCACCCCGGGCCAGGTAGCGCTGCTCGTCGAAGAGCCCGTAGGTGGGGAGGTAGACCTTGCGGTGCAGGTGCCGGATCTCCCCGCCATCCAGGAAGAGGGCGCTGTTGAAGAAACGGTAGTCACCCGTCGCCTCGACAAAACCGACTGCGATCCCGATGTGGCGGGAGAGCTCCTTCAGCCGGGCTATCTCCGGGGAGTCCAGGCCCAGGGCCAGGTCGGGGACAAGATCCTTGAGAAAGTAGCCGGTCAGTGCCAGTTCGGGGAAGACGATCAGGTCGGCCCGCTCCCGTATCCCCCGTTCGATCGCCCCCTCCACCAGGGAGAGGTTGTCCGTGAGGCAGCCGAGCTTCGGCTTGATCTGTGCCAGTGCGATGGTGAAGTCCATGACAGGGCTCCTGGACGGAAATTTTCCGCCAAGGTAGCATAGAGGCGCCAGCAATGCAATTGGCAGCCTACGGGGCGGTTGAAAACCTTGCACAGCATCCCGGGCAGTGCTACTCTTCCTCCCCATGATGAAGGCCCTGCTCCCCTATCTGTTTACCATCCCTTCCGTTGCCTACTCCCTGCTGACCCTCTTCTGCGCCAACCGGTTCTTCCGCCGGCCGGCGGCGGGGGGGGAGTTCCTGCCGCCGGTGACGATCATCAAGCCGGTCAAGGGGTGCGATGCGGAGGCCTATGAAAATTTCGCCTCCTTCTGCCGGCAGGATTACCCGGCGTTCCAGATCGTCTTCGCCCTTGCCTCCGGAGATGACCCGGCCGTGCCGGTCATCCGCAGGCTGCAGCGGGAGTTCCCCGGGGTACCGGTGGAGCTGGTGATCGACGGGACCACCCATGGGGCCAACGGCAAGGTGGGGAATCTCATCAATGCCTGGCCGTCGGTGCGGCACGACCTCGTCATCATCGCGGACAGCGACGTGCGGGTAGGGGAAGGGTACCTGCGGGCCACCGTCGCCCCCTTTGCCGACCCCCGCGTGGGGCTGGTGACCAACCTCTACCGCTCTGCCGGGGTGGACGGGGTGCCGGCGGCACTGGAGGCCCTCGGGTTCACCACCGAGATGATCCCCAACGTGCTGGCGGCCGTGCAACTGGAGGGGCTCTCCTTTGCCCTCGGCGCCTCCATGGCCTGCCGGCGGGAGGCTCTCCTTGCGATCGGCGGTTTTCCCGCCCTGGCCGACCTCCTTGCCGACGACTACCAGCTGGGGAACCGGATCGCCCTGGCGGGGTGGCGGCTGGAGCTTTCGGCCGAGTTCGTGGAGTGCTTTTCCCGCGGGGAGAGCCTGTCCCAGATCCTCTCCCGGCAGCTCCGCTGGTGCCGGACCATGCGGGTCTCCCGCCCCGGCGGCTACCTCGCCTCCGGCATCACCCAGCCCTTCTGGGGGGTGGTGGCGGTCCTCCTTGCCGCCCCGGAGTGGGGTGCCACCCTCGGCGCGGTGGCCCTCATCTGTCTGGTCCGTTCCCTGACGGCCCTCTCGTTCAGCCGGGTCCACGTGCGGGACAACCTTCTCCCCCGCTATCTCTGGCTCCTGCCCGTGCGTGATGCTCTCTCGTCGGTCGCCTGGGCCCTCTCCTTCCTCGGCAGGCGTGTCCGGTGGCGCGGCACCCTCTACGAGCTCCAGCGGGGGGGGAGGATCACCCGCCTGGAATGACAGGGCAGCCGATGCTTTTCATGACCAGCCCCAGCTGTCTGCATGACGAACTCCATTTCGGCAACAACAGGTGAAACGCTATGAAAATCGAATGTCCCGAATGCAAGCTCTCCGGTAACGTCGACGATGCCATGGTCCCGGCCACCGGCATCACCATGAACTGCCCCCGCTGCAAGGCGCGCTTCGTCGTGGAGCGACCCCAATTCGGCCAGGCCCAGGCGGCGGCGATGATGGACAGTTGCCCCTCCTGCCAGTATGCGACCTTTTCCGAGGAGAAGTTTGCGGTCTGCCCCAAGTGCGGGCTGGTGGTCGCTGAGTACCAGCAGCAGCTGCGCGCCGGGCGGAAGGGGGATGCTAACGGGCGGAAAAGCCCCCCGCAGGCTGAGCAGCCCATGACGCCGGAGCAGCAGCGCCGGGATGAGGAGGCGCGCAGGAAGTACGGACTGGACGATGGGGCCGGGATGGGGGGTAACGGTACCCCGGCGATGGCCGGCGCGGTGCAGTTGCCGACAGCGCTGCTCGTCGCCGGGTGGGGGACGATTGTCGTTGCCCTTGGCGTGATCCTGTATGGCGGCAGCGGCGTAGTCGAGTACCTGGGGAACCTCAAGGCTGCCCAGGCTGCCGTGCAGGCCGGCGATGAAGCCCCGTCGGTCGGGGCGCTCTTCCTGCGCTTCGCACTCTTCCCCCTTTTGCTGATCGTCTACGGGATTGCCATGGCCTTCCTGGCCAACCGCTTCCTCGCCCTGAAATCCTGGGCGGTCAGGTCGCTGGAGATCGGCGGGTGGACGGGCGTCGGACTTGGCGGGGCCATGGAGCTGGCAGACATCGCCGGCTGGGTTGCCAGGTCTTCAGCGGGCGCGTCCTTCGGTTACTATGCCGTGGGACTGCTCGGCGGGGTACTGATGGCGGTCCTCTGGATGTTTCCCCCCTTCGTGCTGGTCGAGTATCTGCGCAGCGAGCAGTTCGACAGGTTGGGGGATTATTTCAGCTGACGTCGGGGACCACCACCCGATCCATGACTTCCCCGCTCTTCAGGCCGTGCCGGAGGTAGTCGTGGTTCTACTTGACTAATTTAGTCGGGTATGTTATCAGGAATTATCCGCACAACACAATGTTGCACAGGGGGGTCGTTATGTTCGCCAGGATGAAGGAAGATGTGATGTCGGTGTTCGACCGCGATCCTGCCGCGCGCAACGCCCTTGAGGTCATCTTCTGCTACCCCGGCCTCCACGCCATCTGGATGCACCGCATCGCCCACTGGTTCTGGACCCACGAACTCTTCTTCCTCGGCCGCTTCACCTCCCAGGTCTCCCGCTTCATCACCGGCATCGAGATCCATCCCGGGGCGAAGATCGGGCGGAAATTCTTCATCGACCACGGCATGGGGGTGGTGATCGGCGAGACCGCCGAGATCGGCGACAACGTCACCATGTACCACGGCGTCACCCTGGGGGGGGTCACCTGGGACAAGGTGAAGCGCCACCCCACCATCGGCGACAACGTGGTCATCGGTTCGGGGGCCAAGGTCCTCGGCCCGTTCACCGTGGGGGCCAACAGCAAGATCGGCTCCAACTCGGTGGTGGTGAAGGAGGTCCCTCCCAACTCCTCGGTCGTGGGTATCCCCGGACGGGTGGTCATGTCCGAGGAGAAGCAGCCCGAGAAACCGGACCTCCAGCACGGCAACATGCCCGACCCGGAGGCAAAGGCGATCGCCTGTCTCTTCGACCAGATCCGCGACCTGGACAAGAGGTTCCATGCTCTCGCTTCCGAGCACGAGGAGCTGAAGAGGAAGGTCGGTGCCTGAAACGCGCAAGAACTTGTCAGTTCGGGCGGGAAGCCGTAAAATGGCTTCCCGTTTTTATTTGAGGTGAGCAGAATGACGATGGAGAAGAGAACCGTTGCCGTGGCCATGAGCGGCGGCGTCGACTCGTCGGTGACCGCGGCCCTGCTGCAGCAGGCCGGCCACCGGGTGATCGGCATCACCATGCGCCTGTGGGACGGGCCCACGACCCACATCGAGGATGCGGCCCGCGTGGCCGACCATCTGGGGATCCCCCACCACGTGGCCGACCTGGAGCCCTGCTTCGCGGCGGAGGTGATGGGGTATTTCGTCCGCGAGTACGAGAGGGGGCGCACCCCGAACCCCTGCGCCCGCTGCAACAAGCTCCTCAAGTTCGGTGCCCTCATGGATACGGCCCGCAGCCTCGGGGCGGAGTGTCTGGCCACGGGGCACTATGCCCGGGTTGTCCGGGGCGACGATGGCGAGCCCCACCTGGTGGCGGCGGTGAACCGGAAAAAGGACCAGTCCTATTTCCTCTTCTCCCTGACCCGCGAGCTCCTCCGCGCCATCCTGTTCCCCCTCGGAGAGGTGCAGGACAAGCAGCAGGTCCGGGACCTGGCGGCCTCCCTCGGCCTGCCGGTGGCGGCCAAGGATGACAGCCAGGACATCTGCTTCATCCCGGGGGACGACTACATCGCCTTCCTGCAGGGGGCGGGTGTGAAGAGCTCGCCGGGTGAGTTCGTCCTCGCCGACGGCAGGGTGGTGGGGACCCACGGCGGCATCCACCGCTACACCGTCGGCCAGCGCCGTGGCATGGGGATCGCCTGGAGCGAGCCCCTCTACGTGCTGGGGATCGATGCGCCCGCCAACCGGATCATCGTCGGCACGGAGGGGGAACTGTACCGGGACGGCTTCACCATCGGCGACTGCAACTGGATCGTGCCGGCCGGGGAGGAGCCGTTCCCGGCCCTCTGCCGCATCCGCTACCGTCACAAACCGGTGGCCTGCACGGTTGCGCCACTCCCGGGCGGACGGGCGGCTATCCGTTTCGAAAAACCGGAAAAAGGGGTGACCCCGGGGCAGGTGGCGGTGTTTTATGATGGAGAGGAAGTGCTGGGCGGGGGGTGGATCGATTGATTCTAATCCCAGGGGGCAGGGCGTATGCGGCGAGTGGACGATGCCTGCATTCGCGCTGCCGATCTCTTTCTGTACTTCTAGACTCATTCCGCTGCAGCCGATAAACTCGCCCTCGCGGGCTCGGACAGTATCGGCTGCTGCCGCTCCATGTCGCCAAGAAGTACAACGAAAGAGCTCCAAGGCGCTCATTACGGCACCCTCCACTCGCCGACCGGCACACGTTGCCGTTGATAGGAAAACCTCCATGAAAAAAGTCGCCATTACCACCCTGGGGTGCAAGACCAACCAGTTCGAGTCCGCCGCCATGACCGAGGCCCTGGAGCGGGACGGTTACCAGCTGGTCCCCTTTGCCGCCGGGGCGGACATCTACATCGTCAACACCTGTACCGTCACCGCCCGGACCGATGCGGAGTCGCGCCGGCTGATCCGCCGCGCCTCCCGCTGGAACCCCGAGGGGAAGATCGTGGTGACCGGCTGCTACGCCCAGCTGGCGGCCGATGACCTGAAGGAGCTCCCCGGCGTTGCCCTGGTCATGGGCAACCGGGAAAAGGGGGGGGTGACCGCCCTGCTGCAGGAGCTGGAGGGGGG
>CALMBF010000129.1 GCA_937860145.1 uncultured Geobacter sp.
CGGCGGGGTCCGGGGGGTCGAGATGCTCGCCGGGGAACAGTTGCCGCGCATCTGCTGAAGCAACAGGGAAGGGGGGGCGGATGGCGAAGGGGTACCAGGCGAACAGGGAACGGCTGGAGGCGGTCAGCGGCTTCGGCAAGATAATCAGTAAACGTGCCGGCTTCTGCTGTGAGTGGTGCGGTGACAGGGATGACCTGCGCATCTGGGAGCAGCGGCCGGAACGGGAGCCGGAGGAGGGGACCCTCGCCCTGCTCTGCGGCAGGTGCCGTCGCCTGGCAGACGGGGGCGGGTGGGAGCCGGACGAGCTCCGCTCCCTCAGGAACGCACTCTGGAGCGACATCCCGGCCGTTGCCGAGGGGGCTGCCCGGGTCCTGTCCCGCTGCCGCGAGCCGTGGGCACGGGAGGCGATCGAGGAGAGTTTCATCCCCGACGAACTCAAGGCCGAGCTGCTGAAATAGGGTTGCCGGAGCTCAGGAGGTCAGGGTGAAGTAGAAGGTGGCGCCGCAGCCCGGCGCCGATTCGGCCCAGACGTCGCCGCCGTGGCGGTGCATGACCCGTTGTACCGTTGCCAGGCCGATGCCGGTGCCCTCGAACTCGCTGGCTTCGTGGAGGCGGTGGAAGGGGGCGAACAGCTTGTCCGCGAACTCCATGTCGAAGCCGACGCCATTGTCGTTGATGTAGTAGACCTGCCGTCCCTTGTCGGTTCTGGTGCCGATCCTGATGCGGGGATGTTCCGCCTTGGCACTGTACTTCACGGCATTGCTGACCAGGTTGTCCAGGGCCACCCTGAGCAGCTGCCGGTCGGCATGGACGACCATCTCCGGCTCGATCTCCACGGCCAATTTCCCCCCCGAGGTGTCGACCCCGCTCTCCTCGAAAACTTCCGTCGCCAGTACCCCGAGGTCGAAATACTGGCGGTTTATCTCTCCCCGGGAGATCTGGGAGAGCATGAGCAGGTCCTTGATCAGCTGTCCCATGCGGATGCTGGCAGCCCTGATACGGGCAAAGTAGTGCCTGCCGCTTTCATCCAGCACTTCACCGTGCTCTTCCTCGATGATGCTGCTGAACGAGTTGATGTGCCGCAGGGGCGCCTGGAGGTCGTGGGAAACCGCGTAGCAGAACGACTCCATCTCGGTGTTGGCGATCTCAAGTTCCCGGGCCCGCTTCCGCTCCGATTCCAGCAATGCCGCCTCGGCGACCTTCCGCTGCCTGTTGGCGATCACGACCAGGGCCAGGCTGCAGAGCAGGACGACGATGATGACAGCGGCGATGTTGATGACCGTGCCGTGCTGTTCGTAGAGTCCCGGCGGTTCATTGATCACCCTGCTCTCGGGGGGGAGTCGTTCCGGCTTGATCTTGAACCGTTTGAGCTGTCTGCTGTCGAAGATGAGCGTACTGGGGGGCTCGGTCATCACCGGGATCGCGTCCGCGCTCTCGCCCCGGATGATCCGCAGGGCCACTTCGGCCCCCATCGCCCCGTGGCTCTTCCCTTCCAGCAGGCTCCCGCCGATGATGCCGTGGCCGAGGCGCTCCACCTTGGTGCCGTAGACCGGGACCGGCGAGCTTTTGCTCAGTACTTCCGCAAGTTGTGCATGGTTGAAGATCCTTCCCGCCTTGTCGCGGCTGAAGGAGAAGGGGAGGACGATACTCTCCGGCTTCAACTTCGCCAGCTCCGCCGATATTTCCTCGATGGTCATCTCCGGCAGGTAGCGGAAGGTGAGCTTCCCGGCGAAATCCGCCAGCTGGTCCCGGGCCTCGTCCCGGGAGGCAAGGCCGGAGGTGGTGTAGTCATGGACGATCACGACCTCCTTCACCCCGGGCTGAATCGCCAGGGCGGCCCTGACGGTCCCGGCGATATCCTGCCGCTCCACGATCCCCGTAATCTCCTTTTCTCCCTTGAGCATAGAGGGTTCGAAGTCGTTCAGGCCGACGAAGACGACCGGGATGCCGGCGAACAGCTCCCTGCGGTACCTGATGACGAAGTCGAAGGCCGGGTTGTCCAGGGCCATGACCAGGTCGGGCCTCGTGTCCCCGTACTTGACGGCGAAGAGTTCCTTGAGCCGGGGAAAATGCCGGTAATCGCTGAAGTGCTTGCTGTCCAGGTACTCGACGAAGGGGTCGATCCTGAGACCGGACCGGCCGAAGCTGTCCAGTATGCCGGTGACCTCGTTGTCGGCCCAGGTATAGCCGGGGTGGTAGGAGTCGAGGATGAGGATTTTTTTCTCTGCCGGCGGCGGGGCGGCCGGGGCGAGGAGGGGGATCAGCAGAAGGACGAGCAGGAGGAGGGCACGGCAGCACCGGACACTCCGGGCCGGTGCCGGGCGGAGAACATGCCGCCAGCAGGCCAGGCCCCGACTAGCCATGCTCCCCCCTCGATGTCGCCTTCGCGCGCCGTTCCTCCCTGACCATGTCCAGGGCGAGAAGGGCCACGCCGACGCAGATGGCCGAGTCGGCGACATTGAAGGCGGGCCAGTGATGGCCCTTCCAGTAGACGTCGAGAAAGTCGATGACCTCACCCAGCCGGACCCGGTCGATCAGGTTGCCGACCGCCCCGGAGAGGATCAGGGTGAGGGAGACGGACGCAAAACGCTGGTCGTCCCGCAGCTTGGTGAAGGCGACCATGATGGCCCCCACGGCTATGACCGAAACCAGGATGAAGAACGGCAGCCGCCAGCTTGCATCGGCAAGGAAGCTGAACGCCGCCCCCTTGTTGCGCAGGTAGGTGATGTTGAACAGGCCGTCGATCACCGGGAACGACTGGTAGAGTTGCATGCTCCGGTCGATGTAGAGCTTGGTCAGCTGGTCGGCTACCAGGACCAGGGGGGTGAGCAGCAGCAGGATGAGATACTTGGGCTTCATGAATGTCCTGTACGAGGTTTGAGAACAAACCGTTAGTTCGCGCAGTGCTCGCTGAGAACGCAGAGTGAGTTAAGGCAGCGTGGTATCAATCCAGAGATCGGACGTCACTATCGAATCGGTTTTCTCTGCGCCTCTGCGTCTCCGCGCGAGTGGCTGGCCGTTGATTTAGACCACCGCGGCGGTGCATTTCGGGCAGATCGCCGGATGCTCCGGGTGGCTCCCCAGCTCCTCGCTGTAACACCAGCAGCGTTCGCATTTCTCCCCCGGCGCGGCGTCCACGGCGATCCTCAGTCCTGCCACCCCTTCGGCCGCATAGGCATCGCCACTGAGCTCCTCCACCAGGTCGACCCGTGAGACGATGAAGATGGCGGCCAGTTCGCGGGCATACTCCCGCAGGAAGGGGAGCAGCTCCCCGTCAGCGGCGATGGTCACCCGGGCGTCCAGGGAGTGGCCGATGGTCTTGGCCACCCGCGCCTGCTCCAGGGCCTTCTGCACCTCGGCACGGACCTTCATGATCCGCTCCCACCGCTCCACCAGGAGATCGTCCTTCAGCTCGGGCGAAAGACGGGGGAATGCTGCCAGGTGGACGCTCTCCTCGTGGTTCCCGGGGAGGTAACGCCACGCCTCGTCGGCGGTGAAGGAGAGGACCGGGGCGATCAGGCGCAGGAGCGTGTCCAGGACCCGGTACATGACCGTCTGGGCGCTCCGCCGCTCCAGGGAGTCCGTGCGGCTGGTGTAGACCCGGTCTTTCAGGATGTCCAGGTAGAAGGCGCTCATCTCCACGGTGCAGAAGCCGTTCACCGCGTGGTAGAGGATGTGGAACTCGCACTCACCGTAAGAAGCGAGGACCTTTTCCTTGAGGAGCTCCAGCTGGTGCAGGGCCCAGCGGTCGATCTCGGGCATGTGGGAGGGATTCACGGCATCCTTCTCCGGGTCGAAGTCGCTGATGTTCCCCAGGATGTAGCGGCAGGTGTTCCGGATCCGGCGGTACGCCTCGGAGAGCCGGGTGAGGATCTCCTGGGAGATGCGGATGTCGTCCCGGTAGTCCTGGGCAGCGACCCAGAGGCGGAGGATCTCGGCGCCGTACTTCTTGATCACCTCTTCCGGGGCGACCACGTTCCCCACGGACTTGCTCATCTTCCTCCCCGAGCCGTCGACGACGAAGCCGTGGGTGAGGACGCTCTTGTAGGGGGCGACCCCCCGGGTGCCGACGCTCTCAAGGAGCGAGGAGTGGAACCATCCCCGGTGCTGGTCGCTCCCCTCCAGGTACATGTCGGCCGGGGAGCGGAGCGTGGCGCTCGGCTCCAGGACGGCGGCGTGGGAGACGCCGGAGTCGAACCAGACGTCCAGGATGTCGTTCTCCTTCTCGAAGGCCTGTGCGCCGCATTTGGGGCATTTCGTCCCGGGGGGGAGGAGCTTTTCCGCACTCCAGTCGAACCAGACGTCGGCGCTGTGCTCCTTGAAGTGGCCGGCAACGTGATCCATGATCTCACCGTCCGCCAGGTACTCGCCGCAGGCGGTGCAGGAGAAGGCGGTGATCGGTACCCCCCAGCTCCGCTGGCGGGAGATGCACCAGTCGGGGCGGTTCTCGATCATGCCGAAGATCCGCTCCCGGCCCCACCGGGGGATCCACTGCACCTGGTCGATGGCGGCAAGGGCCTTCTGCCGCAGGTCGCCCGCCTTCATGGAGATGAACCACTGCTCCGTGGCGCGGAAGATGATCGGCTTCTTGCAGCGCCAGCAGTGGGGGTAGGAGTGGGAGATGGTAGAGACCCCCAGGAGGGCGCCCACCTCCGTCAGCTTGTCGATGACCCCCTGGTTGGCGGCAAAGACGAACTGGCCGCCGAAGAATTCCAGGTTCCCGATGTACTTGCCGTGGTTGTCCACCGGGTTGTAGATCTCCAGCCCCTCCTTCAGGGCCAGTTCGTAGTCCTCCTGGCCGTGGCCCGGGGCGGTGTGGACGCAGCCGGTACCGGCCTCCAGGGTCACGTGCTCCCCCAGGAGGATCACCGAGTCCCGGTCGTAGAAGGGGTGGGCGCAGTTCTTCCGCTCCAGGGCCCCTGCCTTGAAGGTGGCGATGACGTCCCCGGAGAGGCCGGTGCTCTTCAGGAACCCCTCCTTCAGGCCGTCGGCGACGATCAGGACCCCCTGCTCCGTCTCCAGGGCGACGTAGTCGAACTCGGGGTGCATGGCGATCGCCAGGTTGGCGGGAATGGTCCAGGGGGTGGTGGTCCAGATGACCACAAAGGCCTCTTTCCCCGCCAGGGCCGGCACGGCACCGGAGATGTCGTCCTTCAGGCGGAACCTGACGAAGATGGAGGGGGAGGTATGGTCGGCGTACTCAACCTCGGCTTCGGCCAGGGCGGTGACGCAGGAGGAGCACCAGTGGACCGGCTTGCGTCCCCGGTAGAGGCCGCCGCTCTTGGCGAACTTGGCCAGCTCGGCCGCGGTCAGCCCCTCGTACTCGTAGTTCATGGTCAGGTAGGGGTTGTCCCAGTCACCCAGTACCCCCAGGCGCTTGAACTCCTCCTTCTGGATGGCGATGAACTTCTCCGCGTACGTGCGGCACTCCTTGCGCATCTGCAGCTTGGAGATCTCGTGCTTCCTGGACCCCAGGTTCTTCTCCACCTGCAGCTCGATGGGGAGCCCGTGGCAGTCCCACCCGGGGACGTAGGGGGCGTGGAACCCCTCCATCCGCTTGCTCTTCAGGATGATGTCCTTGAGGATCTTGTTCAGGGCGTGGCCGATGTGGATGTGGCCGTTGGCATAGGGGGGGCCGTCGTGGAGTACGTAGAGCGGCCTGTCCGCGCCGGTCTCCTCCATCTTCCGGTAGAGCCCTTCCGCTTCCCAGCGGGCCAGGAGCTCGGGCTCCCGCTGGTTGAGATTGGCCTTCATGGGGAAGTCGGTCAGGGGAAGGTTGAGGGTGTCTTTATACTCCATGGATATCCTCCGAACAGATAACTAAAGTGCTCCAAAATATCCGGAACCCATTGAAAAGTCAAGGTTAAAGGCGTGCCGGGGGCTTCTGGCGCGGCAATCCCGGACGTGGCCCGGGGCAATCCCCCCCAGCTGCCACCGTGCTCACGCCGGCCATAGCAGTTTCTTGATACTTTCTTGATACCCTTGACTGCCAACTTGATACCTTCTTTACCGGAGACGGCGTAGGGTTGAGGGTAAAGGAGAGCACCCATGAGTCCGTTTCCGAGCAATACCCGGTGTCACGTGGTGGTCCTGCCATGACCGGGAGGGAGAATAACGCATCACTGGCGATGAAACTGGCCCGGACACTCTTTGGCGCGCCGAAGCACCTGAAAGACCCCCACCTGTTCCACAAGATGTCCCTGATCCCGATCCTCGCCTGGGTCGGCCTGGGTGCCGACGGCCTCTCATCGTCGGCTTATGGCCCGGAGGAGGCGTTCCGCGCCCTGGGCCAGCACACCTACCTGGCGGTGTTTCTCGGCCTGGCCACTGCCCTCACCGTTTTCATCATCTCCTACGCCTACTCCCGCATCATCGAGCATTTTCCCCACGGCGGCGGGGGATACATCGTTGCCACCCACATGCTGGGAGACAAGGCCGGGGTGGTCTCCGGCAGCGCCCTGCTGGTGGACTACGTCATGACCATCACCATCTCCATCGCCTCCTGCTGCGACGCAGTCTTCAGCTACATCCCCAAGGGGTACCACCACTTCAAGGTGCCGGTGGCCTGCGCCCTGACGGTGCTCCTGATCGTCCTCAACATCCGCGGGGTCAAGGAGTCCATATCAGTCCTGGCGCCGATCTTCATGACCTTCGTTGCCAGCCATCTGGTGATGCTGACCTACGGCGTCCTGACCCATACCGAGAAATGCGGCCCCCTGGTCTGCGATGTCCGGGCCGGATTCACGAACGATCTCTCCTCCATCGGCATCTTCGGCATCCTGCTCATCTTCGTACGGGCTTACTCCCTGGGTGGAGGTACCTACACCGGTATCGAGGCGGTCTCTAACGGCCTGCAGATCATGCGGGAACCGCGGGTGCAGACCGGGAAGCGGACCATGCTCTACATGGCCACCTCCCTGGCCTTCACCGCCGGCCTCCTCTTCCTCTGCTACTCCCTGGCCGGCGTCAGGCCGGTGGAGGGGAAGACCCTCAACGCGGTCCTGGCCGACAGCCTCTTCGGCAGTTGGCCCATGGGGAACTGGATTTCGTTCATCACCATCTTCTCGGAAGGGGCCCTCCTGCTGGTGGCGGCCCAGGCCGGCTTCGTGGACGGACCGCGGGTCATGGCCAACATGGCTATCGATTCCTGGTTCCCCCACCGTTTCGCTGCCCTGTCGGTACGGCTCACCATGCGCAACGGCATCCTCCTCATGGGGATTGCCGCCATCGCCCTGCTCTTCTACACCGGCGGCTCCGTCTCGGCCCTGGTGGTCATGTACTCCATCAACGTCTTCATCACCTTCTCCCTCTCCCAGCTGGGGATGTCCAAGTTCTTCATCGGGAAACGCCGGGACGACCCGCGGTGGCTTCGGCACCTGGCGGTCCACCTGGTGGGGCTGGTGCTCTGCGTTACCATTCTGGTCATCACCGTGCTGGAGAAATTCACGGAGGGTGGCTGGATGACCCTGGTCATCACCTCGGTGGTGATCTTCCTCTGCTACCTGATCAGGGGGCACTACACCCGGGTCCGCCAGGGGTTCGCCGACCTTGACAACACTCTCCTGGACGTGCCGATCAGCGAGCACGGCGAACCGCCGGCCATCGACCGCCATGCCCCCACCGCCATCCAGCTGGTCTCCGGCTACAACGGCTTCGGCGTCCACACCCTGTTCTCCATCCTGACCACCTTCCCCAAGACGTACCGGAACATCGTCTTCGTCGCCGTGGCGGTCATCGACTCCGGCTCCTTCAAGGGGGCCGAGGAGATCGAGGCCCTGGAGGCATCGATCCAGGCCGGCCTGGAGAAGTACGTGGCCCTGGCCAAAAAGCTCGGTTTCGCCGCCGAGTACCGGATGGCCCTGGCCACCGACGTGGTGGAAAAGGTCGTGGAGATCTGCAAGGAGGTCGGGGAGGAGTTCCCCCGCTCCACGGTCTTCACCGGCCAGCTCACCTTCCGCCTGGAGAAGTTCTACCACCGCCTGCTGCACAACGAGACCGCCTTCGCCATCCAGCGCCGCCTGCAGTGGGACGGGCTCACCACTGTCATCATGCCGATCCGGGTCAGGACGTAGGCAGGTTGCCCAAAAACAGCCATCTAGCCGCCGTCCTCGAAAGCCGCCGTGTGCGGCGTAGCGCTGCAACCCTCACCCAATCCCTCTCCCAGAGGGAGAGGGCAAGGCATGCTCTCCCCCTCTGGGGGAGAGATAGAGAGAGGGCTGCCTCCGCGGGGCTTTCTGCGGGTGCAACGATCTGACTGTTTTTGAGCAACCTTGTGTATTGTAATAGCCGTAAAAGACGGCAATTCATGTCTTTTCGGCAGGGTTCCAGGCTTTGGAGCTCCTGCCGTCCTCTTGATGCGGCCTTGACCTCCAACCGGTCCATTTTGACATTCAATTTATTCGACCCCTGCTACCCTGAAAGTAGGAAAGCACTGGTACTGAAAGGGGAGTTCGGTCATGAAAGCCTACCTGTTCGATACGGAAACGGGACTGTATGAGGGTGAAACCTTCGCGGAAGCTGCTACACTTGGTCATGAAAGCGGACTGACCCCGGTCCCCCCACCGGCGTACGGGCATGGCCAGGTGCCGGTGTTCGACCGCCGGCATAGCACCTGGATACTCGTTCCGGTCACTGTCGCCCGCCAGCTGCTGGGGATCCGCGGGGTCGGCACCCTGGAGACACCTTCATGAACAGGTACGAATGGCTGCAGACACTCCTGCTGTTTGCGACTCTGCTGGCGTTGGTCAGGCCCCTGGGGCGCTTCATGGCACGGGTATTCCAGGGGGAGGCGACGGTTCTGTCCCCCCTGCTCGCCCCCTGCGAGAACCTCCTCTACCGGATCTGCGGGGTTGACCGCGACGAGGAGATGGACTGGCGGCGCTACGCCCGGGCCGTGGTCCTCTTCAACCTCGTCCTCGTCGTCTCACTTTTCGCCATCCTGATGCTGCAGCACCTGCTGCCGCTCAACCCGCAGAAACTCCCCCCCTTCTCGTGGCAGCTGGCGCTCAACACCGCGGTCAGTTTCGTCACCAACACCAACTGGCAGGCCTACAGCGGTGAACAGGAGGCCAGCTACTTCACCCAGATGGTGGGGCTGACGACCCACAACTTCGTCTCCGCCGCCACCGGCATTGCCATCGCCATCGCTGTCATCCGCGGCTTCGCCCGGCGTAGGACCTCGCTGCTCGGCAATTTCTGGGTCGACCTGACCCGTGCCATTCTCTACCTCCTCCTCCCCATCTCCCTGGGTGCAGCCCTCGTGCTGGTCTCCCAGGGGACCATCCAGAACCTCACCCCGTACAAGACCGTGCCGCTCCTCCAGCCGGTACGGTACGACAAGGCGAAGCTGGACGGCCGGGGAGTCCCGGTCACGGATGCCACGGGGAAACCGGTCACCGAGAGCGTTACCGCCCAGGAGGTCACCATTCCCCTGGGGCCGGTCGCCTCCCAGGAGGCGATCAAGGAGCTGGGGACCAACGGTGGCGGCTTCTTCAGCGCCAACTCGGCCCATCCCTACGAGAATCCGACCCCCCTCTCCCACATGGTGGAGATCCTCCTCATCCTCCTCATCTCCGGCAGCCTTACCTGCACCTTCGGCGTCATGGTGGGCAACCCCCGCCAGGGGTGGGCCCTTCTCGGCGTGATGCTCTTCCTCCTCCTGGTCTCCTTCGCCGTGCTCCAGTGGGCCGAGACGGGCGGCAACCCGCTGGTGGCGGACCTGGGGGTGAGCGGCGCCAACATGGAGGGGAAGGAGCTCCGCTTCAGCCTGGCCGGCACGAGCCTCTTCACCGTGGCGACCACCGGCACCTCCTGCGGTGCGGTGGCGGCCATGCACGATTCCCTGACCCCCCTCGGCGGCATGGTCCCCCTCTCCCTGATCCTCCTGGGGGAGATCGTCTTCGGCGGGGTCGGCTCCGGCCTCTACACCATGCTCGCCTTCGCCGTGATCGCCGTCTTCGTCTCCGGACTGATGATCGGCCGGACCCCGGAATACCTGGGGAAAAAGATCGAGGCTACCGAGATGTGGATGGCCATCGTCACGGTCCTGGTCGCCGGGGTGGTGGTGCTGGTCCTCTCGGCCAGTGCCATGATCACGCCTGCCGCCGTGGCCTCCATGGCCAACCCCGGGGCCCACGGGCTCTCAGAGGTGCTCTATGCCTTCGCCTCCATGGCCAACAACAACGGCAGCGCCTTTGCCGGACTGAACGCCAACGTGACGTTCTACAACCTCCTCGGCTCCCTGGCGATGCTCCTCGGCCGCTACGCCCCGGCGGTGGCCATGCTCGCCATGGCCGGTTCCCTGGCGGGGAAGAAGTACGTCCCCCCCAGCCTCGGGACCCTTCCGACGGACAAACTGCCGTTCGCCCTCTGGTTGACCCTGGTGATCCTGATCGTCGGCGCGCTCACCTTTTTCCCGGCCCTCTCCCTGGGACCGATCGTCGAACAGCTGACCATGGCGGGGGGTACGTAGCATGTCGAAACATGCACCGGAACCGGTATCAATCTTCGATCCCCGGATCATGGGGCCCGCCCTGGTCGAGGCGCTCAAAAAGCTCGACCCCCGCGACCTGTGGCGCAACCCGGTCATGTTCAGCGTTGAGATCGCCAGCGCCATTACCCTGGTGACCTTCGTCATGTCCCTTAGCGGCGCGAACCGTGAACCGGCCTGGTTTACCGGCCTCGTCTCCCTCTGGCTCTGGCTGACGGTGCTCTTCGCCACCTTTTCCGAGTCCCTGGCCGAGGGGCGCGGCAAGGCCCGGGCCGCCAGCCTCCGCCAGAGCCGCACCGACGTCACCGCCAAGCGCCTGGACAAACAGGAGTTCGGCGGCAGTTACACCACCGTAGGCGCCAGCCAGCTCCGCAGGGGCGATCTGATCCTGGTGGAGGCGGGGGAGATGATCGCCGGCGACGGCGACGTGATCGCCGGCGCGGCCCTGGTCAACGAGGCGGCGGTGACCGGCGAATCGGCGCCGGTGGTGCGGGAGTCCGGCGGCGACCGGAGCGCCGTTACCGGCGGCACCACGGTCATCGCCAATGCCATTATCGTCCGGATAACCGCCAATCCGGGTGAGACTTTCCTCGACCGGATGATCTCCCTCATCGAGGGGGCCAAGCGGCGCAAGACCCCCAACGAGATCGCCCTGGAGGTGCTCCTCATCGCCCTGACCCTGGTTTTTCTCCTGGTCTGCGCCAACATCAGCCCCCTCTCCATCTACAGCGTGAAGGCCACCGGCCAGGGAGCGCCGGTGTCGCTGACGGTCCTGGTGGCGCTCTTCGTCTGCCTGGCGCCGACCACCATCGCCGCCCTCCTCCCGGCCATCGGCATCGCCGGCATGGACCGGCTCTTCCAGAAGAACGTCATCGCCCTGTCCGGCCGGGCCATCGAGGCGGCCGGCGACGTGAACGTGCTCCTCCTGGACAAGACCGGCACCATCACCCACGGCAACCGGGAGGCGGTGGCGTTCGTGCCGGTCGGCGGTCACTCGGAGCATGCGCTGGCCGAAGCCGCGCTCATGTCCTCCCTGACCGACGAGACCCCCGAAGGTCGGAGCATCGTTACCCTGGCGTTGACCAGGTACGGTTTCAAGGCGGAGTCGGTGCCGGCCGATGCGGTCACCATCGCGTTCAGCGCCGACACCCGTCTCTCTGGCATCGATACGGGGGGGAAGCAGTACCGCAAGGGGGCTTCCGACTCGGTGGTCGCCTTTGCCAGGAAGATGGGGTGCAGGGACGTGCCTGGCGAGCTGCGGGAGATCGTCGACCGCATAGCCCGGGCAGGCGCCACCCCCCTGGTGGTTGCCCGGGATTGCGAGATCCTGGGGGTCATCGACCTGAAGGACATCGTCAAGGAAGGGATCCAGGAGCGCTTCCTGCAACTGCGGAGCATGGGGATCAGGACGGTCATGATCACCGGCGACAACCCCCTCACTGCCGCTGCCATCGCGGCCGAGGCCCAGGTGGACGATTTCCTCGCCCAGGCAAAACCCGAGGACAAGCTTCGCCTGATCCGGGAGAACCAGGAGGCAGGCTTCATGGTGGCCATGACCGGCGACGGCACCAACGACGCCCCGGCCCTGGCCCAGGCCGACGTGGCGGTGGCCATGAATACCGGCACCCAGCCGGCCCGGGAGGCGGCCAACATCATCGACCTGGACTCCAACCCCACCAAGCTCCTGGACATCGTCGAGGTGGGGAAACAGATCCTCATGACCCGGGGGAACCTGACCACCTTCAGCATCTCCAACGACGTGGCCAAGTACTTTGCCATCATCCCGGCGATGCTCCTCTCCATCTACCCCCAACTGGGGGTGTTGAACGTCATGCACCTGGCGACGCCCCACTCGGCGATTCTGTCGGCGGTCATCTTCAACGCGGTCATCATCCCGCTCCTGGTCCCCCTGGCCCTCAAGGGGACCAGGTTCCGCCCCCTGCCGGCGGAAAAACTCCTCATCCACAACCTGCTGGTCTACGGTCTGGGGGGGATCGTCGCCCCGTTCGTCGGGATCAAGGCGATCGACCTCGTGGTGGCAGCGATGCTCTAACCCGTCCCGCCCTCCCCTTAAACTGAGGGGAGGAACCTCCCCCTCTTATGATACAAGGGGGCGTGGGGGAGTTATAAAGGATAAACCCATGAAAGACCTGAAATCCGCCATGGTGATGCTCATCATCTTCACCGTCATCTGCGGCTGCATCTACCCGGCCGTTGTCACCGGTTTCGCCCGGGTACTCTTTCCGGACCAGGCCAGGGGGAGTTTCATCACTGACGGGAGGGGGAGAGACGCCGGTTCCCGCCTCATCGGCCAGCCCTTTTCCGATCCCCGCTACTTCTGGCCCCGCCCGTCGGCAACTGCCGGGTTCCCTTACAACCCCATGGGCTCCGGCGGCTCCAATGCGGGCCCGACCACTCCGGAGTACCTGAAGGGTGTCGGCGACCGGGTGAAGTCGTACCGGGAGAGCGGCGTGACCGGACCGATCCCCGCCGAACTCGTGCAGGCCTCTGCCAGCGGCCTCGATCCCCACCTGTCGCCGGAAGCGGTGCTGCTGCAGGTCCCCCGCGTCGCCAGGGCACGTAATCTGTCCGAAGAGATGGTAACGAAGGCCGTCGCCCATGCAACCGAAGTGCGTCAGCTGGGATTTCTGGGGGAGCCGCGGGTGAATGTACTTGAACTGAATCTGGAACTTGATGGCCGGCTGAAGCGATAGTTTTTTCCAGGATTTTGGAGTTGATCCCCTTGGCTGCAATGCTATAACGAGTGGTAACGGTTCACTCAGGGGGGCAGACTCTGCCCTGCCGTCGGGCCTGGGGGAAAAGGGGGGGCGTATGCCGATAGAACTGATATCGTTGGATCACACTCCCGGCGTTCTCTATCTCTGTACCGGGGTGGTGACCGGCGACGATCTCCTTGCCGCCGGTGCCTCGCTCCGCGCCTCCGAAAAGCGGTTGAAAAAACTCCGCTATGTGATCGTGGACATGACGCGGATGGAGTCGATGGATGTGAGCTTCGCTGATCTGAAAAAGATCGAGAACAACGACAGGTTGATAGCCCAGATCAACCCGGAAGGGATAGTCGCCATTATTGTCGACAAGGATCTTCCTTTCAACATTGTGAGCGCGTGGGATATCAGGACCACGGACATCTCCTGGGAAAAGAGGATATTCCGCGAAAAAAACGAGGCATACGACTGGGTGCGTGCCAGGACACGGGAAAAGTTCGGGGAGGAGACCCACCCCCTATGACCGAGACCGACGACATGCGCCCCTCGCCGGAGGCGATGCTCAAACTTGCCCGGGCCGAGGAGGTGACCGCCGAACTGGGGCGGCTGAAGATCTTCCTCGGCTACGCCGCCGGGGTGGGGAAGACCTATGCCATGCTGGAGGCGGCCAGGCAGCGGAAGGGGGACGGGCGCGACGTCGTGGTGGGGTACGCGGAGTCCCACGGACGGCCCGAGACGGACGCCCTGCTTGAGGGGCTGGAGCAGATCCCTCTCCAGCCGGTTCACCACGCCGGCATGGAACTGCGGGAGATGGACATCGACGCCATCCTGGCCCGCGCACCGCAGATCGTCCTGGTGGACGAACTGGCCCATACCAACGCCCCCGGGTGCCGCCACGGCAAACGCTGGCAGGATGTGGAGGAGATCCTGGAAGCGGGGATCGATGTCTACACCACGGTCAACATCCAGCATTTCGAGAGCCTCAACGACGTGGTGGCCCAGATCACCGGCATCACCGTGCGGGAGACCGTGCCGGACCGCCTGCTGGATCTGGCCTTCGAGATCCGGCTGGTGGACATCTCCCCGGAGGACCTGCTCCAGCGGCTGAACGAGGGGAAGGTCTACATCCCCGACCAGGCCGCCAAGGCGATCGAGAAGTTCTTCCGCCCCGGCAACCTGATGGCCCTGCGGGAACTCTCCCTGCGCCGCACCGCCGCCCGGGTGGACGACCAGATGCGGGCCTACATGGAGACCCAGTCCATTGCCGGCCCCTGGCCCACGGCGGAGCGGCTCATGGTCTGCGTCAGCGGCAGCCCCTACAGCGAGAAGCTGATCCGTGCCACCTGCCGTCTGGCGGAGGAGTTGAAGGCCCAGTGGTTCACGGTGTACATCGAGACGCCGGGTGGTGACCGGCATACCCGGGAGAACCGGGGGAGGGTCTGGCGGGACCTGCGGCTGGCCGAGGGGCTCGGCGCCCAGGTGGCGACGGCCACGGCGACCGACATCAGCGATGCGGTCATGGAGTATGCCCGCAAACACAACATCACCAAGATCGTCATGGGGAAGCCGACCAAACCCCGTTGGCGTGAACTCCTCTTCCCGCCGCTGGTCGATCAGGTCATCCGCCGGAGCGGGGCGGTGGATGTGGTGGTCGTCAGTTTCGAGCCGGAAGGCCGTGCCCAGACCGTCCCGGTGCCACCCCATCGCCACCCCCTGGAACTGGGCGCCTACGTCGCCAGCTGTCTCCTGGTTGCGTCGGCCACGCTGCTGTGCGAACTGCTCCGCCCCATTCTCGCGCCGACCAACATGGTCATGTTCTACCTCCTGGCGGTCGTGGTGGCATCGGTCCGCCTGGGTCGCAAGCCGGCCCTGCTCTGTGCCCTGTTCGGGGTACTGGCCTTCGACTTCTTTTTCGTCCCCCCCCGGCTCACCTTCGCCGTGGCCGATACCCAGTACCTGCTGACGTTTCTCGGCCTCTTCGTGGTGGGCGGGGTGATCAGCACCCTGGTGGTCCGGACCCGGGAGCGGGCCGAGGTGATCCGGGTCCGCGAGGTGCAGACCGCCAGCCTCTACTACCTCAGCCGTGACCTGGCCGCGGCGGTGGACATCGACGCCGTGCTGAAGGCGGTCGTCAGGAACGTGGAGGAGGCGCTCAATGCGCGGCTGGCGGTTTTCATCCCCGAGGGGGAGCGGCTGGACCTGGTTGCCTGCAGTGACGGCCTCACCCTGGATGTGAAGGAGCAGGCCGTGGCCGACTGGGCCTTTCGCAACAGCCATCCCGCAGGGCGCGCCACCGATACCCTGGTCTCCGCCGCCCTGATCTACCTGCCGCTGCAGACCCCCTCCAGTGTCCTGGGGGTCATGGGGATCAGGCTGGTCCACGAACACGACTACCACTCCCAGGAGAACCGGCGTCTGCTGGATGCCTTTGCCACCCAGGCGGCCATGGCCATGGAGCGGCTCCAGTTCTCCCGCCAGGCCGAACAGGCACAGATCCTCCAGGCAAGGGAGAACCTGGAGCGGGCCCTCCTGAACTCGGTGTCCCACGACCTGCGCACCCCCCTGGCCACGGTCACCGGCGCCCTCACCACCCTCCGCGACGACGGGGGGCACCTGGGCGAACAGGCCCGCGCAGAGCTGCTGGACAACGCCTGCGAGGAGGCCGCCCGCCTCAATCGTTTCGTCGGCAACCTGCTGGACATGACCCGCATCGAAGCCGGCGCGGTCAGGCTGAATCTGGAACCCTGCGACGTGCAGGACCTGATGGGGTGCGCCCTGGCAGCCCTCGAACCCCGCCTGGGGGGGAGGGAGGTGACCTTCAGGATGCTGCCGGTCATGCCCCTGGTGCCGCTGGACCCGGTGCTGATGACCCAGGTGCTGGTCAACCTCCTGGACAACAGCCTGAAATATGCCCCCCCCGGCAAGCCGATCGAGGTGCTGGCGACGACCGAAGACTCCTGGCTGGTGCTGGAGGTTGCGGACCGGGGGCATGGCGTACCGGAGCATGACCTGAAGCGGGTCTTCGACAAGTTCTACCGTATCCCGATTCCCGAGGGGGCAGGGGGGACCGGCCTCGGCCTTGCCATCTGCAAGGGGATCGTCGAGGCCCACGGAGGGAGAATCTCGGCGGAAAATCGAGCCGGCGGCGGGTTGAGCATCGTGATCCGGCTGCCGTTGTCACAGGGGGAGGAGATGCACCATGGTGGTTGAGAAGGGGAGTGAGAACCTCCCCCGGATTCTGGTGATCGACGATGAACTGGCCATCCGGCGCTTTCTCCGCACGGCTCTTTCCCCTGCGGATTTCGTCCTGCACGAAGCGGCGGACGGTCATGCGGGGCTCGCCGCCGCCGTTGCCACCAGGCCGGACATCATCCTCCTCGACCTGGGTCTCCCGGACCTGGACGGTATCGAGGTGCTCAAGCGGATCCGGGAGTGGTCGGCCGTGCCGATTATCGTCCTTTCCGTGCGGGAACGGGAAAGCGACAAGGTAGGAGCCCTGGATGCGGGGGCCGACGATTACCTCACCAAGCCCTTCGGCGTGGGGGAACTCCTCGCCCGGATACGGGCCTCCCTACGCCGCTCCCTGCAGCAGGTTCCCGAGCCGGTTTTTGCCAGCGGTGACCTGCAGGTGGACCTGACCCTGCGCCGGGTGACCGTCGGGGGGAACGAGGTGCAGCTTACCCCCACCGAGTACGACATACTCCGTCTCCTCGTCACCCATGCCGGCAAGGTTCTGACCCACAGCCAGATCCTGAAGCAGGTCTGGGGGATGGCCTACCTGGAGCAACCCCACGTCCTGCGGGTCAACATCAGTAACCTGCGCCGCAAGATCGAAGCCGATCCCTCCCGTCCCCGCCACATCATTACCGAGCCGGGGGTGGGCTACCGCCTCAAGGGCCAACCCGCGTGACACACCCCGGTGCTGATTCTCTTGACATGCTCCGCGAAAAGCGTATAAAGGCAGAAAAAATCAGCCGAGATCCGTTCCGGGAACGGATGCGGGGGACCCACTCAACAGGGGCGTATTACGGCTTGCGCGCCGTATAGAGGACTTTCAGCCTCGAGCCCGTCAGCTAACCTCGTAGGCATCTGGAAGGGCTCGACAGCGGAGAGATACCGCCGGTTCACGCCGGCGTTTTTTTATTTCGCCTGTCAGCCCTGCAAGATTCTTTGCAGGAGGCACACAGATGAAACAGCAGGGCGCCGACTCCTACTGGGGCGGCATCGTCAAATCCATGGGCCTGGTGTTCGGCGACATCGGCACCAGCCCGATCTATACCCTCACGGTCATCGTCACCTTGGCCAAGCCGGAGCAGGAGAGCATCTACGGCATCCTCTCCCTCATCGTCTGGACCCTCATCACCCTCGTCAGCGTTGAATACGCCTGGCTCGCCATGAGCCTGGGGCGCAAGGGGGAGGGGGGGACCATCGTCCTCAAGGAGATCCTGGTCAAGCTCCTGAAGCCGGGGCGCCAGCTCGCCTTCGTCGGCTTCCTCTCCTACATCGGGGTCTGCCTCCTCCTGGGGGACGGGGTCATCACCCCGGCCATCTCCATCCTCTCGGCGGTCGAAGGTATGGAACTCATCCCCGGGCTGGAGCACACCCCCCAGGGGCTGCTGATCGCCATTGCCGCGGTCATAGCCGTCGGCCTGTTCATCTTCCAGTTCAAGGGGACCGACAAGGTGGCCGGTGCCTTCGGCCCCCTCATGGTGGTCTGGTTCATAGCCCTGACCGCTTCGGGTCTCTTCTCCATCGTCGATCACCCGGAGGTGCTGAAGTCGGTCAACCCCTGGTACGCGTTCAAATTCCTCCGCGACAACGGCCTCCCGGGGTTCTTCATCCTCTCCGAGGTCATCCTCTGCGCCACCGGCGGCGAGGCTCTCTACGCCGACATGGGGCATCTGGGGCGCAAGCCGATCATCCGCGCCTGGTACTTCGTCTTCGCCGCCCTGGTAATCAACTACCTGGGGCAGGGGGCATTCATCATCACCCACCCCAAGGCGACCAACATCCTCTTCGGCATGGTGAAGAACGAGGCGAGTTTCCTCTACATCCCCTTCCTGATCCTCACGGTCATCGCCACGGTCATCGCCTCCCAGGCCCTCATCAGCGGGGTCTTCTCCATCGTCTACCAGGGGATCACCACCCGGATCCTGCCGCTCCTGAAGGTCGACTACACCTCCAGCCACCTGAAATCCCAGATCTACATCAGCTCGGTGAACTGGTTCCTGATGGTGCTGGTCATCTTCATCATGCTGGTCTTCCGCAAGTCGGAAAACCTGGCCGCCGCCTACGGCCTGGCGGTTACCGGTACCATGACCATCACCGGCATCATGATGGTGATGATCTTTGCCAGGACCACCAAGAAGTGGAAGGTTCCCATCGCCCTCGGCGTCACCCTCCTGGATGCCGCCTTCCTGACCGCCAACCTGAACAAGCTCCCCCACGGCGGCTACTGGTCCATCATCCTGGCATCCGTCCCCTTTGTCGTGATCCTCATCTGGACCCGCGGACAGCGCGCCCTCTACCGGGCCCTCCGGCCACTGGACCTGGAGACGTTCCTCCTCAGCTACGAGCAGATCTTCGCCAAGGAGAAGAACATCCCCGGTACCGGTCTATTCTTCACCAAGGAGTGGAACGTCGTCCCCCCCTACGTGATCCACTGCATCATCAGGAGCAACATCATCTACGAGCGGAACGTCTTCATCTCCATCGTCCGCACCGATGAACCCTTCGGCATCAGGACCAACCTGCGCACCGCCATCGGCTCCGGCCTGGATGCCTTCGAGATCCAGGCGGGGTACATGGAGAGGATCGACATCGAGAGCTTGCTGAAGAAGAACGGCATCATCGAAAAGGTCATCTTCTACGGCATCGAGGATATTGCCACCATGAACCCGGTCTGGCGGGTGTTCAGCACCATCAAGAAGCTCACCCCCAACTTCGTCCAGTTCAACAAGCTGCCTGCCAGCAAGCTGCAGGGGGTCGTGACCCGGGTGGAGATGTAGGCCCTACCGGCGGCCGAGGAGGAGGCTTTCCACCTGTGCCGGGGTCGGCCGCTTGCCGAAGGCATGCTCCCGCCGTGCCTCGGCATCGATGTTCTCCAGGACCGCCACGAGGCGGTCGCTCCGGATGACCCGGTAGTACCGGCCGATCCGCTCGTCGAGAGCGGCAATATCGGCGGATTCCGGGAACACGACGATGCCGTGGACCGGCAGACGCCACTGGGGCTGGCGCTGCTGCACCAGGTTCATCAGGCTCATGGCATACTCCCGCACCTGGTGGTAGGGATTGACCCCCCAGGAACTCTTCACCCCCACCGGCTCCCTCGTACCGTCCCGGCACTGCCACGGCGAATTTGCCGTCTCCCCCTCCGCCGTGACCTCTCCCCAGTAGTTCTTCACCTCCAGGACCACCAGGCAGTTCTTGCTGACCACCACGAAGTCGATGACCTTGCTCGTCGCCTTCCCCCCCGCCACGTCCAGATGGGGGAGGACGAGCCATTCCCCCCTTCCTGCGGCCGGGCTCGCCGCGAGGGTCGCGAAGACCCGTTTTTCGAAGGCATTGGCGAACTGCGGGGTGATGGCCTGGGCCAGGGCCCGGGATGCCTCGGTCTTCTCCTTGCTGGGGGCGTTCCGGTACTTGTCCAGCTCGGTCTGCAGGCTGAGCTTTTCCGCTTCGGTCCGCGCCAGCTCCTCCCGGAAGCTGGCCGCCTGCCGGTTGCGCTCCGCCTCCAGTTCACCGATGATCGTGGTCGAAATGTCCCGGTACTGGGTGACATCCTGGATCCGCTGTTCTAGCTCGCGGATCCGGTCCACGTAGGCTTCGAACTGCAGGTGGAAGTGGCGCTCCCGGTCCTTGATCCGGTCTTCGTTATCCTCCAGCTGGCGCAGGTAGGTGGCTGCGCGCTCCATCAGCTCGGCTTCCCGCCGGGCCGCGCTCCGCACCTCGCTGCGCCTGATCTTGAGGAACAGTTCGATGATGAGCCAGATCCCGGTGCCCCCCAGGAGGGAACCGGCCATGGTGAGCAGGTACTTCCGCCAGAGCTCGTTGTCCCGGAAAGGGTTCCTGAGCCACATCCGGTAGTCTTCGCTGAAGGTCGGGATGGTACTGATGGTGTAGACCCGGCCGATGATCTCCCCCTGCCGGGCCTGCTTCCCCCGGGGGGCCAGCAGGTCGAACACCGATGTGGACGCCGGCGTCCGGAGTATCACGTAGGGGAATTCGGACAGCCGGTCGAGCCGGAACCCCTGCCTGCCGTAGAGCTTGGGATTGGTGGCGAAGAGGAGTTTCTGGTCGGGGCAGACCTCCTGTTCCGAGCGACAGTCGGTGATCACCAGGGCGAAGACGTTGTAGTCCCGGTCCAGGAGCTGCTGGAGGGGGGGGTAATCGCGGGCGACGATGAGGCGGGACAGCTCGTTGGCGTCGACCCCCAGGTTGGACTCGGCGTGGATCTTGATGAGGGTCTTGCTGATATGGTTCGAGTAGTTCTTGCCGTTCAGGTAGTTGGCAAAGAGCACGGCGGCAGAGAGGATGATGCCGAGACGGATGAGGGTAGCGGCAGCCTGGCGCATGCCGGTCGCTGAAAATACCATAAATCCTCGTCAGGGATGGAGGTTCTCCCCGGGTCGAAACCCGGGGGAAGGGGCTACTCCCCATTGAGTTATTCTACCAAGCTTCTGCCGGAGCGGGGCAAAAAAAGCCCTGCGCGCTCCGTCGGAGGTGCAGGGCAAGAGCGTGCCGGCTGAGCCGTCCCCTTATTGGGGTTGCACCTGGTGGCTGTCGTTCCAGTGGCACTTGTTGCAGAGCGACCCCTGGTTGATGGCGAAGCCGCCGGCATCCCGGCCGTACATCGCCTGCTGGTACTCCTGGACGGTCTTGCCCGTGGCGTTCTCCCCCTTCTGGCCGTCGATTGTCGGGGCGTTCGTCCCGGGCCAGGAACCGGAGACGGTCAGGTATGAACCGGGGGTCGTGTTCCAGCGGGTGGCGCTGCCCCAGGCCGAGGCGTGTGCCCGGTGGCAGGTGAGGCAGCTGACGTTGTTCCCCGCCGTTGCCCCGGCGGTGGAGGAGGTATCGGCCGCCAGGGCCGTGAGGTCACCCGTCCCCTCCTCGAACGGCACGAGGGAGGTGTAGGACGTGGCGATCGTCCCGGTGTAGAGGTACGACTTGAGGTAGGAGTTGTACTCGTCCGCCTCCGACTGCAGCTTGGCGGAGATCCCGGCGGGGTGGGACGCCACCGGCGAGGTCCCGGTCAGGGAGTGCTGGTAGGCGCCGTGGCAGTTGGCGCACCACTCGGACATGCCGCTGCCGTAGGCGACCCGCACATCCCCCGCCCCTTCGGAACGATTGTAGGTCGTGGGGGAGACGGCCACCGGCGGATTGTTGACAAAGGCCGCGGCCGGCGTGGCGGCGACTGCCGCGGGGAGATAGCCCGCTCCACCCAGGAGCCGGTAGGAGCCGACCGCCTCGGTAGCCGTGGGGAGGGTGCCGTAGGAACCGGAGGCGAAGGTCGGCTTGCCGCCGGTTCCTACGGTTCCGTTCGTGTCGAGCTGGCGGTACCTGCCGTGGGGGTCGTGGCAGCTGGTGCACCCCAGGCCCGCTGCCGGGTAGGTGCCACCCGGTGCGACGCTGAACCGGCTGTCCGGGAAGTAGAGGAAATCGGCGGCCACGATGTTGTGGCCGTGGCTGTCGCCGCTGCTGGCGGTCACCTGTCCCGTAACGGAATTGACCCAGCTGTAGCTCTTCTGCAGGTAGGCGAAGTCGCCACCCGGGGTGAGCTGGACCGGGGGGGCTCCGGGAGCGGGGGGGGGAGAGGTCGCCACCCGGTACCCGTCTCCCGGGATCGACCCGGCATGGCAGAGGAGGCAGGTGGAGCTGGCATCGCTCCCCCGCAGGAGGTAGCGGTTGCCGGTCCCCGTCCCTGTGCCGACCCCCACCGGTTGCCCTTCGCTGGAGTTGTGCATGGTGTGGCAGCCGTCGCAGGACGCTACCCCGCCGTCATGGAAGGCCGGAGCCTGGCCTGCCGTTGCGAGCAAAAGGGCGACTGCCGTGGCAATGGACGCTCTGTTCATGGAGCCTCGCACGGATCGGGTCAGGGCTGTTGCGTGACCTTGTGGTAGGTTGCCTGCTGGCCGGTCCCCTCGAGGATGAACTCCTCACCCTCGAGGCGGCCGGTCAGGGTCCGGATTTTCCCCTGGAAATCGATGTCGATCCTGACCCGGTTGGTGTTGTCCACGATCGACCAGGTGAACGCCAGGGAGGGGCGGTCCTTGACGACGAAGACGCCGCTCTTGTCGGCCCTGAATGCCACGGTTTCCGGGGTCTGGACGTTGCCCCAGAGACCGATCAGGTCGCTGCTGGTCTTGTTGCACCCCAGGATGAAGATGACGACGATGGGGACGAGCTTTAAGGTAGATAGTGCCTTCATGCGTGCTCCTTGCGTTGTGAGTGAGGGTGGTGCAGGGCTACTGCTCCCCCATGACGGTGAGCAGCTTGCGGGCTCCGACGTGCCCCTGCCTGGCGGCCTTGCGGAGCCATTTCACCGCTTCCTTGCGGTCCTTGGGGACCCCTTCGCCGTTGGTGTACATGAGCCCGAGGTCGAACTGGGACTGGGCATGCCCCTGTTCCGCGGCTTTCCGGTACCAGGCGGCCGCTTCCTTCAGGTCCAGGGGGACTCCGTCCCCCTTGTCGTAGATCATGCCGAGATTGTTCTGGGCCCGGACATGCCCCTTGTCCGCGGCCCGGCGGAGCCAGCGGATCGCTTCGGCCTTGTCCGGCCGGACCCCTTCCCCCCGGTAGTACATGATCCCGAGGAGGTAGGCGGAGTCGGAGCTGCCGTCCTCCTTCAGGAGCTTCAGGGCGGTGGGGAAGTCCCGGTGCTGGTAGGCCTTCATCCCGGCGCTGAAATCGGCCCGGCTGGCCAGGGCCGAGAAGAGGCCGAGGAGCAGGGCAATGGACAGTCTGGTGGTGAGTCGTTTCATGGTCGGTTATCTCTCCCGGTTGGTTACTTGAGTGCTTCGAAGAGCTGGACCCGGTTGTTGTTCCGGTCGGCCACGACGATGGTGCTGCCGCAGACCGCCACCTGCCCCGGGTAGTAGAGCTGACCCTCCTTCCAGCCGAGGGTCGCGATCCGCCCCGTCGGGCTCCCGTCCGGCCCGAGGGTGGCGATGGTGCCGCCGTCCTGGTCCACGAGGAAGAGGCCGCCCCGGTCGTCGCTCGTCAGGTAGGTGGGGAAGCTGACGGACTCCTGCAGCTTCGCCGTGAGGGGGGAGAACGACTCCGCCCCGTTGCGGGCGATCAGCACGGCCCCCTTCGTGCCGTCCAGGAGGAGCAGGTCCCCCGAGGGGGTGACCGCCAGGTCCGAGGGGAAGCCGTGGTCACCCGGGAGGGGAACCTGCCTGATGAACGCTCCGGCCTGATTGAGGACCAGGACCCGCTGTCCGAACAGGTCGAGGAGGTAGATGGTGCCGCTCCCGTCGACCCGGAAGCTGCGGATGCTCATCGTCCCGGGTGCCGGGATCCCCTGGGGATCCAGGTAGCCGGCAAAGGCCCCGTCGGGGGTCAGGTGGACGATCCGGTGGAGGCGGCCGTCCAGGGCGTAGATGTCGCCCCCGGGGGCGAGCTGGAGCCGGAGGGGATAGGAGAGCTGGGGAACCTTGATCTCCGTTCCCCCCTTGACCCCGTCACTCCCGAGGGTGAAGCGGAGCAGCCGGCCGTTGGCCGTGTCGGCAACGATAAGGGCCTTGTCGGTGCAGGCGACCCCCTCGGGTGCCTTGAGGCTCCCCCCCTTGTCGTCCTTGTAGAGGGAGGTGGTCTGTTTGTACTTGTCAGCGGCTGCCTGGCAGGCGAGGGGGAGCATGACGGCCAGGATCACGATGATGGGGATGAACGATCGTCGCATGGTGGTCACCTCTTGAATTGCTCGTGGCACTGGACGCAGAGGTCGCTCGTGGTCGGGAACGGGATGAAGTGCTTGTAGTCGGTCCCGTGGGAACGGTGGCACGAGAGGCACTGCAGGGTCTGGTTCTTGTTGCGGGGGTCCTTCACCTTGTCACCGATTGGGTGGGTGGAGTGCTTCTGCCAGTCGTGGCACTTGCCGCACAGTTCGATGGTGGAGGCGTTGTTGACCAGGAACAGGTTATCCGACCCGTGGGGGTCGTGGCAGGCGATGCAGTTCCCCTCCATGATCGGCTTGTGCTTGGTCACCGACTTCTCCTGCCGCTGGATGGTGTCCTTGTGGCAGGAACCGCACAGGGTGAGGAGGTCCCCCTTGATCAGCGCCTTCTGCCTGGAGGCGTGGGGGTTGTGGCAGGCGAGGCACCCCCGCCCGGCGAGCAGCGGCCAGTGGATCCGGTTCTTGCCCATGGCCGTGTTGACCATGTCGTTGTGGCACCCCTTGCAGAGCTCGAAACCGGTGCGCTTGGTCTTGAGAGGGTTCGCCGAACCGGCCTCCTCGTGGCACTGGTTGCACATCCTGTTGGCCACGGGCTTGTGCACGGTGTTGTAGAGGATGCTCGGACGGTCGGACCCGTGGGGGTCGTGGCAGGAGGTACAGCGGGAGCCTGCCACCGGGTAGTTCATGTGCTGCTTGATGAACAGGGGCTTGGTGGCATTGTGGCAGCCGAGGCAGAGGCCCGGGACGTCGCTCTTCAGCAGGAAGCCCCCCTTGGTCGAGGCGTGGGGGTCGTGGCAGGTGAGGCACCCCTTGGCCACCGGCGGGTGCTTGAACCTGGCCTTGGCCACCGCGTCACCCATCTCCTTGTGGCAGGAGAAGCAGAGGTCGTTCCCCCCCTTGACCAGGTTGGACTTGTTGGCGGCCGCGTGGGGGTCGTGGCACTTCATGCAGCTCCCCTCCCCCACGACCTTGTGGACGCTCTTGGCATCCGCCGGCACGACGCTACTGTGGCAGAGGCGGCAGATGGAGCCGGTCTCGGCGGCGAGCAGCTTGCCGTGGGAAGAGGCATGGGGGCTGTGGCAGCCGATGCACTCCCCCGCCTTAAGGGGGGTGTGGACGAACGGCTTCTTCACCGTCTCCTGCATGTCGTTGTGGCAGTTCAGGCAGAGCTTGCCGCTTGCCCCCGGCTTGAGCTTGAATTTCAGGGCATTGTCCTCGGCCCGGACGATGCCGCCGGGCAGCAGCAGGAGGGCGAGGGTAAAGGCGATGGCTATGGTCAATCGTTGGGTCATGGCATGCTCCTCTCAGCGCTTCTCGACGATATGGCATTCGTCGCACGAGCGGGCGGCGAAGGGGGGATGGACCTCCTCCTTGAAGAACTTGGGGTCCTTCGATGCGTGGGGGTTGTGGCACTTCATGCAGTCCATCTGCTCCGGCGCGATGTTCAGGTGAGTCTTGGCAAAGGCCGGGGCCTTCATGTCGTGGCATTCGCCGCAGAGGCTGCGCTGGGGCTCGCTCAGCAGGACCCGCTCGGCCGAGTAGTGGGGCTTGTGGCAGGTCAGGCAGTTCTTCTGGGCCGGCGGATGGGGTGTCTCCTTGGTGAGCTTCTCCTTGACGGCCTTGTGGCAGGTGAGGCAGAGGTCGGGGCTCGGCGAAAGGAGCAGCTTGTTCAGCTTCGACTTGTGGGGGCTGTGGCACGTGGTGCACTCCCCCCCCACGACCGGGGCGTGGCCGCTCCCGGCACCCATCCTGGCCTTGCCCAGGTCGTCATGGCAGGTGGCGCAGAGGGTCGCCTGCTTCTCCACGAGCATGCCGGCCGTGGCACTGGCATGGGGATCGTGGCAGTTCAGGCAGTCGCCGCTGGCGAACGGCTCATGGTTGGTGCCGCCGGTCTCGGCCTTCATGAAATCGGCATGGCAGCGGCTGCAGACCTGGGTGACCGGGGCCTTGAGGAGTTTCTTCTCGTCGGAGCCGTGGGGTGAATGGCAGGCCATGCAGTTGCCGCTGGCCACCGGCCTGTGGGTATAGGTCATCTTGAACTTCAGTTCGGAATTGGAATGGCAGCCGAAACAGACGACCTCGGTGCGTGCCTTGAGCATCCCGGGGATGTTGGAGCCGTGGGGATCGTGGCAGGCGTTGCAGTCGCCGTCGGAGAAGGGGGTGTGGACATCCTTCCGCTTCAGGGTCTCCTTGACCTTGTCGTGGCAGGTATAGCAGAGGTCCGCCCCCTTGGCGACCAGGAGCCGCTTGTTGGCCGACCCATGGGGGGCATGGCAGGAGAGGCACCCCTTCCCGGTGGTCACGGCGCCGTGGGCGGCGCTCATCTTCTCACCCTTCTCCGTGTGGCATTCGATGCAGAGGCTGTTGCCGTCACGGGAAAGGAGCTTGGGGAACTCGGACGTATGGGGGTTGTGGCAGGAGAGGCACTCCCCGTCCTTGAAGGGCTGGTGGCTCACGCTCCCCCCCCCCTGCAGTTTGGCGACCTCGTGGCACTGGTAGCAGAGCTCCGACCCCTTCTGGGTGACGGTGAACGGTTTCTCCGCATTCGCCGCCGGATGGCAGCCGTCGCAGCCGATGGTGGCCACGGGGTTGTGGGCGCTCGTCTTCAGCAGTTTCGGCTGGTTCGAGGAGTGGGGGGAGTGGCAGGCGATGCAGTTGCTCCCCTCCACCGGGTAGCCGCCGTGGGCTTTCTTGAAGGAAGCGGCACCGCTGTCGTGGCACTCCAGGCAGAGCTTGGGCACGGCCTTGCTGAGCAGGTTTTTGGTGTCGCTGCTGTGGGCGACGTGGCACGCCTTGCACCCCTCCTTGGTCAGGACCGGGTGCACCGTCTTCCTGGTGAACTCCTCCTTCTTGTGGCACTGGAAGCAGAGGTCGCTCCCCTCGGCCCGGAGGAGCTGTTTCGACGGGGAGGCGTGGGGGTTGTGGCAGACCGTGCACTTGCCCGTTTTGAGCGCGGAGTGGACGTTGGCCCGGTTCATGCCGATCTTCTCCTTGGCGTGGCACCGGAGGCAGAGCCCGTTCCCCCCCTCCTTGAGGATGAGCTTCGGCACGATACCGTGGCGCAGGTGGCACTCCTCGCATTTTTTCTCAGCCGTGACCTTGTGCACATCCTTCATGCCGAAGTAGGTGTCGTTGAACTTCTTGTGGCACGAGAGGCAATCCTTCTGGGCGAATTTCAGGGTCGCGGCGGTCGCGGTGCCGCCGGTCCCGGCCAGGAGCAGTGCGGCCATCATGGTGAGCAGCACCGGGAACATCCGCTTCATTCTTGACGCTGACATGGCTAATCCTCGCTATGGTTGGTGATCGCTACCGGCCCTGGTCCGCCAGGTAGATCTTCACGGACGATGCCGCGCGCAGCTTGGCTCCCCACTCCTCAACCGACGTGGCGATCTTCTCGCCGAACAGTTTCTGGGCGATCGCTTTCCGCTCCTTTTCCAGGGGGCTCGGCTGGGGATTGATGACATCCAGGACCTGCACGGCATAGCTGTACCCCTCGGGGCTGGCATAGAGCCGGAAATCCCCCGGCTTGGCGCCGTCGATGGTCTGCTGCAGCTTCTCGGGAAGATTCCTGGTGATCACCGGCGTCGCTTCGAACTCCATGAGACCGGGGCTCTGGGCCGGGACCAGCCCCTCGGCATTGGCCTGGAGCCACTGGAACTCGGCCCCCTTGCGCAGCTTCTCGATGGCCGCCTCGGCCTGGCCCTGCTTGCCGAAGGCGAGTGCCTTCAATTTTACCATGGCCGGGGTGGAATAATCGGCGAGGTGGGCGGTGTAGTACTCCTGGACGTCGCCATTGGTCACCTTGATCTCCGGGACCACCACCTTGTCGACGAACAGGCCGAACACAAGGGACTCCTTGTACTTGCTGTTGGCCTGGCGATAGTCGTCGGACTTGTCGATCCCCTGGCGCAGTGCCTCCTGCCTGAAGAGCCGTTTCAGGAGCATGTCCTCGATGGCCGGATACTTCCCTTCGTTGACCTTTTTCACCCTGATCGCCTCGTCGACGCCGTGGAAGAACTTCTTCTGCATCTCTTCCGCCAGCAGGGCGACTGTGATCGGCTGTTCACCCTTGATCGCCACGATGACCCGCTTGTCCTTCAGCAGCTTCTTGAACCCGGGCTTGGGGGCCTCGAAGTCGAGCTTGTCGATGAGCTTCCGGTTGATTTTCGCCTGTTTCTTCTTCAGCCCTTCCCAGTACTCGTTCATGATCCGGGTTCCCCGGGCGTCGGTGGCCCGTGCCCGTGCCTCGGCCATGGCGGCGGCGTTCCCCTCTGGGTAGCGGATCTCCTCCAGTTTCACCACCGTGAAGCCGGTGCCGACCGGGATGACCGGTGTGGCCTCCCCCGCCTTCAGGGGGGCGAGGGCGGCGGCGATCTGGGGCAGGAGTTCCTGGGGCTTGACATACTCGCCCGTCTTCCCCCCCTCGGCCTTTTTGTCGTCGATGAGCTTGTCCGCCAGGGCGGCGAACTCACCCCCCCCGGCGAGCCCTTTGGCGAAGGCGTCCGCCGCCTCCTTCCCGTCGAACTTGACCGAACGGATCTTCCACTCCCGGACCAGCTGGCGGTAGGCCTCCTTCACCACCTCCGGGTCGGGGGTGAGGTCCTTCAACAGGCGCCGTTTCAGGACTTCGCGCAGACTCGACTCCTTGAAATCGGCCAGTAGCCGCTTCGCCTCCGGCAGTTCGTCGAGCCCCATGGTGAGCCCCTCCTGGAGGATCAGCCGGGCATTGATCAGCCGGTTCAGCACCTGGTCGAAATCCGTCTTCCCGGCCTTCCTCCCCCCCGTCCCCCCTTCGTGGAGAGCCTCCAGGGTGGTGACGAACTCATCGAGGAGGATCGGGTCGTCGTTGACCAGGGCCACGGGGGTCTGGCTGAAGCGGGGCGAGAAGGCCGGAACCTTCAGGGTGAGGGTGATGTCGTCGCCAGCGGGGGTTTTCTCCCCGGCCCCTTCACCGGCTTTGGCATTCCCTATGGCGGTGGGGCCGACGGCAGCCGGTGCCGGCGCCGTTTCTGCGGCAAAGGTGGCCGATACTCCGAACAGCATGAGTGTCGCTACAAGCTTCGCTACGTTGGCTGATGTTTTCATGGTGCTCCTTTTCGTTCTTCCTGGTGTTAGTTCCATCTGTGTCGTGGTGCGGACCGGGATGCCGGTCACGGTTGCCGGGCGGTGCCGGGTGGCACCAGCGTCTGTACCGCCCCCCTGGTCATGGCCGCGGCCAGGGCGTTGGCCGTGGAGAGACGGCCGAGGTCGAACAGGTAGACCCGGTCGTCACCCCGGGCGTGGGTATCCACTGCCCATCCCGCCTTCCGGTTGTCCCGGTTGAGCATCAGGGCGGTGAAATCCACCTTCGGTGCGCCGATGACCCCCTGGATATCGTCGTAATCGTTCACATTGCCGGTGAAGAGGAGATCGACCCTCATGATGCCGAACACGAGCTCCGCGTCGGCCAGGGAGACCCCGTCTTCCATGATGATCCGGTACTGCAGGAGTTCCTGGCGTGCCACGCCGGGCTCGAGGACGCTGAACCGGCCGGCCTTGACCAGTTCCCTGATGAAATGGAGGGCCACGATCTCTCCCGCGTAACGCCGGCTGCTCTTGTTGAAGAAGGGGAGCACGGCCACGTTGTACCCCTTTCCCGGGTCGAGGGGCTGGTTCCTGAACACGCTCGCCGGCCTCAGCGCCGGACCCGTCCGCTCCCTCCCACCTTCTGCCAGCAGCCCCGCCACCAGCCGGTCCATGGCCACGGCGCGGAGCGTCTGCGGCTTGTCGATCAGCCCCATCCCCAGGAGTCCCGGCGTGTCGTCGCCGGCCAGGGCGGTGCTCTCCATGGCGAGGATCTTCGGGTCGCTCCCGGTGGAGACCAGCCGGGTCGTCAGGGCGATGCGGGGGGGGAAGCTTTCGCCATAGAGCTCCAGGGAGGTGACGGCCACGGCATCGACCCCGGCTTCCTGCCTGAAGGCGACCGCGTCGTCCCGGGTCACCCCCCCCACGTACCGGAGGCGGTGCCGGGTCATGAAGGCGTCCAGCTCCTTGTCCGGGAGCACCGTTATCCCCCTTGCCAGCAGCCTGGCGGCCAGCTCCTCCCGAATGGTCTTCAGGGGGGCAGCGCTCCCGCTCAGGTTGTCGACGGGGAGCACCGCGACCCGGGCGACGGGAACCGGGGTTCCCGGTGCCGGCATCCGCCCGGCGCACCCCCCCAGAGCCAGGGCAAGGGCCAGGAGGCTGCGGGTAAGCTTACTGGAACAGTTTCCCGATGATCTCATCGATGGCCTTCACGGTTATGGTGTTCATCGCCTCGCCGCCGCCGCCGAACAGGCGGTCGGAGATGCCGATCCCCCCCTTGGTGGTGGAGGCGGTCCAGACCAGCTTGCCGGTCTGGGCCTCGATCAGCTGCATGCTGAGGGAGATGACGTTGGCCGCCGAGCTCCCCGAGCGGACCTCTCCGTACTCCTTGATGGTGCCGGTAATGATGGCGTCGGCCTTGATGACGGCGGCCAGCTTGATCGCCTCTTCGGTGCTCGGTGCCGCCGGATTGGCCACCCCTACCCGGTTGAGCCCGCGGGCCACCTCGCCGGGGGGGATGACATAGAGGGAACCGGTCGCCAGCAGGGCGGTGCCGAACACGTCCCGCACGCGCTCGGCTGCCGAACTCTCCCTGGTCAGGTTGGCCAGGGGGAGTATGGCCACGGTGCGGACGGCGCCGAAGTCCATGTTGGCGTCGCGATACATATCCAGGGGTGCGGCGGCGCACCCGGCCAGTGCCATGGCGACCAGCAGCAGGAGAGCGCTTGTGAAACGTACAGTCATGAACATATCCTCGCAATCAAGAGAGTCACTCCTCAAAATGACATGCGCAGGTTTGCGCTGAAGGTTTCGGATGCGGTGGTCCCGGAGAGGGAGGTGGTGCGCAAGAACGGGTAGGAGAGCTCCAGGATGGCCCGATTGGTGATCTTCCAGGTGAGGCTCGGCGAAATCAGCCTGCTCCGCTCCTCGTTCAGGGTGCGGACGTTCTCCTGGTACGAACAGTTGAACTGCAGGGTGCCGTCCGGAAAGGGTGACCAGTTCAGGCCGTAGTTCTGGATCAGGTCGGTCTTGCGGTTCGTCTGCTGCAGCTGCCCCAGGGAGGCGAGGAGGTAGAGGTTGGTGAACGGGCGGTAGGTGATGCCGACATCACCGCGCCTGGTGTTCGAGGTCACGTCCCCCTGGTTCCCCCCGGACAGGTCCGTCCTGTTCAGGCTGTAGTTGACGCTCAGGGACAGGTCCCTGCGCGGCATGACGTTGAGGCTGGAGATCATGTTGTAGGAGACGACCTTTTCCCCGGTCTGGTTGGTGGCATTGCTGGCGCCCCCGTTGAGGCTGAGGTTCACCCCCCGGTAGAGCTCGGCCGTATTGCTGAGGTAGAGGGAGTTGGAGGTGCTGGTCTGCCCCTGGAAGGTATCGGCGCGGCCGGCGTAGGCAAGGGTGTGGCTCAGGGTGCGCAGGGGGGTTACCCGCAGGGTGGCGGTGTAGGTGTAGGCCCCCCGGTGCCCCTGGGGTTCTTCGCCGTCCTCCCGGGCGACCCTGCCGCTGGCGCTGACCAGCTCGTTGAACTGGTGGTCCCCCTGGAGGGCGTTGCTCATGGTCCACTTGAGAAAGCCGTTCGGCGAGGTGCTCGCCAGGTAGAAGTTGGTGTTGTAGTAGAGGGCATGGTCCTGGAGGAGCCGTACCTTCATGTCCAGGTTGAGAATACTGGAGACAATGCTGGTGTGGCCCTGGGCAGTGGCGGCCGGGACCCGGTCGGAGGCTTCGATCCTGGTGACCGGCACGCTCAGGGCCAGGTTCGAGGAGGGGATCCCGCTTGCGATCAGCGCCTGCTGCACGCGCGACTCGTTGGCGTTGAGCTGGGTGACCACCACCTTGACATACTGGGCCCTGGTCGTGTCGAAGACGATCTCGAACTGGTACATGACCGGATCGAACGTCACCGACTGGACCGTAACCTCCGTCCAGTGGCTGGCCGGCGTATTGTCCGGGCTCTGGTAGACGGTCCAGCTGTACAGGGGGGCGATATTCTTCCTGAAGTCATCCGCCTTGACCGGTGCGGAGCCGCTGGTGAACAGGGAGGGTGCAAGGGAGACCAGCACCCTGTTGACCGTCGTGGCGCCGTTGACGAAATCGAATCCCATGTTCTGTGACGGCGACTGGATTGCCGTCGTCGTCCCGATATCGATGGTGGCGTTACCGTCTACCAGTGCCTGGTTCGGCTCCAGCCTGCCGATGCTTGGATCGGCGAGCTGGGCGGAGAGCCCGAAGAGAGGCTGGGCTATCGGCAGGTTGACGAGTCCCGTGCCGCTGGTGGTGGTCGTCGTGGTCTGCTCGCTGATGTTGTAGGACGAGTAGAGCGACACCCGCTCCTGGAAAAACTGGCCGCTGTAGGTCGCCCGGGCGGCGTGGGTCACCTGGTTGACGTCGATCCTCTCCAGCTTGTCCGTATGGTCGTTGTAGGTCCCCGCGTAGCGGAGATCCAGCCCCCTGAGCTGGTAGGTGAGGCCGAGGGTGGCCCGGTCGTTGGTGGAATCCTGGAACAGTCGCTGGCCGTCGTAGATATTCGTCCTCTCCAGGTTGAGGCTGACGGCAGGGAGCCCCGCCGGGTGCCAGTTGAGGGTGCCGTGATAATCCTCGTTGTACGTATCCATGGTGGCGACGCCCGACGAGCTGATGCTCTCCTTCCTCCTGTTGTACCCGGCGCTGGCGTTCAGGAGCTTGGAACCCAGGGTGAGGTCCCCGGAGGGGAGGCTGGTCGTGATCCTGGTATGGGTATCCTGGTCGCCGCTCGTGAGCCAGGTCTGATCGGTCTCGAACAGGTAGCCGGCACGCAGGGTCAGCAGGGGCAGCAGGTTCGTGTTCAGCATCAGGTTGTATTTCTGGTTGAACGAGTTGGATCTGGTCATGGTGTCGTTGCCGGTAGCATCACTTGTTTTGGTCGTCATGTGGTTGTAATCCAGCTCCGTGAACCCGCTGAACACGTCGGCGCGGGCCATGAACGGCCGTGCCAGGGCTGCCGCGAGCGACAGGCCCGCCACGGCGGCAAACCGGAAGAAGGTGGAAACGCCGCACCGCACGGAGCCTTACCTCTCGCCCATCAGTGCCACCCGGCCCGGTTCTCCCCCCAGGTCGAGCTCGTCCTCGACCCGGTAGTCCGCCAGGTTGACGACCTGCAGCGAATGCCGGCGGGCGTTCCCCACGTACAGCCTGTTCTCCTCGCCGTCAATGGTCAGGTAGCCGGCACTCCCGCCGATGCTGATCGTTGCCAGCCTGGTGAAGGAGAAGGGCTCATAGACCTCGGCCTGGGCGTCATGCCGTTTCCCGGCGTAGACCAGGTCGGTCAGGGGGTCCACTTTCAGGGAGGTCATCCCCATCCCCACATACTGCCGCTGCTGCTGCGCCATGGTGACCGGGTTGTACACCGTCAGGTACGAGCCGAGGTCGTGGATCACGTACAGCTTGTCCCCGGCCCGGCTGAAGCTGCCCCGGGATGCCCCCGGTTCGGAGGGGACGGTGATCACGACCGACCGCCTCCCCACGTCGAGGACGGAGATCGTGGAGGCGAACCCGTTGAACACGTAGGCCCGCTGGCCGGCGGGGTCGATGAGGATCGAGGAGGGGCCGTCCCCGACAGGGACCCGCGTGTTCTCGAAGTAGGAGAGGGGATCGATGAAGCTGACCGTGTTGGAGCCGGGGTTGACCGAGAGCAGGGTCCTGCCGTCCGGGGTCAGGGCCAGTTCGGTCGGTCCATCCCCGGCGAGGAGCCGGATACGGCGCACCTCTTCGCCGGTGACGATGTCGATGACCGCGATGGCGTCCTCGCCGGACAGGGCCACGTAGGCGCGCTTGCGCTGCTGGTCGAACACCAGCCCCCGGGGCTCTTTCCCCGTGGCGATAACCCCGACCACCTGCCGGTTCTGCTTGTCGAACACGGTGATCGAGTTGGCCGCGGGAGTGGTGGCGTAGCCGGTCAGGCCGGCCACCGGCCGTCCGGGCATGCGTATGGTGAACATCGGCGCAAAGGAGAACCGTTGGCGCACCGACGTGGGATAGTCGAAGGTCAGGGTCAGGAGCTGGGCCTGCTGGCGACGGACCGTGAAGGGGAAATCAAGCAGGGTGGCTTCCGTGCCGGCCAACAGGGAGGCGTCCGCCTCGTCGGTTTTCAACCGTGGTTTGCTCGCGCGCAGGGCCAGGCCACGGTACGTTCCGGGGGGGATGCGTCCCGATGCCAGGAATCGTTGCCTCCGGAGCTCGGGGCCGGCCAGGTCGTGGAGGGAGAGGTCCAGGGGGAATTCGGCGCCGTCCTCGCGGACCGCGGCGACGGAATCCAGGGTGAAGCTGAGCCGGTCGCTTTCCCGGGGGAAGGGCTGGAGATAGAGAACCAGCTCGCTCTCCTCGTTCAGGACGGGTTTGAGCATGGCCAACTGGGTCTGGCAACCGGTGAGAACCAGGAGGACAATCATGGTGAAAAACGTTCGTACGTGCACAACGGATCCCTTGTATCTGCTCCTCGGGAAACAGTCCGGTCCATGGGGCGGACAATTGCATTTCATCGGTGCTGCACTGTTACGACTCACGGTGGCAAACCGGTGAGTTGGTGAGCGAAAAACGGGGGCTGACCCGCAGGCCAGCCCCCCCTTTCGATGGTGCCTCAGCAGCGGCACCGTGCCACCAGGATTAATCCTTGGCGTGGCACTTGTTGCAGAGCGACCGCTGGTAGGTGGCGAAGTTGGTTGCCGGACGGTCATAGAAGGTGGCCTGGATTTCGGCCTGGGTCTTGCCCTGGTTGTACTGGCCGTAGCCGCCTTCACCGGCAACGCCCGTGCCCGGGTAGGCACCGGCAACGGTGAGGAACTCGGCCTTGTTGTTCCAGCGGGTCATGCTGTCCCAGCCGGAGGCGTGGGCACGGTGGCAGGAGAGGCACATGACGTTGGAGTTGGCGTCGGCACCGGTGGTGACGGAGCCGTCGATGACCGCATGGCTAGCCAGCGCGGCGCGGTCCTTGGTCCCTTCCTCGAAGGGGACGAGGGAGGTGTAGGCGGTGCCGACCGAACCGGAGAAGTCGCCGGATTTCACGTAGGCGTTGTAGTTGCCGAGGATGGTGGCCCCGAGCTTGGAGTCGCTGCTGGCCGGGTGGATGAAGCTCGCGCCGCTGTCATAGTCGGCGGTGGAGTTGTGGATATTGGTGTGGCAGTTGGAGCACCACTCGGACATGCCGGTACCGTAGGCAACGCGGGTGTCGGTGGTCGTCTCTTTCCGGTTG
>CALMBF010000130.1 GCA_937860145.1 uncultured Geobacter sp.
CTCCCATCCCTTCCAGGAGGTCGTCACCCGTCCCCCCCATGAGGATGTTGGTGGAGGCATCACCGACCAGAATATCGTTATAGGCAGATCCGGTAAGGTTTTGAATATTAAGGTAGCTGTCTCCGGAAGCATCTCCGGTGTACCCCTTGGAATCAGCAAGCGAGGCAAAAACGCTGCCGATCGAATGCTCATACGTGGCAGTGTTGATTCCGCCGCCGCCATCAAGGATGTCGGCGCCTCCCATCCCTTCCAGCGTATCGTTTCCGCCTCCACCGCTGATGGTATTGGCGCCATTGTTGCCGATCAGGGTGTCGTCAAAGGCGGATCCGGTCAGATTTTCAATCCCGAAAAAGGTATCGCCGAGCGCATCGCCACTCTGGATGGACTCAAAAACCGCGGATAACGAGGCGGTGACCCCTGCCGATGCATTGGCATACGTAGCGGTATCGGTTCCCCCGCCACCAATCAGGGTGTCTGCCCCGGCCATCCCCTCGAGGGTGTCGTTCCCGTCTCCGCCGTTTATGACATTGTCGTTGCCGTCCCCGACCAGGGCATCCGCATAGGTGGAGCCGGTCAGGTTCTGGATGCCGATGTAACTGTCGCCGGCAGCATCCCCACTGTAGCCTAGTGCGTCCGTGAGAGAGGCAAAAACACCGCTGGTGGAATGTTCGTAGCTGGCGGTGTTGGTGCCGCTGCCGCCGTCGAGGATGTCAGCCCCCCCCATCCCTTCTAGGATGTCGTCGCCATTGTTCCCTGAAAGGGTATTGGCGCCGCTGTTGCCTATCAGCGTGTCGGCATAGGCAGAACCGCTCAGGTTCTCAATGCCGATGAAGGTATCGCCGGCAGCATCGCCACTCTGTATGGCAGCAAATCCGGCGGTCAGCGCGGCAGTGACCCCGGTGAACGAGTTGGCGTAGCTGGCAGTGTCGTTACCGCTGCCGCCGTCGAGGATATCGGCCCCGTACATCCCTTCCAGGATATCATCGCCTGTGCCGCCGGTGAGGATGTTGACCGTACTGTCACCGATGAGGATATCGTTGAAGGCGGAACCGACCAGGTTTTCGATGCCGCTGTACCTATCGCCGGCGGCATCACCCAGATTGCTGGTATCGTCGGCGAGGGAGGCTCGGACCGCTACCCCGGCGCTGGCATAACTGGCGGTGTCATTGCCGCTGCCACCATCGAGGATGTCGGCACCGGCCATCCCTTCCAGGATGTCGTCGCCTGCCCCGCCACTGAGCGTATTGGCACCGCTGTCGCCGATCAGGGTGTCAGTGAAAGCGGATCCGGTCAGGTTCTGGATATTGATGTAGCTGTCTCCGGCAGCATCTCCGCTGTTGGTCGCAGGATCGAAGAGAGAGACCAGAACGCCGTCGGATGAATGGGCGTAGGAAGCCGTGTTGCGACCTGCGCCGCCATCGAGGATGTCGGCCCCCCCCATCCCTTCAAGCGTGTCATTCCCGCCGCCGCCGGAAAGAATGTTTGCGCCGCTGTCGCCGATCAGGGTGTCATTATAGGCGGATCCGGTCAGGTTCTGGATATTGATGTAGCTGTCTCCGGCCGCATCGCCAACAGGCACTATGCCTGCAAGGTTTGTTAGAGAGGCAACCACGAATCCTGCCGCATGCTCGTAGGAGGCCGTGTTGCTACCGCTGCCACCGTCGAGGGTGTCGGCGCCGCCCCTCCCTTCCAGGGTATCATCGCCTGCCCCGCCGATTATGGTATTTACGCCGTTATCTCCGATCAGAGTGTCGTTGAAAGCGGAGCCCGTCAGGTTTTCAACGCCATTGAAGACATCCCCTGCGGCATCGCCGGTATTGACAACACCGGTGGTACTGTCCAGTGCAACGGTAACGCCGGCTGCAGCATGGCTGTAGGAAGCCGTGTCAGTTCCCGTACCGCCGAAGATGGTGTCGGCACCCTCTCCCCCTTCGATGATGTCGTTACCGCGGCCGCCATCCAGAGCGTCGTTTCCGCTGCCGCCGTAGATGATGTCATGCCCTACCCCGGCATTCACGATGTCGTTGCCGTCGCCGGCAAAGATCTCCACCCCCATCCCGTCCCGCGGCAGTATCATGACAGGTGTTCCGGAGGGGCTGAACACGGTAAAGTCTTCGACGGTGGTGGCTGCACGCCAGGAAAAGTTCAGATTGTTGGTTATCTCGAGCGGTATGGTTTCGGCCTTGCCCGCTACAGTGACCTCGACGTTGAAATCCACCGGCGCGGCTTTGTCATCCACGTTGTATACGACGTTGACATCCAGGCCGTTGAGGAGGGCATCCGCGGTCGGAGTGATGGTCCAGTGGTTGGTCACCCCGTCCCTGGTGACCCCCCTGCCCTGGAAATCGAACCCGGGAATGCTTGCAATCGCCGGATTCGCGACAATATCGATGGCATTGATTTCGGCGAAATTGCTGAAGGAAAAATGAAGAGTTTTGACCCACTGTGACGGATTGGCGGTGAATGCCGGGTTTAAATCAATGGTATCGTTGCCTGCCGTGCCGTTGATGACTTCCCGGGTGGCCTGGCGCTCCGGGCTGGAACGCAGTTGAAGGTTACTGTCCGTTTCTCCGGCAACGTACGAACCAAGGGGTGCATCGGTACGCCCCGAAGGTGCGACCTTGAAGTACGGGGAGGTGTACAGAGCCTGGGAGAACGTGGGTTCCTCGATTCCCAGCTGCGTTAACACGTCGGTTATGGTCATGCTCTTATGACCGGTTTCGTAGACAGTGATACGTGGCGTTTCCAGCGGCACCACCGGTTGAAGGGTATCCACGAGTTGGCCGGACCCGCTCCCGGCCCCTTTGCCGGTCAGGGCTGTACCGCTCCCGACCCTGGCCATCGGTGCCGGCGACACGATGTCAGCGGTGATCGTTGCGTCAGGTGCGGTGGCAGGCTCATTCCCCTGGGGTTCCCGGGCATCCAGGTCTTCCAGGGTTTTCGGAGCGTCCACATTGCCGCTCACCACCCGCAGGCTCCCCCCCTTGGCGTGGCTGCTGATACCAACCATCTTGAAAAGATCGCCCAGGGTGCTCTTGTTGTCGACGCTGCTGTCGCAGGGATCGGAGAACACAACGGGATGGGGGGGTTCACTTATGGCATCGAGGGCACCGTTCGGGATGATGACAAAGCTATTATCGTTAAAGCCCAACAAGAGGTCGACGTCCGCCACATCGACCGAGCTGAGCTTTGCTTCGCACTGGGGGACGGTAATTGTTCCATCGGGCGCCGCAACGGCACGCTCGATCTGCGCCCCTTGCTCAAGCAGCTGAGTCACCGTTTTACCTTTTTCACCATCAGTCTCGCGTGCCATAGATACCTCTGGGACCACCTGTCGTTACAACGTACCTGGATGACGTGGCACCCTGCCACGACGTCCACCCCTGGGAGCTCTCCCTGCCGTCACGAATCAGGAGTGAAGCAGGAAAAACCGCATCACCCGGTTGTCACGAAATACGATTCAGACTCCTGGGGACTGCTTTTTACCCGCAGATCGAGGGAATCTCTCAGTCTCGCCTGTTCATTCACCATCATGGCAAGCAGTTTATGGGATTCCTTCGCATCAGCAGCCATATGGACGATAAGTTCTGAAATCTGGGAACAAATCTCACCATTACCCTTGTCCACCCCCTGGAAAATGGTGCCAAGCTGCCTGCCCAGCTGCTGCAGCTCACTGCGGAAATTATTGCTGGCCTCCGCCTGTTCGGCAAGGACACGCAGCATGTCGGCGCGCTGTTTCTGAAACTCGTCTCGTTCGGACGAAAGAGCCCGCTGCTGCACGCGAGCCGATTCGGCCAGCCGTTCGTCGATTTTGTATGAATCGAGGGTGTCCCGCAATCTCCTCTGTTCATCCGCCTGCATGGCAAGAAGCTTCTGGGACTCCTTTGCACCAGCAGCCAGCTGCACGGTCAGCTCGGAGATCTGGGCAATGATCTCGCTGTTTCCCTGCTCTATCTTGACGAAGACATCCCCGAGCTGCCTGCCCAACTGCTGCAGCTCGCTGCGGAAGTTATTGCTCGCCTCGGTCTGTTCGGTAAGTGCCCGCAGCATATCGGCACGCTGTTTCTGAAAGTCATCGATTTCGGCAGACAGTGCCCGCTGCTGCACGCGTGCCCCTTCGGCAATCCTCTCTTCGATACGGGTAAGGGCCTTGGACACGCCCCCCATATCCCCTGCGAACTCGACGACACCCTTGCCAGCAGAGCTTTCATGGGAAAGGGCGATCTCGATGTGGCGGGCTATTTCCGAACTGAGCATTGAGAAGATGTCACCCTGCAGACGCCGTATACCGACCATCATCAGACCAAGGATAATTGAACCGAGCAGGCCGAACATGGAGGCTGAGAAGGCGATCGCCATTGACTGCATGGGGGCTTTCATCCGCTCGATCATTGTCCGGAACACCGCGATCGGGCTGACGTTGTTCATGTCGAGCTCGGCAAAGCTGCTGATCAGGGCCGAGATGTCACTCAAGGTCGCCAGCAGGCCGATGAACGTCCCTAGCAACCCCATACCGACCAGAAGTCCGGTCAGGTATTGGGGCAAGGCGTTGCGACGATTCAGACGCGTCCGTGCATTCGACAGTTCATGCTCGATGGCAACCTGCTCCTGGTGGGAAATGGAGCGTCCGGCTGATGCCGCGACCATCTGCAGCAGGTAAGAGACATCGGCGGTATACCGGTTGGCCATTTCCTGGAGCGTGGCCGTATCGGCCTTGGCACGGATGGCCCCGGTAAAATCCACGAGAGCCCGTGCCTCGCGTACCAGTCGATGGGCATTGAGTATGATCAGTACCCCGCCGACCAGGATGATGACGAAAATCGTATAGTTGATCTGCGGGTGGGGGTTGCGGAGAATGGTCGACTTGATCGCCTCGAAGAAGACCGTGGCACCGATAAGAAGCAGGGCAAAGGGGAGTGTGACGAAAACGTAGTAAATCTTGAGTTGTTTAAACATAAAGTTCTCTCTTTAGATCGTATTTGTCGACACGGAACCGGTTAAACAGTATGAAAGGTTGCGACCAGTGGTGCGTCGGCGCGGAACGCACCGTCGCGGAACTTCAGCAAAGGCGAAAGAAGGTATGACAGGATCGTCCGTTTGCCAACGGCGATGTCCGCGCTTGCCGCCATGCCGGGCACCAGCAAGCCAGGCTGGCGGCCTCGTGACACGAGAGTCGACACATCGACCTCGATGTTCACGCGGTAGTAGCGATTGCCCCTCTCGTCACTCAACGTATCGGCACTGACCTCGGTCACACTGCCGTCCAGCGTGCCGTACGTGGCATAGTCATAGGCTCCGATACGCACACGGGCCGGCAGCCCCCTGCGCAGGTTGGCGCGATCGTTGGGGTTCGAGCGGGTCTGGATGACGATTCGCTGGTCGCTTGGCGTGATTTCCATGAGTATTTCACTCGGCCGCACGACGGCACCCAGGGTCGTGATATTCACCTTGTTGATGAGTCCAGCAACCGGACTCCTGACGACATTCCGGTTGACGCGGTCAACATTGGTCCCCATTTCGTGGCTCAGCTTCTGCAGCTCTTCACGCACCTGCGTCAGCGCAGAAGATGCTTCGGCACGGAAACGGGCAACAGCCTCCTTCACCCGGGATTCTGATTCCGACTGGGCGGCCTGCAGGCGCGGAGCAGCGTTCGTGGCCTCGGCTATCTGGGACTTGAGCCGTTGGATGCGGGTCTGGGTATCCAGCACTTCCAGTTCGGAAGCGGCATTGTTTCTCCTCAGTCCGGCGATCACCTGGTACTGTTTTTTCGCCAGTTCCAACTCTTCCAGCAGATTCTGCCGTTTTGAGTTGATCTCCGTGAGCTCGTTCCTTTTCTGTGACCCCTGGGCCTGCAACATCTGGACTTCTTCGGCAAGCTGGGCACGCCGTGCCTGCCATGCGGCGGTTTCAACGCGGATCACATTCGGGTCGCTCAGTGTTTTCGGGAAGACGATCGAGCTGTTGCCGTTCAATTCGGCAAGAAGACGTGCCTCGCGGCCGCGCAGGGCATCAAGCTTTGACTGCTCCTGCCCCAGATTGGAACGGGCCTGGATATCCGACAGTTCCATCAACGGCTGCCCGGCAGCAACGACCTGCCCCTCCTGGACAAGAATCCTTCGAACGATGCCCCCTTCGAGGTGCTGCACTAGCTGCGACTTGCCGGCAGGAATGATCTGCCCCTCGGTTCGTACGATAACATCCACCCTGGCGACCCCGGCCCACAGCACAGCACTCATGCTGCTGACGAGCAGCAGCACGACAAAGAGCCGCTGGGGCGGGATGTCCCGCAGAACGTCGCGGACCCTGCGGTGGAGTGAAACCTGCGCTCCCTCCATCAACGGGCCCTGACCTTGACTATCGAGGCGTTCGTAGCGGTCTTCCCTTCACGGACGGAAATAGTGACACTCTCCTTGGGCATATTCATTTCCAACAACAGATTTCGTACCGCCATGGCTCGATAGAACCCCATCCGCTTGGCCTCGGAAAAACCAGCAGGGACATCGACGTAGAGCTGTGCCTTCCCGCCTGCGACAACCGGCTTCAGGGATTCGCGCAACCGGTCACGCTCCGCCTGTGTGAACGTGACGGCCTCATCCTTGAACCGCACGACAATCTCGAAATCACTGGCAAGAGTCTTGTCCACGCCGGCGAGGGGTTTCTGCACGGTAGACGTCACATCGACCGTTTTGGCACGCTCACCTGCCAGAGCAGGCTTCGGACCTTGGGGGGTCCGCTGTGCAAGCAGCATGTTCAGGCGCTGGATTTCACGCTTCAGTTCAATGTTTTCTTTGACAGGGTCCGCCTTTGCCTTGGAAACGGCTTCACCGTCCTTCTTCATGGTCGCTACCGGCGTCTTGCCCGACCCTCCGAGGCTGGCCCGACCCAACTCGAGGGCAAACATGAACACGGCAACCGTCATGATGGTCAGAAGGAACAGCAGGTTAAGGACCAGATTCGTTACGGCATCCACGTATCCGGGCCAGAAAATATCCGAGCCGTCGCTGTCACTATGTCGCTCCGTTGCCATACCGACTATCCTCCTTCAGGCAAAGGTCTGTATTCTTACTAACTAGGTGTACTGAAAGACGCTGGACGATCCCGGTCACGGGGCGGTTGAGCTGACCAGCATGCCCGTCACCGTCGGCTCTTTTCCCGTTTCGGAATTAGTCCCCGGAGTCCCGAGCGTCAGTCGAACCAGCTGGGTCACCGTACCCAGCTCAAGTATGTGCAGACTGACGAGACGGGAGCGGACCTGGTAGAAACGTTCATAGACATCGAGCAGATCAAGGAGCGACTGGTTACCGGAGAGCATCCGTTTCGACATGGCCTCCGCAGCAATGGAGATCGATTTGAGTTCCTGGTACCCCGATATGATCCGTTCCCGTGTCGTTGCAAGCGTTGCATAATTGGCAGACAGCGACTCGATCAGCCGGCGGCGCTGGTCGTCCAGCCGATACTTCAACTCCTTGTGACGCGCCGTACGCTCAACCCGGTTCTGGTAATCGGCGCCACCGTTGATGAGGCTCCAGTTCAGCACCATCATGATGCGCTTGTCCCTCTGTCCGGCGGAGCTGCGATCCCCGCCGGCGTGCAGGGCGTACGTATCGGAATACTCCGCATCGATCCGGGGCAGGTAGCGGCCCTGGGCAGCAGACTCGTCAATATCCGCGGCTTTCAACTCCCCCGCAAGGGAGGCAAGTTCCGGGTTTGATTTCATGGCTGTGACAACGGCGAGGTCAAACGATTTCGGCAGGAGCGCAGAGCCGACATCCTCGGGCACCGGGAGGCGAACCTTCCGGGGGACGAGGTTTGTCAGGCGGACGAACTCGACCCCTGCTGCCGCGTGAGCAGACTCCTGTTCCAGCCGGGACGAAAGCGTAGCCTGCATGCGCGCACGGACGCGGGCCATGTCGGAAACACTGGCGGCTCCCGCGCTGGCCCGCTTTTCGACGTAGGTAAACAGATCCTTCAGCTGTTTTTCAAAATCACGCGTCATATCGGTCTGAAGTCGCGTGGAGACCAGGGTAAGATAGGCATTGACCGCGGAAAAATAGGCATCACCGTCGCTGACCCGATAATTCTCGCCACGCGCCGTCTCAAGGACTTTACGGCGACGCCACTCCAGATAGCTGGGGAGGTCAAACAGGGGCTGCCGCACGACAAGGGCTACATCGGTGCGTGAGTGGGTATCGGAAGAGATGAAATTCCCCGTTGCCTTGTCGATTACCACCGAGGGTTCGGATGTTTCGGAGCCGTAACTGGCACGCACTGCCACGGAAGGGAGCAACAGAGCCAAAGCCTGGCCGGTTTGCGCCGTTGCCTGCTCGGTACGAGCCAACGCCGCAAGGCTTTCACGATTGAAACTCCGACCGGCACGTATCGACTCCGGAAGGTTTGTTTCTCCAACCTGGCTGGCAGGTTCGTTTTCGAAAACCTGGTTCTCGGCCAGCCCTTTGAGAAACTGTCCGTCGGAATCCGCCAGCACGGAAATTTCGGGCATACCGATCAATTCGGCAAGATTACGCTTGTCCGCCACGCCAAACCCATTGGCTATACGTTGAAATTCACTGGTCTGTTGCGGGGCGGGAGGCTCCGGGATACTGTCGCCCGGATGAGGATCCGTCACTGTGATCGATTCTTCAGGAAATGACGATGTGCGGTCAGCACCTCCAACCTGGAGGTCAGCAGCAGCTATTGAAAATCTAGGTGACAAAACGAAAAGAGGGGTCAGACATAAGACGCAACAGATACACCACTTGAATCTGTCAATCACAAAGCAACTCCTTGCATTAAAAAATCCGGCATCACATCCATCTGCTCGTAAAGCACAAAAAAACCCGCTTCAGCGTTTTACACACTATACACGGGTCATTTTCTCATCATGGTCATCCCTTCGGCAACCCGGCTATCCGCACCGGCGGACCCGTAGCTTTGCGCCCCAATATTGCTAGTGGTTTGCTCTTGTCAGAAAAATTACCATATCATAAATAGTTACAATAAATAGTCAATATTTCTAATGATTGCACTAATTTGATGAAATTAGATTAGTGTTATTCAGTTCCCGCCGTCACGAACATTCCCAGGAGGGATGTTCTGAAGCTATTCATTATGCTGAGATGAACAGGCCGGCACGGCCCATCTGGCGTGCATTGTGATGAGATGTCACTCAAACCACTTGAACGATAATGCTTTGAGAATAATCCTTTTCTTGAACTGTTTCCTGAATTCCCAGGGGGGCACGGGGTCGATCTGTTGCCACAACCCCAGCTTTCTCGATCTGGCCTGCTCTTCAGCCTGTATGTATTCCGCGGAATGGGACTGGTCAAGATACTCCCGATACGCCCAGACATACCCCTCTGCCACCATCTCCCTGTTTATGTTCCTGCCATCCAGCCAGACGACCGATATGGATCTCGAATTATGGTCGACATCCATAACCTCAACCTTGACCCTCTTTTGATATATCTTGGCAGCAAGAACCTTTCCCGACTCGTCACCGTAGGGCTGCCCCGACCGGTTGGTGCGCCCCCCCGTCCTATTCAGCTTCTCAGTTTCAGGTGCATCCACACCGTAGAGATGAACCTTGACCGTCCTCCCCCGGGAATCCATGACATTGAGCGTGTCGCCATCAAACACTTTTGTCACGATGCCGTCGATCGTCCGGACTGGTCCCTTGGCAAGGGAGGGAAGACAGAGGGAGATGGTCAAACAGAGGGCGTAAAGTATGCTCTTCAAGTGGTGCTCATTTCTTCGTGTACCGGCAGATATATTAACAGTCGGATGAGATGCTTTCAGATAACTGTCATGGCAGAATATTAAAACAATGATGCGGTTGCAAGAGGTAATCCCCTCCATACAAAGAAGTTCGATGTCATGCAAAGGTTACACTATGTCCCATAATCGGGTAGGAGGCGGGGTCACCCCCGCCGTCCTCCCACACCACCGTGCGTACG
>CALMBF010000131.1 GCA_937860145.1 uncultured Geobacter sp.
GGGTGTGGGGTGGTGCGGAGCGTCACAAAAAACGGGGAGGGACCGTGGTGGTCCCTCCCCGTTGGCGGCTTGTGGCAGCGCGTCGGCGGGCTACTTCCTGGCCGCCCCCTTGGCCTGGGAGTCGTAGACCGGGTTGAGCCCCGGGATCCACTGTCTGGCGTTCAGGTCGTGGCCGATGGAGGCGAAGTGGGCAAAGAGCTTCTGCTCGAGCTCGTAGGCGCGGCGCGGCTCCACGTCCACCAGGTTCCTCGTCTCCCCCGGATCGGTCTTCAGGTTGTACAGCTCCCGGCTCCTGTCCTCCAGGGTGTAGATGAACTTCCACCCCTCCTTCGTGATGACCGAGCGCTTGTAGGTGTACTGCCGATAGTCGGTCTCGGAGTAGACATCCTTGGTTACCGCTTTCCCCCTCAGGGCGGGGACAAGGCTTTCCCCCCTGAGCTGTTTCTTCAGCCGGGGGGTGAGCTTCACGTCCAGCAGGTCGAGGATGGTCGGCATGACGTCGATACTGCTGATCTGGTCGGTGATGGTCCTGCCGGCCTTCAGTTTCGGCAGCTTGATGACGAGGGGGACATGGATCAGCTCGTTGTAGAGGCTGAAGCCGTGGTCGAAGCGCTTGTGCTCGTGGAACTCGGTGCCGTGGTCCGAGGTGAGGACGAAGATGGTCTTGTCCATGAGACCCATCTTCTCTATCTCGCCCAGGAACCCCTTGAACATGGCGTCGGTCCGCTGGATCTTCTCGTCGTAGATGGCCCGCCAGAACTTCACGTCCTCGTCCCGCAAAGCGACGGCCCCCTTCTCCAACCCCTCTTCCCGCAGCGCCTCCTGCTCCTGGGCCGAGCCGGTAAACTTCCTGTCATACCCATTGTCCACGAAGCGGTAGTCGAATCCCCCTGCCGGCACGTTCTGGCCGTGGCAGTCGTAGCCGTGGAGGAACATGAAGAACTTCCTCCCCTTGTTATCCTGCAACCACTCCAGTGCCCTGGGGATGCTGACCCCCATGCTGCCGAACTTCCCCTTTTCGAAGAAGTAGCGGTCAAACCCCTGGCCATAACCGAAGAAGCCGCTCACTCCGGCGTTGCCGGTGAAGCCGCCGGTGGCGTAGCCGTTCTCCTTCAGGACCTCCGCCAGGGTGACCAGGTCGGGGGAGAGCTCCTTCAGGTTGGAGAGCTTGTTGTTGTCGGGAGGGTTGAACACGGAGAACTTGTTGGTCAGGCGGTGCTCCGAGGGATAGACCCCGGTGAACCAGGTCATGGAGGCCGGGACGGTCCAGGACGCGACGGAGATGTCATTGGTGAAGCTGAACCCCTCCCTGGCCATGGCGTCGATGGTGGGGGTCACGTTCCTGCCGTAGCCGAGGCTGCCGACGTGGGCGGCCTGAAGGGCATCGAAGCTGACCAGGATGATGTTGTAATCCTTGTACTTGTAGGGGAGTTTCGCCAGATCGACTCCTCTCCCCTTTGTGCCGGTTGCGGCCTCCACAACCGATGCGCCGTAGCCGTGCAGTGCCAGGGTCGCTGCCAGGACGCCGGCGCCCACCGCCGTCTTCCTGATGAATTCACGGCGATCCATGGTCGTGCAATCCGTTGCTTCACTCTTCTCGTACTGTGACATTTCCGCGGGGCTCCTTGTCATCCATGGGGTCACTGCAGGTTTTCCGATCAGTATACGTCCAGGTCCCTGCCGACGACGACCTTTCCGCCGTAGCGGGGCGCCATTTCCCGGAGCAGGTCGTCCGGGGTGGATGCCATGGGGCGGCTGTCGGGCCTGAGGGTGATAGGGTTGTGGTAGAGGACGAGGAGCCCCGGCCCGGCCTTCTTCGCCAGTTCGGCCAGCTGCTCGGTGGTGGTGTGGTATTTCGCCACGTACTCCCTGACATCGTACCCCTGGGCATTGGGGCGCATCGGCCGGTTGACGAACTTCATGGTCTGGGCCTCGTGGACCAGGATGTCGCACCCCCTGCAGGCATCGATGGTGGCCTGTTGCGGGGTCGTGTCGCCGGAGATGACGATGCTCCGGTCCGGGGTGTCGAAGCGGTAGCCGAAGCTCTCCTCCCATTCGCCGTGGCGGGTTGGGAAGGCGGTCACCGTGACGTTGTCATCCCGGTAGACTACCCCCGCCCTGATCTCGTGGACATTGACCTTCCACCCCTCGGGGGACTCCTTTTCCATGCCGTCCCGCCTGATGGCGATATCTTCCCGGTAGGCCTGCAGGATGTGGTCGGTCATGCTTTTCAGCCCCTTGGGGCCGTAGACCTCCAGGGGGGTATCCCGTCCCATGGTCCAGGGGGTGAGGATCAGGTCAGGGTAGCCGGCGGTATGGTCGGAGTGCAGATGGGTGGCGAAGACCACCCTGATATTCGTCGGTGCCAGCGCGCCGACTCCCCGGTCGCGCTCCGCCGCCGCCGCCCGCCTGACGACCCCCGGGCCGAAATCGACCAGGTAGGCGCTGCCGTTGACGACCACGGCGGTTGACGGGCCGGAGCGGTCGGGGTCGGGCTGGGGGGTCCCGGTGCCGAGCAGTACCAGTCGGGTCACCGGCGGGGCTTTCTCCGGCTTCCCGGCGGCATGCAGCGGCACGGTGAACATGCAGAACATGGCAGCAACTGCCAGGAAGGCTGGACAGTTATGAATTGTTCTCCGGTACAGGGACGAGCAATAGCAACGGAGATCTCGCGGAGCAGGGGGATCGTTCTGCCGGGGTCCTGGACTGTATTGCCGAGAAAAAATCATGGGTTAGGAGGATATCACTCGCGTTTCGCTCCCGTCAATCCTAATCGTCAGCGGTTCGGGCCCTGGCGATGATCCCGGTGGCGCATGCCAGCCCCCCCGCGCCATTGATCAGTTGGGATATCTCCAGCTCTGCCGCCACCGCGAGGCCGGCACGTTGGTAGATCTCCCGCGTTGCCGGGCACCCGGCGGTCATGAAGATCGTCCGGGGGGCGATCACCACGATGTTCATGGCCTGCAGCTCTCGTACCTCGCGGCTTTCGCCGATCCCGGTCACCGTGAACCCCTGGTCCTGCAGGAACCGCGTGACCTCCGGGTCGATGATCTCCTCCCTCACCAGTGCCAGGTCGCGATCCACGATCTGCAGGGAGCCGAGCAGATGCTGGGTCTTTGTCTGCACGGAGGGGAGGGGGATGCATCCGACCCCTTGGCACGAAAGCACGGAGGCGATCTGGTCAAAGCCCGTCCGGTTGGTCCGGTTGCCGACGCCGACGATCACCAGGTCTTCCCGCAGCCAGAGTGCGTCGGCCCCCTCGAACCGGCCGTCTCCTCCCACCGCATGCAGAATCGGCAGGCCGAGTCTCTCCATGGTACGGGCCGCGTAGCGGACTTCCCCGCGCCGGGTGGGGTTGGCCATGGCGGCCATGATCGCCCCTCGTGGAGTCATGAAGAAGAGGTCACGGCAGTACATCATGTTGTACCGGTACTCCCGGTCGTCCCCCAGGGGGGTCCCGTCGATCGTCTCCACCCGGATTCCCCGCCGGGCGAAGGCTGCCATGGCGGCAACGTACTCCTGCTGCATGAGGTCGTGGTTGATGGGGCGGAGCTGCTGGATAGCGGCGGGGTCGGGGTGATTCGCCACCTCGGGGCCGGGGGGGTAGAGGAGGACGCCGGTCAGTTGGGCGTATTCCGAATTCAGCCCGTAGGGGATCACAGCCACCCCTCCCTGCTGGCGTCGTCGTAGCCGAAGGCTGCGGCCATCTCCCGGATCCGGGGGATGGCGAGCACGCGGGAGATCATCTCTTCCCTCTTTTTCCACCGGTAGAGCTGGGGGGGGAGGGTGGACTGCACCACCGGCATTGCATGCAGGCGGAGGGAGTCGATTTCTGAAGACGTGATCCCCATGAAGTCGAGCATCCGCTCGAACTCACGCCGGCGCGACTCCGGCGAACGGATGATCTCCTCGAAGTGCACCCTGCAGGCGCTGTGCCGTGTTTCGGCAAGGTTGGCGAGGATTTCGGCGTTGGCCGAATGCCACTGGAAGGCGCAGACGTCGAGCAGGTCCCGATCGGCGAACTGCTCCCAGCCGGGGGGGAGGTCGAAGTTCCACCAGGTCCCGCCGAAGGGGTAGCGATCGCTGTACCCCTTGATCCGCAGCGGCGTCGGGGCCGCTTCCCCACCGACCCGGACGGCCAGGTTGTGGGAGAAGAACCCCCGGTGGTGCCAGCCGTCGTACAGGCCGTTGATGGTGGCCGCCGGGTTGCGCACCAGGTGAATGATCCGTATCTCGGCCCCGGGGAAGAGGCGCTCCACCAGGTTCATCCGGTAGCAGTCCACCGTCGACTTGAGAAGAATGACCTTGTCGCCGAGATCCTCGACCGTCGGCCGGTGCTTCGGAGGGAGAAGGATGAACGGCGGTTCCTCAAGGGTGAAGCTCTCCGTCGGCGGGCCGCTGGGGATGTCGATGAAGGGGAACCGGAGCGCCACCTTGTCGGTGCCGATGTCGTAGTAGAAGGGGTTGATGCGGGGAGAGAGCCTGCAGAGGTGTTCCAGGAGGCAGAGGTAGAACTCCTCGGTGTCGAACAGGGGGTGGCCGGCGGCATACTCCGTGAACGCCGTTTCGATGGTGCCCCGCAGGGTGGTTTCGTCCAGTTCCAGGTCGGTCCACTGCAGCGCGAGGCGAAGCAGCAGGTCGTCGATGTAGCGGTCGGCGTCGATGCGGGCGGTGATGCTCTCCGTTTCGGCGCGGTAGAGGTCGGCAAGGAAATCGAGGGAGAGGCCGGCGAAATCGATGACGTCTCCCAGCAGTTCCGTGGGAATCCGGTCGGAGGCATGGGGATTGAACCCGTCGATCCGGCTGTTCAGCTTGTAGAACGGGGCCGCCTCGCCGGTGAGGGAGAGTACCTGCGGCAGTTTCCCGAGGAGGGCATAGAGCAGGCTTGAGCCCGAGCGGGAGGCTGAGTTGATGATCACCACCCGCCGGGCGTCGGCCAGGGAACGGCTCAGGAGGGGCGTCTCCCGGTGCCGGTCAAGCACTGTCCGGCGGAGGGTCTTGATGCGATCTATCTGGTGCAGGATGGTATGCATGAAACGGAATGGCCTTCGTACGGTATCGGTGCGTTATCTAATGGGCAGTTGCCGTCCAGGCATGGCGGGGCAGGGCTGGACAGTGCGGGTTCATGATACCCGTGGGGACGCCGGGTGGCAACGGGAATTTGCCGGAGAGTCGGGTCGGGGCGGCCTGCTGTCTGGCAATCATCGGGATTCCCTTTATTGGTCGAATGGTTACCTCACGACCATTCCCTTTTTGTGTTATCGGGTAATTTATCTCAAGTGGTAATTTAGTGCAAAAAGCTTGACGCTTTCATTAATTTATCGGTATAGTATCCAAAAAGCAGGGTGCATAGAGCGATACACGATAATACTAAACCATCCGCGAGGGTGGGGCGGAAAGCCTCCAGGATCTCATCGAGACAGCCGGGTTGCCGAAATATCACACGATATCGGCCCCGGTTTTTTTCGTTAGCCCCTTGAAACGTGCTGCCTATCGAGTTGCCATGCGGGAGCGGCAGACGTCATCGGGAAAGAACCTGGACAGGCGACGGCGACAGGTGCCTGCGCTTGTCACACGAAAGGGAGGTACTTGTGACCAGTTTGCTGAAGAAGAAACTCTCGTATGCCGCGGCACTCGGTGTGACCGTGGCCGGCCTGATCCTGGGAGGTTGCGGTGGCGGAGGTGGTGGATCGTCGGCCCAGGTGGTCAGCGGCGTTGCCGCTGCCGGAGCTCCCATCGCGGGAGAGGTTTCGCTCAAGGACTCATCCACCCCGGCCCAGACGAAAACCATGGCCATCGGCAGTGACGGCTCGTTCGCCTTCGATGTCACCGGCATGAAGGCTCCGTTCGTGATCAGGGCCAGCGGGGTTTCGGCCGGGACGACCTACACCCTGCATTCATTTGCCCCCGGGGTCGGAACCGCCAATGTCAATCCCCTTGCCAATGCCGCGATGGCCAATGCCGCAGGGGTGGCCGACCCGGCGACCGTCTATGCCAGCCCGGCGGCCGGCACCATGCAGCAGATAGGTGCCCAGCTTCAGGCCTCGGTCTCCCAGCTCATGGGACAGTTGCAGCCCCTGCTCACCATGTACGGTGCGCAAAACATGGACCCTGTCAGCGGCCACTTCGTGGCAAACCACACGGGACTCGACGCGATGTTTGACAGTACCAGGATTTCCCTGGTCAACGGTCAGCTGACTGTGGCCAACGGGGCAACCGGCAGCCCGATCTTCACCTGCCCGGTGACCAGCTTCGCCACGGGGAGTTTCATGGCGGGGAACATGCCTGTTCAGACCGGGGTCCCCGCTGCCCCGGCAGGTGTCACCGCCACGGGCGGGGCCGGCCAGGTGACCCTCTCCTGGAACGGCGTGAGCGGAGCGATGTCGTACAATGTCTACTGGTCGTTGACCAGCGGCGTGACGACCGTCACCGGAACAAAGATAGCCGCTGTTGCCGCACCCTACCTGCATACGGGCCTGCCGGCCGCAACCACCTATTACTACATCGTGACGGCTGTCAACATGGCCGGTGAGAGTCCCGCATCAGCGCAGGCCTCGGCAACCACCTCGGCAACGCAGCCGGCGGTCCAGGTCCCGGTCGCACCGACCGGCGTCGCCGCAACCGGCGGTTCCAAGCAGGTCACCCTCTCCTGGAGCCCGGTAAGCGGCGCCACATCCTATAACCTCTACTGGTCGACCACCGCCGGCGTCACCAAGACCAGCGGCACCAGGATCGCGGGGGTAACGAGCCCCTATACCCAGAGCGGGCTTGCCGACAGCACCGCCTACTACTACGTGGTAACGGCGGTGAACGGCGCAGGGGAAAGCCCCGCATCGGCCCAGGCAACCGCCACCACGGCTGCTGCTTCCACCATAGACGGGGCAGCTCTCTACAAACAGTACTGCTTCGGTTGCCACGGTACCCTGGGGCCGCGCACCGCTGCCCAGATTACCTCGGCGATCGCATCGTTCAGCCAGATGAGCCAGTTCCGCGCCACGGGATCGACGCCGTTGTCATCGGCCCAGATCGCGGCCATCGCCGCGTCCATGTAGATTGTCGTTACAACTTTGCAGAACGGAAAAGGGGCCGGATGACCGGCCCCTTTTTTCGTGCACTCGTGGCTGCCCTCTCCATGGGCCTACCGCATGGTCGTGCAGTAATTCAAAATGGATCTCAGTTCAGCCATGTTGTCATCGAGACGTTTCCTTGCCGGTCTGATTAGTTCAATATCTGATGTTGAATACAGTTGCCGGTAATCAGCCAGGATCTTCTGCAGAACACGATTCCCGTCGGCGACGAGGGTGTCAATGTACGGATTCCCCGGGCAGTCCAGGATCAGCTTGACCCCTGAGGGAGCGAAATCGTACTGTGGATTGTTGAGGGGGGAGCGGTCGACATCGGTGAGTTCGTCCGTGTACGAGCTGTCGCAGGTGTGCACTTCAACGTTATGCAGATCGTAAAACGCATTGATCATCGCCTTGGAAAAGCCCGTGGACCCTTCAAAATTGAAGAGCAGGAGGACCGAATTCTCTGTCAGCATCTCCCTGTTGCTCTCCAGGGCTGCCATGTCGTGACTGACACCTTTAGTCCCCTTGCGCCATTTCTCGCCAATCACTCGCAACCCCTGGTAGTTGCTTCCCAGAAGTACGAGCAGAAGGGTGCAGGTCAGCATCCTGACAGCCCGGTGCCTTCTCCTTGCCGCGAAACGTTCAAACAGGACGGCATACAGAAGCGCGATCCCCGCACATGCCAGGTACACCCTGTTGCTCGGGCTCGAGAGCAGACGTATGGCAGTGGCTTTGCTGCCGGCCAGAGCGTACTCCCTGGTGAACAGGAGGGGGAGGAGCCCGAAAACGGTCAGTGCCGTGCCGATCCTGATCGCCGCATCCTTGGCCGTTATGACCATGGCACACATGGCACCCAGAATCGCGACGCTGAGTATCACCAGTGCCGGCATGCCGATATCTGCCAGGTACCTTTCCGGGATGACCAGGGTGGGGAGCGACCTGGCAAAATTGGCGAACGATACCGCTTTCTGGGAGGGGTCGACGAGTTTTGCGCCGAGGGAGTTGCTCAGGAGCAGGAGTGCCGTGTAGGCGACATTGAGTGCCAGGTAGGGAGCTATCTGCTTCAATCTCCTGCCGAACGGCATCTCGTGTGGTGTCAGGAAAAACAGGATGAACGGGATGACGAGGGCGGTCCCCTTTGCACCCAAGGCCAGCAGATACAGGAGAAGGGGGAGGAGCTTGTCTGTCCGCGACTCTCCTCTGCCGAATGCGTTCATGGTTGCCAGCGAGAAAAAAACCATGATCAGGTCGGTCCGTGCCGAGGACCAGAGAACCGTGATCACAATTGCGAACGAGGTGACGAAAAGTACGGCGGCAATGAGCGCGGTCATTCTGCTTCGGGAAATCCGGAAGGCCAGCAGGTAGAGGAGGCAGCCGTTCAGGGCGTGAACCATCGCGTCATGGAGATGGTACCAGAACGGATCCAACCCGAAGAGCTTATGATTCAGGGAGAAGCTCAGGTAGGTCAGAGGGGTGAAGTACCTGTTTTCTATGGTGAATATGCTTTGCCAGTTGCCCGCCAGATGCGTGACGCGGTCCAGCCAGATGAAGTCGTCGGCATATAAGAAATTGGTGAGGGTCCCGGCATAGAAAAGAAGCGTCACCAGGATGATGGTGCACAGGTGCAGCCGCCGGTCGTCGAGGGAAATACGCTGTCTGGTCATGGAGCTCCCGTGGTGGGTATCATGGGGAGTGATCACCCCCCCTTCCTTACGAATGCGGCACCACCCGGCGCAGGGCGCGGAGGTACTTCATGTAGAGGATCTTCTTCACTCGCAGCAGGGAGTTCCGGTCCTTGAGCAGGTGTCTGGCTTCCGCCCGCAGGGACATGAGCAGTTCGGCGATGCGGTAGGAGAGTCTCGGCCGCAGCAACTCCTCCCGCCGGGACACGAGCTCGGCTTCGGGTTCCGTCAGCTCGTACCCCAGTTGCCGCAGCTCCCCCATGGCGATCGCCTCGAAGAGAAAGATCTCGGACCGAGTCAGGCGGGTGCGGAACTTCTCCCGGTTCTCCCTCATGACCGGCCGGGAGGTGTTCTCCCAGGAGATGCTCAGGCTTCCGGATTTCTGTGCCTCCCGGGAGCGGTGGTACTCCAGCATCTGGGGCTCGAACTCCTCGCCGAGAAAGGTGCAGAGCCGCCGCACCGTCTCTTCCGGGGCGGCGAGGAGCTCCTCGTACTTGAGGAGCATGATCTGCTCGCCGGGGAGCCGGGCACGCCACTCCAGGCCGAGCCGCTGCTCCCGCTGCCAGCGCAGGGCCGAGTAGTAGACGTGGAAATGGTTGAAGATCGACTCCCGGGCCGACACCGCCACGTCCCGGCCGTCCCGCACCATGAAGATGAAGCGGGCGGAGGGGTGGTGGGAAAGGATCTCCCCCACGTGGTCGATCATGAAGGTGCTCTTGCAGCACCAACGCCGTTTGCCGCTCCAGGCGAGGTACTGGTCGTAGATGGCGAAGTAGACGGAGATGAGGTCCCGTCCCCGGGCTTCGCGGAAGACCCGCTCCCGGTCGGGACTGATCTCCCAGGGGTAGGGGTGCAGCTCGACCATGGTGCAGACGTCGCCGATCAGGGTGCGGAAGTTGCGGTCCCTGGTCAGGTCCCCGTAGAGGGGGACCAGGGGGGCGAAAAATTTCATGATGTGGGGGGGGTGGGGGACGGCGATGGCACTGTGGGCATTGAGCATCAGGCGGAGCAGGTTGGTGCCGGAGCGCTCCGTGCCGATGATGAAGATGGGTGAACTGTCTGGTTGTCGGTGCGTGGACATAGGTTGCTTTCGGTCCGGGGCTGTGCTGGCGGCTTGTGCTGCTGGCAAGAGTGTGCCGGCCAGTGTAGCCCATGTAGGTCGCCAGTGCAAATGTCATCTGCGTCTGCTGTCCCCGTGGGGCCTTTGTCCCAGGGTCGTTGTTTTTACAGGGAAAATATATTACAACTGGATTCATGAAGTTATCGAGCCGTGCATCTCTGATTGTACCGCTGCTCCTGCTGGCGTTCTGCCTCCTCCCGCCATGGGCCCGGGCCGAGGGGGACGATCTCCCCGGGGTGGATACGCGGACCATCGTCGTCGGTGCCGACCGGGATTATCCCCCCTACGAATTCATGGACAAGGATGGCCGGCCGGCGGGCTACAACGTCGACCTTACCCGGGCGATCGCCGATGTGATGGGGATGAAGGTAGAGTTTCGCTTCGGCAGCTGGTCAGAGATGCGCTCCGGGCTCCAGGACGGGAGCATCAACATCCTCCAGGGGATCTCCTGGTCGGAGGACCGTGCCCGGACCCTCGACTTCAGCCCTCCCCATACCATCGTCCACCATGCGGTCTTCGCCCGCAGGGGGACGCCGGCCGTCAACTCCCTGGACGATCTGCGGGGGAAGAAGGTGATCGTCTTCCGCGACGGCATCATGCACGATCTCCTGGTACGCCGCGGCTTCGGCAACGACCTGATCCTCACCGGTACGCCGGCCGATGCCCTCCGCCTCCTCGCCTCGGGAAAGTACGACTACTGCGTGGTCGCCAGCCTCCCGGGGATGTACCTGATCAGGGAGCTCAAGCTGGGCAACGTGGTCCAGGTGGCCAGGAGCATCTCCTCCCAGAAATACTGCTACGGGGTGAAGAAGGGGGATGCGGAGCTCCTGGCCCGCTTCAGCGAGGGGCTGGCCATCGTCATGCAGACCGGCCAGTACCAGGCCATCTACGACAAGTGGCTCGGGGTGCACGAACCGCCCCGCTTCGCCCGGGAACGGGTGCTGAAGTACGGCGCCATGGTCCTGGCTCCCCTGATCATCGGTCTCGCGGCGAGCGTGGTCTGGTCCCGGACCCTCCAGCGCCGGGTGGCCCGTCGTACCGAGGAGCTCGCCCGGGAGGTGGCGGAGCGGAAAGTCGCCCTGGAGGAGCTGCGTCGCCACCAGGACAAACTGGTCCAGGCCGACAAGATGGCCTCCCTCGGCATCCTGGTCTCCGGGGTGGCCCACGAGATCAACAACCCCAACGGCCTGATGCTCCTCAATCTCCCAATCCTGCGGGATGTGTACGCCGATGCCGTCGCCGCCCTGGAGGAGCGCTACCAGCGGGAGGGTGACTTCCTCCTCGGCGGGGTGAGCTACTGCCGGATGCGGGACGAGGTCCCCCAGATGCTGGAGGAGATGGTCCACGCCTCCCAGAGGATCAAGCGTATCGTCGAGGACCTGAAGGATTTCGCCCGTCCCGACGCGGTTGCCGCCATGGAACCCTTCGACCTCAACAGGGTGGTGCAGGCGGCGGTCCGCCTGGTGGATCCCTCCCTGCGCAAGGCCACCACCCGGTTTGCCGCCCGGTACGGCGACGACCTCCCCCGGGTCTGGGGGAACCCGCTCCGGATCGAGCAGGTGGTGGTCAACCTGCTGATCAATGCCTGCCAGTCCCTGCCGGCCAGCGACCGGGCCATCGAGCTGGCGACGGCCTATGATCCGGCCGGAGGGCGGGTCACCCTGACCGTCAGGGATGAGGGGGTCGGCATCCCGCCGGAACATCTGTCCCGCCTGACCGACCCCTTCTTCACCACCAAGCGGGAGAGCGGCGGCACCGGCCTGGGGCTCTCCATCTCCGCCGGCATCGCCAAGGAGCATGGCGGCGAGATCACGTTCACGTCACCTCCGGGTGGGGGGACCCTGGTCAGTCTCTCCCTTCCCGCCATGAAAGAGGAGCCGATGTCATGACCCATTCCCCCTATCCCGGTTTCAAGATCCTGCTGGTGGACGACGAGCCGGCCTGGCTCCGTTCGGTGAGTCTCATCCTCGCCCGGGCGGGGATCACCAATATCGCCACCTGCTCCGACAGCCGGAGTGTCATGGAGACCCTGGCTGCCGGTGACGTCGGGCTGGTCCTCCTCGACCTGACCATGCCCCACCTCTCGGGGGAGGCTCTCCTCTCCGCCATTGCCGAACAGCATCCCGAGGTCACCACCATCGTCGTCAGCGGCATGAACCAGCTTGAGACCGCGGTCCGCTGCATGAAGCTGGGTGCCTTTGACTACTTCGTCAAGACCGTGGAGGAGGACCGGCTGGTACAGGGGGTCATGCGGGCGATCAGGATGCACGAACTGGAGCGGGAGAACCGGGCCATGTCCGACCGTCTCCTCTCCGGCGGCGTGCGCCATCCCGCGGCATTCAGCGAGATCGTCACCTCCGACCCCGCGATGCACGCCATCTTCGCCTACATCGAGGCAGTGGCCCCCAGTCCCCAACCGCTCCTCATCACCGGCGACAGCGGCGTGGGGAAGGAGCTGGTCGCCCGGGCAGTGCACCGCCTGAGCGGCAGCAAGGGGCAACTGGTCGCGGTCAACGTGGCCGGCCTGGACGACAACGTGTTCAGCGACACCCTCTTCGGCCACCTGCGGGGGGCCTTCACCGGCGCCGACCAGCCGCGGCGGGGGATGATCGAGGAGGCGGCCGAGGGGACTCTCTTTCTCGACGAGATCGGCGATCTGTCCATCCCGTCCCAGGTGAAGCTCCTCCGCCTGCTCCAGGAGGGGGAGTACTTCCCCCTGGGGAGCGACCGCCCCAAGCGGCTTGCCGCCCGGATCATCGTGGCCACCCACCAGAACCTCTCGGCCAAGGAGGCTGCCGGCCAGTTCCGGCGCGACCTCTACTACCGCCTCCGGACCCACCGGATCAAGATCCCCCCCCTGCGGGAGCGGCTCGGCGACATCCCCCTCCTGGTGGAGCATTTCCTCCAGAAGGCGGCCCAGGAGCTGGGGAAGAAGAAGCCGACCCCCCCCCGGGAGCTGTTCCAGCTGCTGGCCAGCTACAGCTTCCCCGGCAACGTCCGTGAGCTGCGGGCCATGATCTACGATGCGGTCAGCGTCCACCGGGACCGGGTCCTTTCCCTGGAGAGCTTCATCAGCGCCATCGGTTCGGCCGCCGACATCGGCAGTTCCGGGGGGGCGGGAGTGCCGGGGGAGAACCTCTTCAAGGGGCGGGACAGGCTCCCCACCATCACCGAAGCGGTCGAACAGCTCATCGCCGAGGCAATGGAACGGGCCGACCACAACCAGACCATTGCCGCCCGGCTGCTGGGGATCTCCCAGCCGGCCCTGAGCAAGAGGCTGTCGCGCAAGGAGCAGTGACCGTCAGGAGATCCCTCCCGAAACTTTCCGGGAGGAGGGGCATCTCCGGATCTTTTCCCCCATTTCTTTTCACGATCCTCCCGACCGAAGCCGTTGAGCCTGCCACCTTAATGAAGGGGTATGACCTTGGTTATAATCGATAACCAAGGTTATGCCCCTTTTAACTACCCGCAATACAATCCTACTTTCCCGTTCCCTTCCCGTTTCCCCATGACAAAGGTTATACCCCTTGTGTCGGTCGGATTAGTTTTAAAACGCAGTTTCTATAGTAATTGCGACATGTTGCGTGTTGTTTACATGTTGGTACTTCTCTTGCTGATATGCCATTACAAAGCTGCCGGTTGCAGCGGGTGACTGAAAGGAGGTGACTGACATGCAGTGGATCAACACGAGGGAGCAGATGCCGGACAAGCAGGCGCGGGTCATTCTCTATACCCCCTACGAAATCTTCGGCAATGACCATACCTGCATCGGTGATTGCGAGGCCATCACGTCATGCACGACGCGCCGGGGGAGAAGCAGTGTGCCGGTCTTTACCCACTGGATGCCCCTTCCCGTCATGCCCGAATGAACGATAACGGAACCACGAAGGTCACGAAGTATCATGAAGAAGTTACAGGGTACACCAAGCCACGCTCAGCTTTTCTGTAACTTCGTGTACTTAGTGGTTACACGATTTTTTTGATTTTTGTTTTCAGCTGTACCATCTCACGGAGGAAAGGAAAACAACATGGAGAGAAAACGTTTCTACCAGCATCTGTACGTCCAGGTACTGACGGCCATTGCCGCCGGTATCGCCCTCGGCTACTACTACCCGGAGATGGGGGTGGAGATGAAACCCCTGGGTGACGGCTTCATCAAGCTGATCAAGATGATCATCACCCCCGTCATCTTCTGCACCGTGGTCACCGGCATCGCCGGCATGGAGGACATGAAGAAGGTCGGCCGGGTCGGCGGCAAGGCGCTCCTGTACTTCGAGGTCATCACCACCCTGGCCCTGGCCATCGGCCTGGTGATCGTCAACGTCATCCAGCCGGGGGCAGGGTTCAACGCCGACGTCACCAAGCTGGACACCAAGGCCCTCACCGCCTACACCACCCAGGCCAAGTCCCACACCATCACCGACTTCATCATGAACATCATCCCCTCCTCGGTGGTCGACGCCTTTGCCAAGGGTGACATCCTCCAGGTGCTCCTCTTCGCCCTCCTCTTCGGCTTCGCCCTCTCCGCCCTGGGCGAGAAGGGGAAGCCGGTCAGCAAGCTGATCGACAACGTCTCCCACGCCTTCTTCGGCATCGTCAACATCATCATGAAACTGGCCCCGGTCGGTGCCTTCGGTGCCATGGCGTTCACCATCGGCAAGTTCGGCGTCGGTTCCCTCTCCAAGCTGGGGATGCTCATGGGGAGCTTCTACCTCACCTGTGCTCTCTTCGTCTTCGTCGTCCTCGGCACCATCGCCCGCCTCTGCGGCTTCAACATCTTCAAGTTCCTCCGCTACATCAGCGAGGAGCTCCTCATCGTCCTCGGCACCTCCTCCTCCGAATCGGCCCTGCCGCGGATGATGACCAAGCTGGAGAACCTGGGGTGCAAGAAGTCCGTCGTCGGCCTGGTCATCCCCACCGGCTACTCCTTCAACCTTGACGGCACCTCCATCTACCTGACCATGGCCGCGGTGTTCGTCGCCCAGGCGACCAACACCCCGCTCACCATGACCCAGACCCTGACCATTCTCGGCGTGCTCCTCCTCACCTCCAAGGGTGCTGCCGGTGTCACCGGCAGCGGCTTCGTCACCCTGGCAGCCACCTTCGCCGCCATCCCGACCATCCCGGTGGCCGGCCTGGCCCTCATCCTCGGCATCGACCGCTTCATGTCCGAGGCCCGCGCCATCACCAACCTGATCGGCAACGGCGTGGCCACGGTGGTCGTCTCCAGGTGGGAGAACGAGCTTGACGTGGAGCGGATGAAGCGGGTGCTCAACGGTGACAGCGAACCCCTCTCCGTCGGCGAAGCCGCCATGGCCCTGGTCGAACCGGAGCTGGAGGCCGTGCCCGATTAGCCGTACCTTTGTCGTGCCATGGTTTGTTTTTGAAACGGGAAGAGGCGCCGGACGCGGCGCCTCTTTTTTTTGTGGGTCATCTCTTCCGGCGACGGAACAGTTCCCCCGTGGAGTGCTTGGCGAGCCAGTGGATGGCGGCGGCGAGGAGGAGGGTGATCGGCACCATGGTCAGGTACGGTGCCAGGGTCGACAGGGTGTCGACGGAGTGGCTCCCCATGACCCGGGCATCGCGGGTGGCGACGTAGAGGAACTGGAACGCCTTGTAGAGGAGGGCGACGATCGCCGCGAACCGTGCCCATGTCTGCCGGAAGAGCAGCCCGACGCCGGTGGCGACCATGACCGCCAGGTAGAGGGCCGCCCCGAACAGTGCCAGGGGAGATGCCCCGCCGGCGTGGGTGAAAAAGGTCAGGGTGAAGAGGCCGGAGAAGAGGAAAAAGCCGCCGATGAGGCGGAGGACGAGGAGCTGTCTGGTCATGATATCGTGTCTCCTGTGGTCATGATCCCCTCGCCGAAGGGAGCGAGGTCAGGTGCCGGAAGTCACGTCTGTCCCCAAACTTTTTTTAAAATCTGCACCTTCACATGGGGGCAAAGATTGCCTATCCTGATGGTGGAACAGGGCGCCGGTCAACGACAGAGCCGGGAGAGGAGCCCAACCCCCTCACCGAGCGCTTCGGCGGTCATGCCGCCGAAACCGAGCAGCAGGTAGGTCGAATCGGACCTGCCGGTGATCGAGAACGCGGAAAACGGGAAAAGATTGATCCCCTGTCGTTCGGCGCGCCGGATGATCTCCGCTTCATCGGGACGTTCGCCGGCCAGGCGCACCACGACGTGGAGTCCGGCCCCCTGGCCGACAACCGTTGCCGTGCTGCCGAAATGATGCGCGATGAGCTGGAGCAGCGTATCGTGCTTGTGCTTGTACATGATCCGCATGCGCCGGACGTGCCGTTCCCAGTGTCCCTGCTCCATGAATTTTCTCATGGTTTTTTGTTCCAGCAACGACACCGTGGAAAAATAATCCCGGAACAAGTGGCGGTAGGGTGCGCGCAGGGAGGGGGGGAGCACCAGGTAGCTCAGGCGGAGAGCGGGGGAGAGTATCTTGGAGAACGTCCCCATGTACACGATGTTCCCCTCCGGCCTGAGCCCCTGCAACGAGGGGATCGGTTTGCCGTGGTAGCGGAGTTCGCTGTCATAGTCGTCCTCGATGATGAAATTCCCCCCCGTCCCCGCCCACTCGATCAGTTTCAGCCGGTTGGCCACGGGCATGACGACCCCCATGGGGAGCTGATGGGATGGGGTCACGTAGACAATGGTGCTGCCGCTCGCCTTGAGCATGTCCAGGTCAAGGCCGCACGGTCCGACGGCAACGGGTACGACGGTGAATGCATTGTTCCGGAAAACGGCACGGGGCAGGTGGTAGCCGGGGTTTTCGACAGCCACCGCGGCGTGGTTTCCCCGCAGGAGGTGGGCGATCATCTCCAGGCCCTGCTGCAGCCCGCCGCAGATCACGATCTGGTCCGGGTCGCAGACCACTCCCCGGGAACGCTCCAGGTAGTCCCGTATGGCAGAACGCAACCCCTCGTCCCCCTGGGGGTCATTGTACCGGGACAGCTCGCTGGAGCTCTCGCCCAGGCACTCCAGGAAGCACTTCCGCCACAAGGCCCGGGGAAAGCTCTCCGGATCGAGGCGGGCCGGGTGGAAATCGTAGGTGAACCCTGGCGGAGCACTGTCTCTTATACACATCTCCGAGCCCACGAGACCGTACTAGATATCGTAT
>CALMBF010000132.1 GCA_937860145.1 uncultured Geobacter sp.
GGTGGGGGTGACGCGGGGGTGACCGGCTTGACCTCCATCCTGAACGGCATCGACCACGCCGAACTGGGGGCACGCCTGGTGGACAGCTGGGGTATCCCCTCCTTCGTGGCTGATGCCGTGCTGTTCCACCAGTTCCCACCAGAGCAGATGGGTTCGGCAGACCTCCTCTGCCGGATTGTCTGGGGGGCCCACCGTCTTGCCTCCTGCGTGGAAGAGATCGATGCCACCCTCGACCTCTCCGCCGACCTCACCCCTGTCGCCCCCCTCCTCGGCACGGACGTGGCGACGATCGTCAAGGTCTGCCACGCTGCCCGCTCCTGGGTGGCGGAACGGGCCGGCCAGCTGGGGGTGACCTCCCCACGGCCGGAATCGGCTGCCCCGGGCTCCCGCTTCATCTTCCCCTATGTCTCGCTGCCGAAACCTGATGCCAGGGGTGCTGCCACGTCCGACCTGGATGGGCTGGTGAGGAACATGGCGGTGATGCAGCCGCTGCAGGAGTGCCTCCTCGCGCTCCCCTCCGAGGCCGAGCTCTATGGGGCACTGGGGGTGACGGCCCGGCTCCTCTTCGGTCTGCCCCGCCCGGTGTTCCTCCGCCATCGGCCCGACAGCTCCCTCCTTGTCCCTGCGGATTCCCCCGGGCAGTCACCCCTGCTGGCCAGGCTGGAGATCCCGCTCGATTCCCACCTGAGCATTGCGGCCTCGGCGTTCCACTCAGGGCTGCCGGTCGCCTCCTTTGATGACGGCGTCTCCATCAGCCTGCCCGACATCCAGCTGACCCGTCTCCTCGGGAGCCAGGGGCTGCTCTGCATCCCCATGGGGAGCGGCCTCCTCGCGGAAGGGGTCATGGTCTTCGGCCTCTCCGCGGAGCAGTACGGCAGCAGGCAGGGAGCCCTGGAGTGGCTGACCGGGTTCGCCCGGCTGGCGGCAAAAAGCCTGGCCATGTTCCGCTCGCTGCGGGAGCGGGAGCGGAAGATCTCCGCAGAGCTGACCGCCCAGTTCGAGCAGAAGGCCCGCAAGGTCATCCACGAAACGGTCAATCCCCTCGGCATCATCAACAACTACCTGAAGATCTTCTCCGACAAGCTGGGGGATGCCCCGGACGTCAAGGGGGAGCTGAACATCCTCAAGGAAGAGATCTCCCGCGTCGAGCGGATCGTCCGGCGCCTGAACGACCAGCCGGAGCCCCTGCCGACCGTGGAGACCGTCAATGTCAACTCGCTGATCGACGGGATGCTGGCCCTCTATGGCGAATCCCTGTTCGACGCACAGGGGATCGCCGTCGACAGGCAGCTGGGGGAGAACATCCCCCTGGCCCGGGCCGACCGGGACAGCCTTAAGCAGATCCTCTTCAACCTCTGGAAGAACAGTTCCGAAGCCATGCCGTCCGGGGGGAGCTTCAGGATCGCCACGAGCGGCACGGGACAGGGAAGTGACGGCTGCGGCGTGGAGATCCGGTTGAGCGATTCCGGTCCCGGGATCCCGCCGGAGGTCATGGAGCGGCTTTTCCAGCCGCTCCCTCCGGACCGTCGCTCTGCCAATTCGGGGGTCGGCCTGTCGATAGTCGCCTCACTGGTTGAAAAGCTCGGCGGGCAGATCGCCTGCACCAGCTCCCCCGGGGAGGGGACGACGTTTACCATCAGATTAGCTCGCGCGTGAAAGGATATGTCATGAACCGTATCGTGACGTTGAGACCTGAGCAGGTGCAGGAGCCCCCTGGCCACCAGATCCTGATAGTCGATGATGAGCCCTTGATGCGCTCGGGACTGAGGCACCACCTGGAGGAGCCGGGGAGGAGGATCCTGGAGTGCGGGACCGGCGCCGAGGCCATCGCCCTGATGAAAAACAGGGAGATCGAGCTCGTCCTGCTCGACATCAACCTCCCGGACATCTCGGGCATGGAGATCCTCGAGTGGATCACCGTCAACCGGAAGTCGATCGGCGTGATCCTGGTGAGCGGCGACGACTGCATAGATTCCGCCATCAGGGCCTTGCGCCACGGTGCGGAAGAGTTCGTGCGCAAGCCCTACGAAGTGGATGATATCCGCCACAAGGTGAACGCCGTCCTCCACCGCCGGCAGCTGGAACGGAACAACGTGCTGATGACGGCCCGCCTCGAGCAGTCGGAACGGCTGCACCGCTTCCTGGTCGAGAGCTCTCCGGACATCATCTACACCCTGGATGAAAAGGGGTGCTTCACCTTCATCAACAGGCGGGTGGAGTCCCTGCTCGGGTTTTCCCGGGAAGAGCTGATCGGCTGCCCCTACTTCACCATTGTCCACGAAGATGATCTGGAGCGGGCCGTCTACGCCTTCAACGAGAGGCGCAGCGACCACCGGGCGACGACGAACCTGGAAGTGCGGCTGAAGTGCAAGAAAGACAACAACTTCCGGATCTTCGAGGACCGGCACGTGGTGACCATGCTGAGCGCCGTCGGCATCTACGAGAGCGCCACCGACTCCGACGAGGTCGCCAAGCAGACGAAGCGCTACCTGGGGACCTACGGGGTGGCCCGGGACATCACGGAACGCAAGCTCGCGGAAGAGACCATCAATTTCCAGGCGCTCCACGACCACCTTACCCATCTCCCCAACCGGCGGCTGTTCAGGGACCGACTCGAACTGGCGATTACCCAGGCGAAGCGGAACGGCGGGATGCTGGCGGTCATGTTCATCGACCTGGACCGCTTCAAGCTGGTGAACGATACCCATGGGCATGCGGAAGGGGACGAACTGCTGAAGAACGTGGCCCAGCGGCTGCGGGGGTGCATGCGTGCCGGCGATACCCTGGCACGGCAGGGGGGGGACGAGTTCACCGTCCTGCTCCCCGACCTGCACTGCGAGGAAAATGCCACGGTCATCGCCCAGAAGATCATCGACGACTTCAGCATACCCTACCATGTGGTCGGCAATGAGTTCCGCGCGACCGCCAGCATCGGGATCGCCCTCTACCCCCGCGACGGGGAGACCGCCGACGCGCTGCTCCGCAATGCCGATATCGCCATGTACAAGGTGAAGGGGAACGGCAAGAACGGCTTCCAGCTCTTTTCCCCCGCCATCAGCAGTTGCTACCAGGACCGGCTCGTCCTTGAGAACGAGCTGCGCCAGGCGGTGAAGAACGGGGAGTTCGAACTCCACTTCCAGCCCCAGGTCAACGTCCGGGGGGGGACGGTGGTGGGGCTGGAGGCGCTGCTGCGCTGGAACCACCCCGTCCATGGGCTCCTGAACCCGGGGGGGTTCATCGAGCTTGCCGAGGAGTCCGGCCTCATCGTCTCCATAACCGACTGGGTCCTGGCGGAGGCATGCCGCAACCTGGCCGGCTGGCGGGCCAGGGGGTTCCTCGACCTGCGGGTCGCCGTCAATGTCTCCCCCAGCGAGTTCGAGCGCAACGACCTGGTGGAGCGGGTCTGCTCCCAGCTTGACCGGTACCGTATCCCGGGAGAGTATCTGGAGGTGGAGATCACGGAAAACCTCCTGCTGAGCGAGACGGTCAGCGTTGTCGAGAAGATGCGGGCCCTTCGCAGCCGGGGGGTGCGGATCGCCATCGACGATTTCGGCACCCGCTATTCGTCCCTCAACTACCTGCGCAACTTTCCCATCAGCGCCATCAAGATCGACCAGTCCTTTGTCCGCGACCTGTCCGAAAGGCAGGGGGGCTCCCCCATCATCAGCGCCATCGTGGGCATTGCCCGGGGTTTCGGCCTCGATCTGGTCGCGGAAGGGGTGGAAACCGACTATCACCTTGAGGTGCTGCACGCCCTCGGCTGCGAAGAGATGCAGGGATACCTCTTCAGCCGGCCGGTGCCCGCCGACGAGGTCACGAACCTCCTGGCAACCATGGGGAACCGGCCCGACGATCTCTCCCGGGCCATGGATTCCCCCCTGCTGCGCTTGAACGGGTTTGACCTGAAAGGAGCGCTGTAGACGCACGTTCAGGGCGGTTCCTGCTTTAATGTTGCAATTCATCATAAAAGCTGCTACAAAAATTCGTACAGAAAGCCGGGATGTGACAGGTTTAAATCCGTTATGTTCCGGATGGTTATGGCAAGACTTCATTCCTCGTTAGCATGAGGCGTTTGCACAAACAGAGGCTACTGCCCGGAAATGTCGAAAGACGCCAACGGGTAGACCAGGTATTGTCGGCCTAAGGCTTTACCTAAGGTAGCTGGACCTCCCCCCGCACGCGGGCAGCGTCCTACGTTGTGCACTGCCGAAAATCCACGAGAGGGGAACCTCAGCAGCCTGTTCGGGCCGTGGTTCGCCACGGCCCGTTTTCATTGAGGCCCTTCGGAGGGTATTACCTGCTTGGACAGTCATAGTAAAAGCTTGTCGAATCACGCCCCGCCCGTTACCGGTTGACCTCCCCCCTTTTCCTGCCGGAGGTTTTCCGCTGCCAGCGCGGCGCAAAACCGGTTACGGCAGGGAGTCTTTTCTCCCCCTGTGCCCTGAATCGTCCCAACCGTCATCACGGTGATGTCCCACGACACCCGTGGTTACCAGCTGTCGCGGTTTTCGTTGTCGAATGGTTCCCCATTCTCCCGGAGGTCTTCCACCCATGACCGAAGAACTCAATGAAGTCTATTTCAGCCGGGTGCTGAAGAAGATGGTCATCAATGAACACGGCCGCAAGATCGGCACGCTGGGCGACCTGGTCATGGTGCCGGGGGAGGGGTTCCCCCAGGTCTCCCATGTCATCGTCAGGCAACGGAAGCGGACGGTGACCATTCCCTGGAGTTCCATCTCCCTGTTCAACCGTTACGTGGTCTCCGTCCGGGGCTCGGCAACGGACTTCGCCCCCTATACGGAAGCCGAGTCCGAGATCCTGATCAAGCGGGATATCCTGGACAAGCAGATCGTCGACGTGGACGGCGCCAAGGTCGTCCGGGTGAACGACATCAAGCTGGGCAAGTACAAGGACTTCCTCTGCATCCTCTCCGTCGACATCGGCATGAGCGGTCTGCTCAGGCGGCTGGGGTACGAGCGGTTCGGCAACAAGGTCGCCTCGCTCCTCAACAAGGAGATCCCCCGCCAGGAGATCAGCTGGGAGTACGTGCAGCCCCTGGAGATGAACCTGTCGCGCCTGGCCCTGACCATGGCCCAGGACCAGCTCTCCGAGATGCACCCTGCCGACCTGGCGTCCATCATCAGCAACATCTCCCACCAGCACATCCACACGGTGCTGATCTCCCTCGATACGGAGACCGCCGGCGAGGCGATCCACGAGCTCGACCCGGAGCTGCGGACCCGGATCATCTCCGAGATGGACAGCGAGCTGGCATCGGACATCCTGGAGGAGATGGAGCCGGACGAGGCGGCCGACGTCCTCGGCGACCTGCCGGAGGAGAAGGCCCAGGAGCTGCTGGGGCTGATGGAGCCGGAAGAGGCCGAGGATATCCAGGAGCTGATGGAGCACGAGGACGACACCGCCGGCGGCCTGATGAACAACTCCTTCCTGGTCGTGCACCCCGGCCAGACCGCCGGGGATGCCTTCGCCACGGTACGGGCGAGCGTGACCGAGGTGGAGATGGTCAACTATGCCTATGTCCTGGACGAGTCGGAGACGCTGCTGGGGATCGTCAGCCTGCGGGACCTGCTCATCGTCCCGCCGGAGACGCCGGTGACCGAGATCATGGAGGACCACGTCAAGTTCGTCACCGTCGACGCGGAGCCGGAGGACGTGCTGGAGATCATCGCCAAGTACAACCTGGTGTCCGTGCCGGTGCTGGGCGAAAACGGCATCATGCAGGGGATCATCACCGTGGACGACATCCTGGAGATGTTCCTCCCCTATGCCCTGAAGCGGAAGCGCCACGGGTAGTTTCCGTCCGGAAAGGGCTCTTTTTCGCCCTGGCGGTGTCAATCTGCGGGATTCCTTGTGCGGCGTAGCGCTGCTACGCCTCCGCGCAATCCCTTGATTTCCTAGCCAGGACAAAAAATTTCTCCTTTCCGGCTCGGAAACTGACCGTGGAATATCTGGAATTTCCGGATGGTTGCTATTCAACTGTCGCGATCTGAACTTTGGAACTGCCCTTTCCGGGGAGGAATACATGTTTACCGGACTCACCTTCTCCCGGCTCACCCGGCCCCTGCGCCAGGTCAATGCCCGCAACATCATGCTCTTCCTCGCCATTCTCGGCCCGGGGATCATCACCGCAAACGTGGACAACGATGCCGGCGGCATCACCACCTACTCCCTGGCGGCGGCCAACTACGGTACCTCGATCCTCTGGATGATGATACCGACCACCATTGCCCTGATCGTGGTGCAGGAGATGTGCGCCCGGATGGGGGCGGTCACCGGCAAGGGGCTCTCCGACCTGATCCGCGAGCAGTTCGGCGTCAAGGTGACCTTCTACGTCATGATCGCCCTGTTCCTCACCAACATGGGGAACTCCATCTCCGAGTTCGCCGGGATCGCCGCCAGCCTGGAGATCTTCGGCATCAGCAAGTACCTCTCCGTGCCGGTCGCCGCGGTGCTGGTCTGGATCCTCATCGTCAAGGGATCCCTCAAGGTGGTGGAGAAGATCTTCCTCGTCGCCTGCATGGTCTACGTCGCCTATCCCATCGCCGCCTTCATGGCCGGCCCCAAGTGGGAGCTGGTGCTCAAGGCCACCGTCACCCCGACCTTCAGGAGCGACAGCGCCTACGTCATGGCCCTCATCGGCATCATCGGCACCACCATCGCCCCCTGGATGCAGTTCTACCAGCAGGCCGCCGTGGTTGAAAAGGGGATCACCGCCGACCAGTACGGCTTCACCCGCCTGGACGTCATCGTCGGCTGCATCCTGGCCATCGTGGTCGCCTTCTTCATGATGGTGGCATGTGCCTCGACCATCCACGTCCAGGGGCTCAAGATCGAGACCGCCGCCGATGCGGCCATGGCCCTGAAGCCGCTGGTCGGCCAGAATGCCGCGGCCCTGTTCGCCTTCGGCCTGTTCAACGCCTCCCTCTTCGGCGCCTGCATCCTCCCCCTCTCCACGGCCTTCTACATCTGCGAGGGGATGGGGTGGGAGTCGGGGGTGGACAAGGACTTCGAGCATGCCCCCCAGTTCTTCTGGCTCTTCACGGTCATCATCGTCATCAGCGCCCTGATCATCCTCGTCCCCAAGGCGCCGCTCATCACCATCATGTACATCTCCCAGGTGGTCAACGGGGCGGTGCTCCCCTTCGTGCTGGTCTTCATGCTCCTGCTCATCAATAACCGGCGCCTCATGGGGAGATTCGTCAACGGCCCCGTGTTCAACGTCATCGCCTGGGTCACGGTGGCCGTCATGGTTATCCTCACCCTCCTGATGACCGGCGACATGGTCGTCCCCGGCGCCATCGGCCGCATCCTCGGGATGTAGCCGGCCCGGTCCCGGATGCGGCAATGACGGAACACTCCCCCCACAACAGGTTTCCCGTCCACTACGGCTGGGTCATCGTCGCCACCGGCAGCCTGGTGCTCTTCTCCTGCCTCGGCCTGGCCCGCTACGCCTACACCATGCTCCTCCCCGGCATGCAGGCCTCCCTCGGCTTCACCTACGAGCGGATGGGGTATATCGGCACGGCCAACTTCGTCGGCTACCTCGTCTCCGTCATCGCCGCGCCGACCCTGATCAAGCGGTACCGACCCCGGGGGACGGTCGTCGCCGGCCTGCTGCTGATCGGTTGCTGCACCCTCGGCATCAGCGCGGTCGACAGCTTCCCTGCCCTGGCAGCGCTCTACACCCTGGTCGGCCTGGGGGGCGGCTTTGCCAACATCCCCACCATGGCCCTGGTGACCTGGTGGTTCAGGAGCGAGCAGCGGGGGAAGGCCGCCGGCCTGGTCATCGGCGGCAACGGCGCGGCCATCATCTGCGCCGGCTTCGTCATCCCCCTGCTGGGCGCGGCCTACGGGGCCGACGGCTGGCGCCACGGCTGGCAGCTCGTGGGTGGCGTCACCCTCCTGATCGCCCTCCTCGCGGCGCTGCTGCTGAGAAACCACCCGGCCGACATGGGGCTGGAGCCGGTCGGAAAGCCGCAGCCAGTCGGCGAGGAACAGCTGGTCCACCGGGAGTCGAGAGGGGACGGCGCCATCCTCCTCCGCCTCGGCCTCCTCTACCTGGTCTTCGGTGCCACCTTCATGGTCTACGGCACCTTCGTCGTCACCACCATGGTCAAGGAGTACGGTTTCACCCCCGGCAAGGCGGGGTTCTACTGGTCCTGGGTCGGGTTCTTCAGCCTCTTCTCCGGGATCGGCTTCGGCACCCTCTCCGACCGGATCGGCCGGAAGGGGGGGATCGCCCTGGTCTTCGCCGTCCAGACCGCTGCCTACTTCCTGGCCGGGCTCCGCCTGGGGGAGCCCGGGCTGGTGGTCTCCATCGTCCTGTATGGCAGCGCCGTGTTCGCCATCCCCGCCATCATGTCCGCCGCAGTCGCCGACTACCTCGGCCTGCACCGGGCAGCTACCGCCTTTGCCACCGTCACCGTCTTCTTCGCCGCCGGCCAGACCCTCGGCCCCGCCGGGGCGGGGCTGCTGGCAAAACTGGGGAACGGCTTCTCCCTCTCCTATCTCGTTGCCGCCCTCCTGACCTTCTCCGCCTCCCTCTTCGCCCTGTCCCTCCCCCGCCCCC
>CALMBF010000133.1 GCA_937860145.1 uncultured Geobacter sp.
GGGTGGGTCAAAAAACACGCCTATGGTGGGTCAAAATTCAATGCCGATTGACACTGCCCAGGCTATTCCCCTCATTTATCCATAAATCTGCCTTGTTTTAGTGCTAAAAAAAACATCGGTACGTGTGTAAAGCACAACAAAAACAGAATGTTACGTTTAATTGTAAGTCGTAACTGTTCTTTCGCAAAAAAATGTTTGACAACTTTGGGGGGCTTGCGTTATAAAAAATATACCGAAAGTTTTTACTAAAAAGTTTAATACGGAGGTTGCAATGTGTTTCCGGCCTGTGACGGTAAAAAAAAGAGAGGTTAAATGTGTCAAGTGTGAGCAGATGAATCCGTTGCCGCTTTCCGTTGAGTCGGCATTGTCGGAGATATGGGCTACCGAGAACGGCAAAGCGATCCTGGAAAAGCACTGTTCTGCCATGACGAATGACCCCCGTTTCAAGAGTGCCATGAATATGACCCTGAAGCAGGTCAGGCCCATGTCACAGGGTAAGATAACTCAGGAAATATACGATCTGGTTGCCAAGGAGCTGGATCAGCTGCCGAAGGCCGGGTGCAAAAATTGTGGAGAGGTTCTTCCGGCTGCATAAGGATTATAAGAAATGGACTTGGTCTTTTTGGGTACAGGCGCTGGTAATGGAGTCCCCGCATTTTATTGCGACTGTCCGGTTTGTGTCGAGGTGCAAGGAGCAGATCGCCTGCGCCGGACAAGAAGTGCTGTTGCGATAACTGGTGCTGAGAATTACCTGATTGACGCACCGCCGGAGCTGTCGAGCCAACTCTTGCGGGAGAAGATCAGGCGGGTCGATCGACTGTTTCTCACCCATTACCATCATGACCATTGTGCCGGGCTGGGCGACCTGGAGATATATGCCCGCTTTTATCTTAAGCGGAAATTGCCGGCGGTGATGAGCAGGGAAACGCTGGACGATCTGGAAAAATCACACGGTTCGATGGAGCAATGGCTGGATGTTACCCTCATTGAGCCATCTCATACTCTGTCTTTCCAGGGGGTCGAAATTACCGGGCTGCCGGTTTCACATTCACCCGGGGCGCTGGGATACCTGATAAAGACTGAAAAGTGTCGGACAGCATATATCCCCGACACGGGGCCATTGCCTGAATCGTGCAGATCGTATCTCCGCGGAGTCGATAACCTGCTTCTTGATGCAACGTTTTACGGACAAAACATGTATCCGCAGCAGCATCTCACCGTGCACGATGCGATAAGAACCGCACGGGAGCTGGGAGTCAAAAGGCTCTACCTGACGCATCTGTCCATGCATTACAGCGAGCCGGTGACAAGTGAAGCCCTTGAAGATGAGATCGCCCCATACGGTGACTCGGTAAATTTGGCCTACGACGGGCTCCGCATAAGATTGGCATAATCCTAACAACGTCGAGAGGGTAGACGAATGGCGGAACAAACGACACGTGATGTTATCAATGAGATCAGGGGAACAAAGACCGTCCCGGGTGTTTGCATGATATGCCCGTGGCACTGCCCCACGGAAAATTTTGTCAAGAATGACAGGATTGAGTACGTGCGTGGCAATGAGTATGCGGCCAATAAGACCACCAGGTGCGTCAAGGGCATATCGAGCATTCATTCGAGCCGTGATGCCGACCGCCTGTTGTACCCGATGAAAAGAAACAGCTCGGGGGTCCACGAGCGTATCAGTTGGGATGATGCGCTGACCCAGATAGCGGAGCGGCTCAAAAAGATTAAGGATGAGTACGGTCCCGAATCTCTCTGCTCACTTTTCCACCTGGACTCCAACGAGATGTTCACGCACCAGTTGCTGGGCCACCTCTACGGCTCACCCAATCTCTCCGGACACGGCGCCGCCTGTGACCAGGATCGACGGCTCGCTGCGATAGCGACGTTCGCCCATCCTCTTCCGGTGAAGGATTATGCCAACAGCAGATTTGTCATGTTGTGGGGTGCTGACCCTTTCGGGCCGAATGAAGCCTTGCATGAAAACAGGGAACTTCTGGAAGCCATGAAAAAGGGGTGTCGCCTGGTGGTGGTGGATCCGAACCGGAGCCGCACGGCCGAGAAAGCCCATATCTGGCTCCCCATCAAGCCGGGTACCGACGGGGCGCTTGCCCTGGCCATAGCGTATCGCATCGTAGAAACAGAAAGCTACGACAAGGCCTTCTGTGACGAATGGGTACATGGCTTGGACGAGTTTTCCCAGCATCTGCTGTCGAACGGTTATTCTCCGGAATGGGCGGCAGGTATCACCGGCATTTCGAAGGAAACGATCATAGCAGTTGCCGATGAGTTTGCATCGACGAAGCCCGCTTTGATGGACGGTCTGAAGGGGCTCGTCAACTACACCACCGGCCTTGACGCGCTCCGGACCGTTTTTGCGCTCAACGTCATTACCGGCAACGTGGACGGTCCGGGCAACCTCATACTGAAAGAGATGTCGCCGCTCGGTTTCCCCCTCGAAATCCCCGAAGAGGCGGCGACGATCCCCAAAAAACCGCCTATCGCACACGCGATGGGCTATCCGATGGCCCCAGATCTGCCGACCCAGCTCCTGCCGAAGGCAGTTCTGGAGGGCGATCCCTATCCGGTGAAGGCCCTGTTTTTCCATGTCTGCAATCCGGCCATGAGCGATCCCAACACCCGTCTGTTTGAAAAGATGATGGGAGCAGTCGAACTGTCGGTGACCGTAGATATCTATATGAGTGAAACGGCGCAGCTGTCTGAATTCGTGCTGCCTGAAGCTTCGACTTACGAGCGGGCCGAGGTGCGGGAAAGCATGTGGGCGGGGCCCCAGACGGTCATGGCGCAGCCGGCGATCGCGCCACTCGGAGAGTCTAGGCCTTACTACGAGATTATGAAGGGTCTTGCCGAGAAAATGGGTTACGGCGAGTACTTCCAATGGGACAGTTGGGAGGATTGGGCGCGCACCTGCACGGCCTATCTGCCGGTCTCTTATGAAGAGCTCAAGGAAAAAGGGGTCTGGGAAGGGGAGCTCCGCTATCACAAGTACAACACCGACGGCGTCCCGACCTCTACCGGGAAATTCGAGATCTATTCGACCATGTTCGAAGAGCTGGGATACCACCCGCTCCCGGTTTTCTCCGAGGAACACCGGGTGAAACCCGATGCCGATTACCCCTTCCAACTGGTCAATTGCAAGATGCAATACCATTGCGGAACCCACACCCAGAATAACCCGTACCTCATGGCCATTGCCGGAGAGAACTGGGTGGAGCTGAACAGCAAGGATGCCCGTCGACTGGGCATAGCCGACGGAGACATGGTGGAGATGGCATCTCCCCACGCTTCGGCAAGAATAACCGCCAGAATCAGCGAGGCTGTGCAACCCGGCGTGGTGCGGGTACCCCACGGCCATGGGTTCGGCCGCCGGTTCGGCAGCATTGCCAAAGGGAAGGGGACCCATGTCAACCCGCTGTTTGAAACCCGGGTCAATCCGATTTCCGCCGGCATCAGTTTTAACGAATGCAAGGTCAGCATCAGAAAGGCATAGGTGGGGTCATGTCCCAGTACGGATTCTATTTCGACAAGGAAAAGTGTGTTGGTTGCCGTGCCTGCGAGGTCGCCTGTCAGGTCTGGAACGACGCGGTGCAAACGGTGAAGTGGCGTAATGTCTCCTGTCTCGCGCGCGGGACCTACCCTGAATTGACGGGAGTCAATGCGTCACTTGCCTGCATGCACTGTGCGGAATCTCCGTGCAAGAAGGCGTGTCCTCGTACCGCAATCAGCAAGAACGAGGATACCGGTGCGGTGACCGTCGACCAGTCCCGTTGCGTGGGGTGCATGCTCTGTCTGTGGGCCTGTCCCTTTGGCGCTCCCCAGTTGGGGGCAAAAGGACGGATGGAGAAATGCACCTTCTGCGAGGAGCGTCCCGTTGGCAAGATCAAAAGGGCATGTGAGGAAATCTGTCCCCAGCAGGCGATCGTGTCGGGGAGGATAGAGGATTTGATTCTCCACTCCAAGCAGGTGGCCGCGGAGCGGCTCTCCTGGGATAAGCGGATCGAGGTGATCCTGGGGCACGAGGAGGAGTAGCCATGGATAAATTCACCTACTTCTGGTCCCTCATCATCGTTGCCGGAACGATATTTCTCATCGGCGCCTATAAAAACGTCTTTCTGAAGATCTATTACATCGTTTGGGTTAACAGGCGACTGCAGGAAGAAAACGGTGCCATGGAGCCCGTCGTGACAATTCCGGAGCTTTCTACTGTCATCAGTGAAGCCGTGCTGCAGAACCGGATAAAAAACAGATCCACATTCCTCTGGTCCCGTCACTCCCTGATTTTTTTCGGCTTCATGGCGCTCTTCTTCTTTGACTGCGTTTACACAGTCTTCGGCCACTATCTGCACCACTATCTGCACTACGACTATTTCGTCAACGGTCCTGGCCGGGCATTCCTGAAGTTCTGCATGGAGTTGAGCGGGGCCGTGCTGCTCCTGGGGTTAACGGCCGGCCTGATTCACCGGATCATATTTGCCGAGCAGGAACGCACCCTGATCGATGTCAAACTGATCATTTTACTCTGGGTGGTGACCCTGAGCGGCTTTCTGACCGAGGCGCTTCGCCTCGCAAATGAACCGAACGATCCTTTTATCGCCTATTCGTTTATTGGCGGCAACCTCGCCCCTGTCTTGCAGAATATGCATCTCGCCGGCAGTGAGGCAGCAACCGCTGTCTGGATCTTTCACGCCACCGTTACCGTGGCATTCTTCGCCTACATCCCTTTCAGCAAGTTTGTGCATATTATCGTCGCTCCAATAGGCAGAAGCATTACCCAGAACGGGAGTTACGGTCAGATGAAGCGGGAGCGGATAGCAGGGGGGTTACTGTAATTATGCCAATCTCCATGAAGATCAAGACTGTCTATACAGCTGTCGTGATACTGGTCCAGATCTACTTTGTATATGCGGCAACTCTCTTTGCAGGCGTGTCCATGTCTTGGGTGGTTTTGACCGCGGCACTGTCGGCCCTGGGTACGATCTACTATGTATTTGTGCGGGCGAACAAAGATGAAGTGGGTGGTTACAACGCAGACTTTTCTCTGAATGAGAGGCGACGAGTGGAATGACCATCGCTCACCAGCACATAATCCGGAAAACGGAGAGTGTCTGCCCGACCTGTCTGGTTCGGCTGCCGGCGACCATCTATGAAACAGCCGGTGCCGAAGTCTACATGCACAAGGAATGTCCGGAGCATGGTGTCTTTGACGTCTATATCTGGCCTGATGCGAAACGGTATGCATGGTATGCCGGCATGGCTTTGCCGGCTGCGTCCCGCGCCCCCCAAACCGAGTCGGCGAATGGATGCCCCCATGATTGCGGACTCTGCCCGGGGCACGAAAGGAGCATTACCCTTCCGGAAGTAGAAGTGACCTGGCGCTGCAATATTTCCTGCCCGGTCTGTTTCATGTTCGATGGCGATATCCCGGCCGACCCCACGATGGAGGAGTTGCGCCACATGTTCGCGTCGATCCTTCGTTTCGATGGGCAAAACCTGCCCATCCAGATAACGGGTGGGGAACCTACCATTCGAGCAGACCTGCCGCAAATCATCGAGCTTGCCATTCAGACCGGATTCGAGGCTGTTGAACTGAATACCAACGGCCTGGTGATCGGCAGAGATATCGGTTATCTCAAAAAGCTGAAATGTGCCGGCTTAACAAATATTTACCTTCAATTTGACAGCTTGACCCCAGAAGCGACCGCCACACTCAGGGGGAGTGATCTCCTTGCCGCAAAGATGCAGGCCATCGAGAATTGCCGGGCTGAAAATATCCCCGTTATCCTTTCCGTTGCGATCGTGAAAGGAATTAATGATCAGGAATTGGGGGATCTCATCCGATTCTGTATGGCCAATCTGGATGTCATCAAGGGGCTGGCGCTGCAACCCGCCTTTGAATCCGGCAGGTTTGCCGTCACCAATGTGAAGCACCTTTCTGTGGCCGATGTTGCCGGCCTCATATCAGAACAGAGCGCCGGACAAATCACCGTGGAAGATTTCTGGCCGGTAGGCAGCAGTCATCCCCTCTGTTATGGCTCTACAGTCCTCATCGGCAAGGGAGATGACTTCGAGCCATTTACCCGCCAATTGGGAGAGGCCGAATACCGGACTCTCATCGATCGGCACAGCCCGCAAGGAGCCGCTTTTCAGGATGTCGTCAGCAGGCTGGCGGAAAACCCGGATTCAGTCAGCGGGCTGCCGATACTGATCATGGAATACATGGATGCCTGGACCATGGATCTGGAGAGAGCTCGGGGCTGCAACCTGGCAGTCACCGTTGCCGACGGCACCTCAATTCCGTTTTGTGTCTATCATCTGACGGACGGCAGTGGGAAGCGAGTCTATCCGCACGGGGGGAGGGGGCGCCATGACCGATGTGCGTAAGGCAAATTGCCAACTCTGCGGGTATTTCTGCGGTGCCACGGTGAAGATGGATGATGGTGGGAGCATTGCCCGGATCAAGCCGGACCCGGACCGCTATCCCTATGACCCTGCGGTAATGGGCGGCTGCCGGCGCTTTATCGCTAACAAGGAGATTCTGGATCACCCGGGTCGGATCAATTACCCTCTGAAACGGGTCGGCAACAAGGGGAGCGGAGATTGGCAGCGGATATCCTGGGACCAGGCCCTGACGGAGATCGCCGAGCGTCTCCATGACCTCAAAGCCAGATTCAACGCCGAGTCTCTGGCAACATGCATCAGCGCCCCCCACACCATCTACTGGCCCATGCACCGGTTCCTCAACCTCTGGGGCTCTCCCAACAACATCGGCATGGGCATTGTCTGCTGGAATCCCCGTATCTGGGTTAACAGTCTTACCTGCGGCTGGCCCGTTGACGACGAACTGAATCCCGAGGTTACCCAGTGCGTGATCCTCTGGGGGATTAATCCCGCCGAGTCGGACCGGTCGCTGTTCTGGAAAAACCTGAATGTCTATGCACGACAGGGAGGGACGATCATTGTCATTGATCCACGTCGGACCGAGACGGCCGGTTTAACTGACAAATGGGTTTCCCTCAGGCCGGGGACTGACGGTGCCCTGGCCCTTGGTATGCTCAACGTCATTCTGGGCGAAAAGCTCTATGACAAGCAATTTGTCGCAAACTGGTGTTCAGGGTTTGATGAACTCCGTGAAAGGGTGAAGGGATATTCACCGGCAAAGGTAGCCGCAATAACCGGCATTCCGGCACAGCGGATTACAGAAATAGCCAGGTTGTACGCCACTGCGAAGCCCGCCTCAATCTTTACCGGTCTGGGCATTGACCAGAGCGGGTTCAACTGCACCCAGGCGCTCCGTTCCATTGCCTGCCTCCGGGCAGTGACCGGCAATATCGATATCCCGGGCGGATCGCTCTTGAACGATCGTTCAGACTTCATTCCCGAAGTGGAACTGGAGTTGAACCATATGCTGTCCGACGAACAGAAGTCAAAGAAACTGGGAGCCGGTCTCTTCCCGCTGCAGCGGCATGACGGCTATGAAAAAATGCTGCTCTTCACCATGCGCCATGGCAAGCAGCTTCCTGCTCGGTATATGACATCCACCCATCCGCACCTTGCCTGGCAGGCAATGATAACCGGAAAACCGTACCCAATCCGAGCCCTTGTCTGCATGGCAAGTAATCCGCTCCTGTGCCAGGCGGATACGAAACAGGTCTACCAGGCGCTTAAGAGCCTGGACCTGCTGGTCACCCTGGAAAAGTTCATGACTCCCACCGCGATGCTGGCCGATTACGTTCTGCCAGTCACGGGTGGGTTCGAGCAGTCCGTCGTGCAGATGAACGGCGGCGTTGCCAATATCCTGTATGGCGGCGGACCCGCAATCGAGCCGCTGTATGAGCGGCGATCGGATTTCGACTTCTGGCTGGATCTGGGCAAGCGCTGCGGGCAGGAGTGTTACTGGCCGTGGGACTCCCTTGAAGATGCCATGGACGATGTGCTCTCCCCTACCGGTATCTCCTGGGGCGAGTTCTGCGAGGCGGGTCTCTATGCACCGGAACCCGTTTACATGAAATACCTGGAGAAAGGCTTCGCCACTCCGAGCGGGAAAGTGGAGCTGTATTCCCTCCTTCTGGAAGAAGCGGGGCATGATCCATTGCCCGCTTACAGCGAGACGCCTCACGCCGGGAGCGGCGGTGATCTTCTCCTGATTACCGGGGTCCGGAAGCAGCCCTACTATTCGTCCGAGTTCCGGCAGGTGGAGAGTCTGCGCCGCCGGCATCCCCATCCCTGTGCGGAGATGTCCGCCGATACTGCGCGGTCTCTGGGACTTAAGGCCGGGGACAGTGTCTGGATTGAAACAGCGCAGGGTCGCATCAGGCATCAGCTGGCAATAGTCGATATGTATCCGGATGTGGTGAGCGTGGAACTCGGCTGGTGGTATCCGGAAAGGCCGGCCGCCGAACCGGATTTGGGGGGGATGTGGGAGGCCAATGCCAATGTCCTGACCTCGGCGGACGTTGAGCAGTGCGACCCGATCCTCGGGCAGTGGAGTTTTCGTTCCATTCCCTGCCGGGTTTATAAATCACTCGATCTTGCCAGGGCAGAAGTCCGCCAGGCAACAGAATCAGACAGTGCCCTGCTGGCCTCACTGCTTTATGAGAACCAGATGGACTGCTCCGCGGTTCCCGTCGAAGAATTCACCCTGCTGACCCTTGAATCAGAGATATTGGCGACGGTTCGTCTCGAGGAGTCCTTCGGAAAACTGATGGTTCGTCCGATAGTGGTTGCCCAAAAATACCGTGGTCAGGGCATCGGAAGATACCTGTTAGAGCGGGTAATGCCGAAGGATAAGACTGTTTTGCTGGTTGCAAGGGGTGATGTGGTTGATTTTTACTCGCGGATTGGTTTTTCAAAAAGCTCATGGGATATCGTTCCGGATCATCAAATTGAAGAGTGCGTTAACTGTCCGGATAAGGAGCAGTGTGATCCTCAACCGATGGTCAAAGAACAAACAGCAGAAACAACTCAGAACCAATAAAAGGAGAATAAATAAATGAAAATGACACTTCTGTTGTTTGCGATGGCAATTGCGATGCTGGCGAATCTGGCGAATGCTTCAGTCTGGAACATTGATCCGGAAAAGACCGTGGTCGAATTCAAAGTGAAAAACATGAAGGTTTTTACGGTGGGAGGGACCTTCAAAAGTGTAACAGGAGAGGTAGTCGTCGACGAAAAAGATACCGCCAAATCAGCCGTGTCGGCAGAAATTGATGCAAAGACAGTGAACACCGGTAATGAAAAGAGAGACGAGCACCTCAGAACCGCAGATTTTCTTGATGTAGCCCATCATAACAAGCTGAAATTCGTCAGCAACAGGATAGTGAGGGACAAAAATAGGTTGAAAATTCATGGTGACCTGACAATACGCGGTAAGACCAAGGGCGTTGTCCTGGATGCAGGCGACGAGGCCGTCATTGAGAAGGCGCTAAAAGAGGCAACACACTGCAAGATAACAGCAACAACTGAAATCAACCGCACCGACTTCGGTGTGGACAACTCCAAGTTTCTTTCTTCCGGAATCGGCGACAACGTGAAAATTACTCTGAGCATTGAACTCGTTAAAAGGTAGGCAAACTCATTGGACGGGGAATGAATGGCATGCAAGTCGGTCGGCACTCTACATCTGATGCATTAGGGGAGAAGGAAATGAACAAGAGAAGAAATGCCTTGGTGTTGTTCACAAAATACCCTGAGCCCGGCGTAACCAAAACGAGACTTATTGAGGAAAACGGTGGCGCCCTTACTGCCGATCAGGCAGCTGGACTCTACAAGGCCATGGTTCTCGATACCGCCATGGTAGGAGTCCACGCCTTGGCCGAGTGCAGGAGCAACGCCATGCCCGGCGGAGAGTTCGATATTTGTATATCCTCCTCGCCCCAAAGTGAAATGGAAAAAGTCCGGTCGATGTTCAACGGTGAATTCCCCGAGGCGCGGGTCAAGTATATCTGCGATCAGGGGAGTAATTTCGACGAGCACTTTAATGACAGTTTTCGGCAGCTGTTTTCAGAAGGGTATGACTCGGTCATATGTATCGGGGGAGATCTCCCCTGCATTACCACTGATCTTATAGTGCGCTCTTTTGCCTGGCTTTCCGAGCGTGATGAGGTTTCAACCGCCGGGGCCATGGTGCTCGCCCCTTGTCAGGCCGCCGGCGTCTCTCTGGTGGGGGTAACCAGGTTAGCAGAGATGGATTTTTCCGGGGTTTTCTACAGCGGCACGGGGGAATCGGCACTGGATGCCCTGATCCGTATCGCACGGGAAAAAGGAATTGCCACGGCCTTGTATGAAGCCCTGTTTGACGTGGACTACATGGAAGACCTGGCCCACATCATGGCGGTCATAAATGCCCTTGACTATGCCAGGCAACATCAACCCGGTGTCATTTTGCCGGAAAGAACACTGGCCATGATCAGGGACCTGGGGCTGGTGACCGTCACGCCTCCCAATACCGCGCACGACCCAAGGGGAAAGATCGATGGTTAGCATCGGGTTCGATAAGGAAAAATGCACGAGCTGTAACCTCTGCGTCGAGCTTTGCCCCAAGGAGGTTTTGTCCCCTGGTGATCGAGCCCTCGGGGAGGTTCCAGCAGTTGTCTTCGCTGAGGAGTGCTGTGCCTGCATGACCTGTGTCGGTAAATGCCCGCAGGGAGCGATCGAGATTCACCAAGGGGAACCGGCGGAGCGTTACCTGGATAAGCACAACAAAAGCCCCTTTATCTCCTTGAGCGAGGAAGAAGCCCTAATCTATGCCGGATATGCAGCCAGACTCGAAGAAACTCTGATGCTTCGTTCCCGGCCGGTGGCCGTTTCCCTGATCCGCAAGGGAGAGCCTCTCCCTCATATACCTGTGCCCAGGGTGAAACTGCGCTACTGCCAGGCGCTGATCATGGCCCGCCGCGGGATCAGTACGCTGATGACGGCCAGTTCCCACTCCTGTCCGGACGGAGCTTCCATCCTCGGTATGGGCAAGGTTCCGCGCAAACTCGCCACGGGTGAGATCTATGTGCAGCTGGGGAAACTCGCTACCAGGGAAGCGGCGGAGAAGATGGTAGCCGAAAGGCCTGCCCTCCCGGAAGAGTCGATCTGCGCCACCCTGCTGACTCCCTTGGACAAGGCTGTTATGAAACCGGACGTTATTGCGGTCATCGCACCGCCGGAAACCATGATGTGGCTCTGCATGGCTTCAACCTATTACACGGGCAAGAGGCCCAGCTTTGAGATGAGTTCATACAACGCACAGTGCATCGAAACAACTCTCATCCCCTACACGACAGGGGAGATGAATACCTCACTTGGCTGCTACGGCTGCCGTGCCATTTCTGACCTTGGCGAGGAGATGATGTTCATGGGGATTCCGTTGGAAAAGATGCCGACGGTGATCGAGGGGCTGCGTCACCTTGGGAAAAAGGCGATCAGGGACTGTCGTGCGAAGGTGTACCTGCCGCCGTTGATTTGACTCTTCCGAGGAAGACCCGACCGTCCTTTCCAGTGAGTGGACGGCCAGGATGAGGACAGGTTTTCATGAAGATCGCGGACATCCTTGCAGACAAACAATTGGCGGCACGATCCAAAGTCTGGCTTGAGCTTGATGGTAAGCCTTTCTTCGGCGAGGGGCGCTATACCATTCTCAGATCGATCGAGCGTTATGGATCGATCAAGAGAGCCTCAGAAGAGATCGGCATACCGTACCGGAGAATCAGAGGTGCCATTTACGTCATGGAAAAGGCTATTGGGGTCCCACTGGTCCTCAGATCGCGGGGTGGCGCCTCGGGTGGCGGCGCCAGTATCAGCCAGGCGGCCAGTGAGTTGCTCCGGTTGTTCGAGAAACAGGAAGAAGGGGTCCGGGAGAGAGTTGATGAACAGCATCTCATCGCTTTCGAGACAATACGGAGAGACGTATCACCAGCGGGGTAAGAGACATGATCAGCATCTTCGAAGCACAACAGGTGATTTTGGAAAAAGTGGCTCCCCTTCCATCCGAGGAGGTGGATCTGCTGCACGGACTGGGAAGGATCATCTCAGAAGAAATCGTGGCGTGTTGGGACCTCCCCAGCGTCGACAACTCGGCGATGGACGGATATGCCTTCTCTCACAAGGCACTGCAGAGCAATTTCATGAACGTCATCGGGTTTCTTCCCGCCGGGACGGAAAGAACTGTTCCGATCCCTCCGGGAGAGGCAATCAAGATCATGACCGGTGCCCCTCTTCCGGCCGGATGCGACACCGTTGTTCCAATTGAGGATGTTGAAGCTCTGGGGGACGGCATCAGGCTGAAATCTGATGTAAAAGCCGGTGCCCACGTTCGCAGGCGGGGAGAGAATGTCCGGGCGGGGGCGCGTGTGATTGCCGCCGGGACTGAACTTTCTCCGCTGCAAATCGGGCTGCTTGCCTCTTTGGGAAGTACCGGAATCTCAGTCCACCGTCGGCCGAAGGTTGCCATCATCGCCACTGGCGACGAGCTCGTAGAGGTCGGTTCCGTTCCAGACGGCGCCACCATCGTCAATAGCAACAGCAACAGCATTGCGACGCAGGTCCTGGAGGCCGGAGCAGAACCGGTGCTGCTCGGCATCGCCCGCGATACCAGGGAGGCGACCCGGGAGAAGATACTCCGTGGCCTTGACGCTGACGTCGTCATCACTACCGGTGGCGTATCGGTCGGCGACAAGGACCACGTTAAGGAAGTAATACAGGAACTCTCGGCAGAACTTCTTTTCTGGAAGGTGAATGTAAAACCGGGAAAACCGACTGCTTTTGCAATGCTCGGAGGAAAACCCTTTTTTGGACTTCCCGGCAATCCGGTGGCTGCAATGATTGCCTTTGAGCAGTTCGTCCGGCCGGCGTTGTTGAAAATGATGGGCCACCTCTCCGTTTTCCGGCCGGTGGTCAAGGCCACGTCTTCCGATGCTTTCAAAAACATCGGTGATCGGCCTCACCTCCTATTGTGCCGGGTCGCTATGGCCGATGGCAAACACATCGTCTCCATCAGCGCCGCTCAAGGCTCGGCGAATCTTGTCACAATAGCGCAGGCAAACGGGCTTATCGAACTCCCCCCTGGCGCGTCGATCGCTCCGGGGACAGAGGCCGACGTGACGCTCTTGACCCGAAACTTCGCGATGAGGTCCGTATGTCAGTGATCGACACCTATGGCAGAAGGATCAATTACCTGCGCCTCTCCATCACCGACCGCTGCAATCTCCGTTGCACGTACTGCATGCCGGCGGAGGGGATTCGGAAATGCTCGATGAGCGACGTGCTGAGTTATGAGGAGCTCCATCAGATAACACAGTCGGCGGTCGACATCGGCGTCGAAAAGGTGCGCATTACCGGAGGTGAACCGCTGGTCAGAAAAGGGGTCGTCAGCTTTCTCACCGGGCTGCACCGGATTCCCGGTCTGAAAAAACTCGTCCTCACCACCAACGGCCTGTTGCTGGACGAAATGGCGGATGATCTGAAGCTGGCCGGAGTGGAGAGCATCAACATCAGTCTCGACTCGATGCGGCCGGAGGTTTTCTCACGGATCACGCGGCTGGGGGATGTCAACAGGGTCATGGCAGGGATAGAAGCCGCCGAACGTGCGGGGTTCCGCTACCTCAAGATCAACATGGTTGTGATGAAAGGGGTGAACGATGAGGAGGTTCTCGACTTCGCCGCACTTACCCTGGAGAAGCCCATCACGGTCAGGTTCATCGAATACATGCCAACTGCCAGGGAGCACGACTGGCAGTCGTTGATGATAGGCGGGGACGAACTGCTGTCCAGGATATCCCGGCGGTTTTCAATTCAAAAGGTGGTAAACGAAGCCCTTGACGGCCCCGCGGTCAATTATCGGATCAAAGGGGCTGCGGGCAAAGTCGGTTTCATCACCCCAATCTCCCGGCATTTTTGTCATGACTGCAACCGGATCCGGGTCACTTCATCCGGAGCCGTAAAAAGCTGCCTCTTTGAGGAAGGAACCACGAATCTCAGGCCATACCTGGCTGTCGGGGATGTAGTCGGCCTGAGGGAAGCGCTTCGCCGGGTAGCAGGGCGGAAGCCTCTCACGCACAGTTTCCTGGCCGCAGGCGAAGCCGACGGTTGCCAGTTCAGCATGTCTCAGATAGGGGGATAAGGCCTCTGGGCATGGGATTGTAGGTGTTGCTCCATCTGCAGTGCACAGATGGATAGAGAATCATGAAGGTGAGTTGAGAGAAAGAGGAGAAGATCAATGTCAGCCAGCGTCATAGCGGTGTGCACAAGTGAAAATAAGGGTGAGCGGAAAAGACCTGTATCCGAAGTAAATGTCACCGCAGGTAAAGGGATAGATGGAGATGCTCATGCAGGAGACTGGCATCGACAGGTGAGCTTGCTGGCTATGGAGAGCATCCAAAAAATGCAGAACCTCGGCTTGTCGGTGTATCCGGGGGATTTTGCGGAAAACATCACGACTATCGGTATCAACCTCCCCAGCCTCCCCATCGGCACAAAACTCAAAGTGGGAGAAACGATCATGGAAGTTACGCAGATCGGGAAGGAGTGCCATACCCGCTGTGCAATCTACTACCAGGCCGGTGACTGTGTCATGCCCAAGGAGGGAATATTCACCCGGGTTGTGCAGGGGGGGCGGATCGTGTCGGGTGACATCGTGGAAATTATGGGAGATTCATCGTTATGAGCACCGGTCGTGCGGGTACAGGGCTCATGGAAGAGGGTAATGGTATGAAAGGAACGGGCTTCCGTTTTACACTTCAGGAGTTTTCCGGTTCTCTTGCAGACCTGGGGGTAATGGTGCCGCTGGTCATTCTCCTGATTACCAAGAACGGCATGAATCCAACTGCGGTGCTGATGCTGGCGGGCCTTCTCTACATAGTCAGCGGTCTCGTCTTCAAACTCCCGGTTCCGGTTCAGCCGTTGAAGGCGGTCTCGATCATCGCCATCGCTTCCGGACTGGCGCCGAGCGTCATTGCGGCTGCCGGGATTCTCATGGGAGCCATTCTGCTTTTCTTTTCCGCGACCGGGGTTTCGGGCCTGTTGTCGAGGATTTTCACTCGGCCGATCATCAGGGGAATCCAGCTTGGAGTCGGCGTTCTGCTGGTGACCAACGGGATCAAGATGATACTCGATCCCAAGTTCATCCGTGGGGGGGAGACGGTGATCCTGCAACTCGCCGGGATGGATATGCCGATCGGCGTCCTCTTTGGTATCGCCGGAGCTGCGGTCGTCATTGCATTCTCGAACAGTCGCCGTTTCCCGGCGGCCCTTGCCTTGATGGTGTTCGGGATAGCGTCAGGTTTGTTCTTCGGCTCATACAGCGTGCTGCAAAAGGTTGCGTTTGCACCAACCCCGCTTACTGTTTTGCTTCCGACGGCTGAAGATTTCACCCGGGCTTTTTTCCTCCTCGTTCTCCCCCAGATTCCGCTTACTTTCGGCAATTCCATCGTTGCGACCTCTGACACTGCGTCGGCATATTTCGGCGCCCGAGCATGCGGCATCACTCCCGGTAGGCTTTCCTTTTCCCTGGGCATCACCAATCTGATAGCCGGTTTTATCGGTGCAGCTCCGCTTTGCCACGGTGCCGGCGGCATGTCCGCCCATTACCGGTTCGGAGCCCGGAGCGGTGCAATGGGGGTGATGATCGGTACCTGTTTCCTGCTTGTTGGATGCTTGTTCGGTAAATCGGCACCTGACCTTTTCGTGCTGTTGCCCCCGTCGATTCTGGGCATCATGCTCGTATTCATCGGTATCGAGCATGCCATGCTCATGCATGACGTCATCGATTCCCGGCAAGATTTTTTCATCACGCTTGCTGTCGGCACGATTGCCGGCGCTACGAGTAATATTTTTGCTGCAACAGTTGTCGGGTTTTTTCTCATCCTTCTCTTCAAGGTCACCGCTGCCAGCGGGATATCCCGTGAACCGGTGACCTATTGACTCCGGTTCAACCGGCAATGAACACAGAAACCCAGGGGAAGACGATGATGTTTAACCATTTTGATGAAGCTGGCCGTGCAGTGATGGTGGACGTAACCGGGAAGCAGCCGACGCTGCGCACCGCGGTCGCCGTTGCGAAGGTCGCCATGCGGCGAGAGACTCTGGAAATGGTACTGCAGGGTGTGACATCCAAGGGGGATGTGTTGGCCGTTGCCCGGCTTGCCGGGATTGTTGCGGCAAAGAAAACGCCTGAGCTCATTCCATTGTCTCATCCACTGGCGATTCATGCAGTCTCAGTGGAGTTCGTCAGCGACCTCGACTCTGGCACCATCAGGGTGGAAAGCACGGTGAAGGCGCTGGAGAGGACCGGCGTGGAGATGGAAGCGTTGGTCTCAGCCTCCGTTGCCGCCCTCACCATTTATGACATGTGCAAGGGGATCGAAAAGGGTATTGAAATTACCGGGACTCACCTTCTCTTCAAGGAGGGTGGGAAAAGTGGTGTTTACAGGAAGGAAGAGTGATGAAGTCTGGAGCCCTTTCAGTAAACGATGCCGTAATTCGTAACGACATAACCGGGGTAATTCTTGTCGGAGGGAAAAGCCGGCGCATGGGGAGGGACAAGGCTTTTCTCGATGTGGGGGGAAAGACGCTGTTCGAGAAGGTTCTGGATGCATTCCGCGAAAGCTTTAGCAAGATAATCCTGACAGGGAGCCGTGGAGAACGGTTTGCCGGCTACGATCTGCCGGTCTACGAGGACATTTTTTCAGGCAGCGCTCTTGGAGGGATTTACACGGGACTGCATCACGCAGATACGGATACGGTGTTTGTATCTTCCTGTGATCTTCCCTTTCCCAGTAGTCGCATCATCCGTCACCTCTGTTCTTTGACCGGCAACAGTGATGCTGTGGTGCCGAAGCTTGCGCACGGGTATGAACCGCTCTTTGCAGCGTATTCCAAGAGTTGTCTCAGGTCGGTAAAGACGATGCTACACGCCGGCAATTATTGCGTCTACGACCTCTACCGCCAGATCGATGTAAGGGAGGTTTCCGAAAGTGAACTGGAGTCAGTTGGCGGGGCACGGGATGCTTTCCTGAACCTGAATACGCCGGAAGAATACGAAGCGGCAATGAGGAGGATTGTATGAAGATACCGGTAATTTCCATTGTAGCGAAGAGCGGAACTGGCAAGACAACGCTTCTGGAAAAATTGATAGCCGAATTGAAGCGCCGCGGCTATCGCGTAGGGGCCATAAAACATGATGCCCATGAATTTGAAATCGATCATCCCGGCAAGGATTCATGGCGATTGACGCAGGCAGGAGCCGATACCATGGTTGTCAGTTCAGCCGCGAAAACAGCAATGGTCAAACAGAATCCGGCATCGGAAGAACCTTCTGTACAGAGCATAGTAGCCACCGTTTGCGCAGACATGGACATTGTCCTGACCGAAGGCTTTAAAAGGAGCAATTTCCCGAAGATAGAAGTGCACCGAAAGGAGCGGAGCGACGCTCTGCTCTGCCGTGGTGATGAGCATGATGCAACTCTCATTGCGGTGGCTTCCGATCAGGAGTGGGGCCTGGATGTCCCGGTATTTGATCTCAATGATGTTTGCGGCATCTGTACGCTGCTGGAAAGAAGATTCCTGGGCGTCAGATCTGAATCCAAAGCAGATGTGGCATTGATGGGAATCGGATAGGCAGGACTGAATGCGTCATTTATTCGAGACATCGGAAATTAACGGCCTGGAACTGAAGAACCGGATAATCAGGTCTGCCACCTGGACAGGTATGGCAGATGATTCGGGTAATTGTTCGGGGCAGATGATTCAGTACTATGAATCACTTGCACAGGGAGGGGCCGGGCTGATCGTAACCGGACACACCTATGTGATGAAGAACGGGCAGGCGGGTCCGCGGCAACTGGGGGTCGACTGCGAAGAGGCAATACCTGTGTTGAGAGGTTTGACCGCAGCTGTTCACAAGAGTGGCGGCAGGATAGTCATGCAGCTCTCCCATGCCGGCATGTACGCCGATCCACAACTGACCGGGCTGGACGCCAAAGCCGTATCCGCAAGCAAGCGTTATACACCGTATCGATTGAAAGAACTGACCTCTGCGTGCATTGAAGAAATAGTGCAGGCATTTGCAGCGGGTGCACAGCATGCCGAAGCAGCCGGATTCGACGGGGTTCAGATTCATGCAGGCCATGGCTATCTCCTGAGTCAGTTCCTGTCGCCTGCATATAACGTCAGGACCGATGGCTACGGAGGAGCGTTAGAAAACAGGGCGAAGCCTCTGATGGAAATCGTGCGGCGGATACGGGAAGCAACAGGCAGACATTACCCTTTGCTGGTGAAGCTGAATTGTCAGGATTTTCTCGAGGGTGGCTTGACAGTGGATGAGTCGCAGAAAGTCGCCGTCATGCTGGAGGCCGAAGGGGTTGATGCTATCGAAGTGAGTGGCGGCACCCGCGAGTCGGGCAAGTTTAAATCTACGAGAACATCGATAGTTTTGGAAAATGATGAAGCATACTTTGAGCAGTTTGCCCGTTCTTTCAAACAGCAACTAAGGATTCCGATTGCTCTGGTGGGAGGGATACGTAGACACGAAACCGCCGCGAGATTGCTGGAAACCGGGGCGGCGGATTACATCGCCATGAGCAGGCCGTTTATCAAGGAGCCTGGCTTTGTCAAGAGGTGGCAGTCCGGTAACACTGACATGGTCGGCTGCATGTCTGATAATGAGTGCCTGAGTATAGGTTTGAGAGGCGCCGGCATCAGGTGCAGACACGGACAGGATTGAATATGGAAAAAGTGTTTCTCTGTACGGCATTCAAATTGTGTGACAACAACGGGTATCTGACTACTCAGCTGGCGAACTTTTTCAGGTGCAACAACCTGGAGCTGGTCAGGGATCCCGAAGAAGCCGACACCATTGTTATTACTACCTGCGGGTTCGACCAGGAGCGAGAGGACGAGTCGGCGGCGCTCGTGAACCATTATCATGACAAATACGAAGGATCCAAGGAAGTAATCGTATCCGGATGCCTTACCAAGATAAATCCCGATGCTTTCAAGCCGGGACTCACTCTGATCGGAAACAAGGAGCTGAACCTGTTCAATGATCGCTTCAACGCTCGCGAGAGAATCGAACAGGTTCCGGGAAGCGATCTGTCCAATGAGTATATCAGCGACGAGTATGGGTTCATCGATGCCTATTACATCCAGATATGCCAGGGGTGTGTAAATAATTGTAGTTACTGCGCCATAAAGAAATCAAAGGGTTATGTAGATAGCAAACCGGTTGAGGAGATCCTCCTTGAAGTCCGGCGAGGAATAGATCTCGGCTTCAAGCGTTTCATGCTGTTGGGCGACGACTGCGGCAGCTATGGCGTGGATCTCGGCTGCGACCTGGCACAATTGCTCAACAGGCTCACCGCCTACGACATAAGGATTCTCATAAATTACATCGAGCCGGGGAAGTTCCTCTCGGTCTATCCCAAAATCGATTCGTCGGCGCTGGAGATGATCGATTTCATGAACATTCCGGTTCAGGCTGCATCCCCGCGCATCATCGGCCTGATGAACCGGAGCTACGATCCCCAAAGGGTCATGGAGGCAGCATGGGAGATCAAGGAGAGATTCCCGGCTGTTTATCTGGAGACCCACATCATTTTCGGGTTCCCGGGAGAAACCAGGGAGGAATTCCGCGAGACGCTGCGACTGGCCGATTGTTTCGACGCCGTCATCTATTTTCGTTACACGGATCGGAAAGGGGTCCGATCCACATCGCTTCCTGGAAAGGTCTCGGAGGAGGAACTGCAACAGAGGATCGACGAGATTGTCGCTCACCCGAGATTTACCTGGAAGCAGCAGGATGCCGTCCCCCCTTTGGTGCTATTGGGATACGGGCCGGAGACTTCGGAGCTGTTCAACACTCTGCGATTGAAAGAAAAGATAATTGCGTCGGAAAATGGAAATCACAACTGAAGCAGCAAGGGAGCTGTATTCATGGATATGATGAGAATGAGCGACATCCTTGTCGTCGATGACGATATCTATTGCCAGGACTTCCTGAGTATATTTCTTGGTTCTAAAGGTGTTGATGTGAGAACAACATCAGGAGGAATTGAGGCGCTTGAGATACTGAAACACTGCAAATTCAAAATGATAATTACCGACTGCAACATGCCGGGAATGAACGGTTTGGAATTGGCTGCCATGGTCAGAGAACATCATCCGGGGACTCCTGTCGTCATGGTAACGGGAGAAATAAAATCAGACGTTGAAGAGAAAGCCGCAACTGCAGGTATCTCGAAAGTACTTTCCAAACCGATAAATCTTCAATCGCTTATGGAAGTTGTCAAGTCTTCGCTGAATGCAAGTCTTATGGTGTCTGCTTAAGGATTGAATCTGTTTGGTTCGATGATTTCGGGCTGGCCAAAAGCTGGAGTGCACGGTGGAAAACAATGACAAGAGAGCTTCACTCGTTGACGCTCGCCAGGCAGTAAAGAAGATAAAATGCATGAGAAATGCAGATGCTGGCAACAATGTCGCAAGGCTGACGAAAGAGACCGAAAGAACTCTTGTCGAGGAATACTTGAAGAGCAGGAATATTCTGCTGATCGCGCCGATTGTCAAGCAGAATCTTGAGCTGGTGAATGGAGTGGCGCGCAAGTATGTGAAGCTTGCGGGGAATTACAGCGTCTTAAAGGACCTCATCGGAGTTGGGGTCCTCGAGGTGATTCGTGCTTTGAACGAATACCGCTCCAGCGAAAGCGTTGACTTTGCCACGTACGCTGACCCGTTGGTTAGGCGTGCGATAATCAAGGAAATTCATCGTTTTAACTCCACAAGGGAGGTGCGCAATGTCTGGCGGAGGCTCGCCCATATCACTTTCATCAATACGTGTCGCAATTGCAAAAGACAATGCGCGTATTGAGTGAACGCGGCAAATACCGAGGAACTGAGAATGGAATGTCGCGAATTTAATAACCTGATCCGGCTCTTTTGGGACGGGAAGCTGGATAGCTTACAGTTAGACGGTTTCGCCTGCCACATGGTCGAATGCAAGACCTGTGAAACCTATCTTCTGGGTATCCCTGGCGTGTTGGAAAGATGAGAGACCACTGCAGCAAACACGACAAAGTTGTCGTAAGTGAGAAGGAGGCACTATGAGCATGAAATGGGTGACTTATAAGGGCAAACAAATTATCACGATCGATTACACCGGTATGGACGAAAATTCCATTCTACGTCAGATGCAGCTTTATTTTGATGCAATCAAAAATGAAACTGAAGTCAGGCATTTGACCAGGTTTCCCGATGTTCTCATTTCAAAGGGATTTAGAGAGAAGGCAAGAGAGATGGAAATTAAATACACTTCCGATAAAAAAGTGAAAATTGCTTTGCTCGGTATCAACAAATCTCAAAAGGCAAATGTCTCAACGTACAGTTTTTTTACAAAAGTGAAGGCGCAAGCGTTCGATTCAGAAGAAGAGGCAATGGAGTGGTTGGCAAGTGACTGACCTGTGAACATATCTACCAAGGAGAGAATGGATGAGTGAACGATACGATTATGACCTGATTGTTCTGGGGGCAGGTCCCGGAGGGTATGTCGCCGCCATCAGGGCGTCGCAGCTCGGGTTGAAAACTGCTGTGATTGAACGAGGCAAGCCGGGCGGTGTCTGCCTCAATGTGGGATGCATTCCGTCTAAGGCACTCATAGACCAAGCGCGTATTTTCGGGGAAAGATCTTCGCTCGTCGAAATGGGAGTTTCTGTCGATACTTCCCGGCTCGATTACCGGAAAGTGTTCGGAAAATCGCGCGCTGCCGCTGACCAGCTTTCTAAGGGGGTTCGGTACCTTCTGAAAAAGAACGGCGTCGACTATCTGGAAGGGGCGGCAAAATTCGCGACCCCGCATAACATAACCATCAACGGCCAGAGGCGCGTCACCGGAAAATTTGTGCTGATCGCAACGGGCTCCCGGCCGGCGGAGATCAGCGGCTTCGAGTTCGACGAGAAACAGGTGCTCTCCTCTACCGGGGCACTGATGCTGGAGGAACTTCCCAAACGGATCGTGATCCTTGGTGCGGGGGCAATAGGAGTCGAATTCTCGTATATCTTCAGCTCCTTCGGTGTCGATGTGACGCTGGTGGAGATGATGCCCAGCATTCTTCCTCAGGAAGACCCGGAAGCTTCCGCCCTGGTGGCGAAATCCTTTGCGAAAAAAGGGGTTAAGATCAAAACATCTACTAGGGCCATCTCATGCGAGAAGGCCACTAATGGGGTGAAGATCGTACTGCAAGGAGAGGCGGGCGCACGAGAGACGGTGGAGGCCGACAAGCTCCTGGTGGCGGTTGGCAGAACACCCAACTCCGATGGGCTGGGGCTTGAAGTTATCGGCGTACAGATCGAGAAGGGTGCTGTAACAGTCGGGGACTATTACGAAACGACCGTCCCCGGGGTATATGCCATCGGCGACCTGATTAAGTCCCCGCTTCTTGCCCACGTGGCTTCCAAGGAGGGGGAGGTCGCGGTCGAATATATGGCGGGGCATGCTACGGCGAAGAAGGTGGACCCGGACCTGATCCCCTTTGCCACTTACTGCGAGCCCCAGGTCGCAAGCTTCGGTAAAACGGAGCCGATGCTCGAAAAAGCCGGTTCTACCTTCGGGAAAGCGGTGTTTCCCTTCAGGGCCATTGGCAAGGCCGTTGCCGTGGAGAAGGGGGAAGGTTTCGTTAAGATACTGTTCGACCCCGATACGAAAGAGATCCTCGGCTGCACCATTGCCGGCTCCGAAGCCACCGAACTGATCCATGAATTGCTGCTTGCCAAGAAGTCCGAACTCACCCTAGAGGATGTTGCGACCATGGTCCATGCCCATCCGAGCCTCTCCGAAGGGGTCATGGAGGCATCGCGGGCAGCGGAAGGATGGGCGATTCATATCTGACTTTGCAAGGATTTGCACGAAACAAGGAATTGATACTTATGGCTGAGACAACGAACAACATTCAGGAACAGGTCAAGGAATATTACGGCAAGATCCTCACCAAATCAAAGGACCTCAAGACCGGCGCCTGCTGTAACAGTGAGTCTCTCCCGCCGTACCAGCGCGAGGCCCTTTGCCTCATTGATGACGAGATTATCGAAAAATTCTACGGCTGCGGTTCGCCGATTCCCCCCGCCGTAGAGGGGTGCACGGTGCTCGACCTTGGTTGCGGTACCGGCCGCGACGTTTACCTCGCCTCGCGCCTGGTCGGTCCAGACGGATTCGTTATTGGCATCGACATGACCGACGAGCAGATCGCGGTGGCGCGGAAGCACGTCGACTCCCAGATGGCGCGCTTCGGATACGGTCAGCCTAATGTGGAGTTCCGCCAAGGGTACATCGAGGATCTTTCTGCGTGCGGCATAGAGGACAATTCGATCGACCTCGTCGTTTCCAACTGTGTCATCAACCTCTCCCCGCAAAAGGAGAAAGTCTTCGCGGAAATTTTCCGGGTGTTGAAACCAGGGGGGGAACTCTACTTCTCCGACGTTTTCTGCGGCAGGCGGATTCCCGGCGTATTGCGCGACGATCCCGTGTTGTACGGCGAGTGTCTCGGGGGAGCGCTCTACATCGAGGACTTCCGGAGGATGCTGCGCCGGCTCGACTGCCTCGATTACCGGGTGGTTTCCAAAAGGCCAATTTCGTTTGATAACCCGGGGGTGGAATCCAGAGTGGGGATGATCGACTTTTATGCCATGACTGTTCGTGCCTTCAAACTCCCATGTCTCGAGGATATCTGCGAGGATTATGGCCAGGCGGCGGTGTATCTCGGCACGATCCCGGAAATGCCGCACCGCTTTCCGCTCGACGACCACCACCTCTTCATCGCCGGCAAGCCGATGCTCGTCTGCGGGAACAGTGCCGCCATGGTTGGCGAGACCCGTTTCGGCAAGCATTTCCGGGTCATCGGCGACCGCTCGGTCCACTTCGGCCAGTTCGATTGCGCGCCGGCGGCTGCCAAGGATGCAGCCGGCGACCAGTGCAGCGGCGGTTCCTGCTGCTGACCGGCACCTGACACGACATGATATTCAACAGGCAAAATGGGTAAATTTATGAAGTACGCACACGATTTCATTGGAGAATTTGTCGGTACCTTCCTGCTGGTCCTTTTCGGCTGCGGCTCCGTTGCCGTGACGATTCTTTTTTCCGCTCACGTCGGCCTGTTGCAGGTGGCCGTGATCTGGGGGCTGGGGGTGACGGTCGCCATCTATGCTACCCGGCATCTCTCCTGCGCCCATCTCAACCCCGCGGTCAGCATCGCCATGGTGCTGGGCCGCAGAATGTCCTTTTCCCGGCTCCCCATTTATCTCTGTGCGCAGTTCAGCGGCGCTTTCGTCGCGGCGGGTCTTCTCTATCTGCTGTTTGCCGGCTCCATCGCCCAATATGAGAGCATCAATCATATTCTGCGCGGTTCTCCCGCTTCGGTCAAGACAGCCATGATGTTCGGCGAATTCTATCCGAACCCCGGGGCGGGGCTCTCCGCCGTGGTTACCCCATTAACCGCCTTCCTTGCCGAAGCAATCGGAACTTTCGTCCTTGTGTTCCTGATCTTTTCCCTTACCGAAGGGTGCAACCTGGGGAGGCCGGATGACGCCCTCGCGCCTGCCTTCATCGGCCTGACCGTAACCATCATAATCTCGGTCATCGCCCCGTTGACCCAGGCGGGCCTCAATCCGGCACGGGATCTCTCCCCGCGGCTCTTTGCCATGCTTGCCGGATGGCGTGATGCCGCCTTGCCTGACCACAACTTCGGTTTTTTCACCATCTACGTCCTTGGCCCGATTACCGGCGCTTCCCTGGCGGCAGGGATGTTCGTTTATCTGGTTGAACCGCTGATGCGTGGTAAAGGGAAAGGGAGTGATGCCTGCGGATGCGTGGTGATCCAGACGACGAAACCATGATTTAGACGAGGCTGCGTATGGCGATTCATAGCTGAGCAGGCTTGAGGATGATGAACCGATGACCGATCAAACTATTCAGGAACAAGGTGAAAAGGCAGGGGGGAGTTGCAGCATCGAGATGTTCCCGCTCCATCAACGACTGGCGCTCTCCCGGATAGAGGAGGAGGTGCTGGACAAGTTCTTCGGCTGCGGGTCGCCCCTTCCTCCGGCGATAGAGGGGTGCACCGTGCTCAATCTCGGGTGCGGCACCGGTCGGGACGTCTACCTTGCCTCCCAGCTCGTCGGCCCGGATGGCTATGTAGTAGGGATCGACATGACCAACGAGGAGTTCGAGCGCTACGTCGCGTCCCAGTTTCCTGACCTCGGCTACCGGCTTTTCGCCGCGGACGGGGACGAGGAGCAGCTTGCCGTCGCACGCAGACATATAAGCGCTCACATGGATCGCTTCGGCTTTCGCAGGCCGAATGTCGATTTCCGGCAGGGAGCCCCGGAGGACCTTACGGCATGCGGCATAGCCGACGAGTCTGTCGACCTGGTCATTGCCAACTGCGGCCTTAACCTTTCGCCGGACAAGGAGCAGCTGTTGAGTGAGGTTTTCCGGGTACTGAAACCGGGGGGAGAGTTTTACTTCGCCAATATCTTCAGCGGCAAACGTATCCCGTCCGAACTCCGGGACGATCCGGAGTTTTACGCCGAATGCTACGGCGGGGCCCTTACCCTGGAGGAATTCAGTCGTCTGCTGAAACGGGCGGGCTTCAACGAGTACAGAGTCGTCTCCGAATCGCTTCTGGAGCCGTCCAACCCGGTCTCTGCGGCAAAAGGGCGGGAGACCGATTTTTACTCCATGAAAATGCGGTTGTTCAAACCGCAGACTCTTGAAGAGAGCAGTCAGAACCCCGGAAATACCGTGGTCTACCTGGGGACCATTCCGGAGATGCCGGATCAATTCGCACTGGATCTGGACCATCTTTTCGTGACAGGGGAACCGAGGCGCGTGTACGGCAATACTGCCGCCATCCTCGGCGGAACGCGCTACGCCCGGTATTTCCGTGTGTACGCCACCTGTGCTATCCATCGCAGTCCATTCGTTCCAGGAGAAGCTGCCGGCGTGATCCTTGGGGGCATATGAAAGTCCTGCTGGTACGAGTACCGATACAGACGTGTGAGGTAATGAAGCAGGTGACGTTTACCTACTTCGCCGAGCCGGTCGGGCTTCATTACTTGGCTGACGCGCTTGCCGCGGCGGGGATGGATTCCACGGTCCATGACATGTTTCTGGATGCCGACCCGGAATCGTTCATGGCTGCAGTTGCCGCCTACCGTCCCGATGTCGTCGGGTTCAGCAGCCTGATCCTGGGCTATGACAACGTGGGGCTGCTGTCGGGCCTTCTCAAAGCCGGGTTCCCGAACGTGACGACGGTGGTGGGCGGCCCCTGCACGTTCATGCCTTCCCGTGTGCTGATGGAGCAGGGGACCACCATCGATTACCTTATAAAAGGGGAAGGGGAGGAGTTGTTTCCCCGACTCTGCAGGGTACTATCCGGTTGCACATCGGAGGAGCTTGCCGGTATCGACGGCCTTGCCTGGCGGGATGGCGGAATGATCGTGGAGAATCGGCGAAAGCATTTCATCGACCCGGCTGCCATCAGCTATCCCCTCGACCGGTACCTGGATTACAACGATGCCATGGAAGGCTCCATCATGACCGTCATGATGGGGAAGCCGCCCATCGCCTTCATCGAAGCGTCACGGGGGTGCCCATTCCGGTGCAGTTTCTGCGGCGTCCACGAGCCGTACCGCACCCGGCCGCCGGAAAAGGTCGTCGCGGAGATGGGGGAGTTGTATCGCCGGCATGGGGTCAGGAAGTTCGTATTCGGCGACTACACCCTGACCGCCGATCGAGCGCATGCGGAGCGGCTCTTTCAGCTGATAATCGACAGCGGGCTTCGCGTTGAATGGGGGTGCGACACCCGGGTGGACTGCGTCTCGCCGGAGCTGCTCAAGCTCATGAAGCGGGCGGGGTGCAGGGTCATCTTCTATGGGGTGGAATCCTTCCACCAGGAGACCTTGGACATCTACAACAAGCGAACTGATCCGGCGACCATCGAGCAGGCGCTCCGGGACACCCGCCGGGCAGGGATACAGTCTCTCGCCTACATGATGCTCGGTGCCCCGGGGGAGACCAGGGAGATGATCCGGGAGAACTCGGCCACGCTGAATAGCCTGGGGGTCGACTATGCCTTGGCCGGTATCGCCCGGCTCTTTTGCGGGACCCCGCTGTTCGAGCGTGCAGTGGAGCGGGGGGTGATCGACCGGCGGCACGGGGAGGAGTGCTGCCTGACCGGGCAGATCGACTGGATCCCGGTCTACGAGGAAACTCTCACCTATGCCGAGATGAAGGAACTGGAAGCGGAGGTGGTGAAGAAGTTCTACTATCGGCCGGGGTATGTCTGGCAAAGGCTGCGGGGGGTGCGGGACGCTGTGGAGTTTTGGCGGATGTCGCGGTTTCTCGCCCGTTTCACCGTCAGTCGATTTTCCCGTGCCTGCTGAGGGGGGTGGATCATGTGCTGGTCAGGTATCTCTTTACCCGGTTGTGAGGGGATTTCCTCATTACGGGACAGGGCGAAACGTGGAAAGGAGTCGAGTTCATGGAAGAATTCTATTACTCCCCGGAAGACTTGGGGAAGTTCGGTGATATCGGTAAGGATGCACCGGATCTGGCGCAGAAGTTTTTCGACTATTACGGTGCGGTTTTTGCCGAGGGGGCGCTGACGGAGCGGGAAAAGTCGCTGATCGCCCTTGCCGTCGCCCACACGGTGCAGTGCCCATACTGCATCGACGCCTACACCCGAGCCTGTCTCGAAAAGGGATCGAATCTCGGCGAAATGACCGAGGCGCTCCACGTGGCTGCGGCCATCCGGGGCGGAGCGTCACTGGTACATGGTGTTCAGATGAGGAAGGTGGCCGAAAAACTGTCGTTGTGACGATTGGGGGCTGTGGCTTTCACGCCATCTCGCCGCCGTCCTCGTCGCTCCCTTGTGCGACGTAGCGCTGCTACGCCTCCGCGGTTGCTCCTTCGGGTGCGACGATCTGGCGCAAAATCCGCAGCCCTGTTGCGCCGCACCATTTATAAAAGAGGAATTGTATGGGAACTGACAAGCCGGGATTGGACATGGATACTTTTTCGACAACACTCCTGAAGCACGGGTTGTCTCTGCATCACGACGTGACGGAAACGCTGCAGGTAAACGTCGGAAAGCTGTGCAACATGGCCTGTCGTCACTGCCACCATGAAGCGGGGCCGGATTGCTCCGAGATCATGAGCCGCGACACGATGGAGGAGGTGGTCGCCTACGCGCGTCGCGCCCGGTTCAAAACAGTCGACATCACCGGAGGGGCTCCGGAACTGGTGCCGCATATCGAGTATCTTGTCGGGAACCTCGCCCCGCTGGCCCCGAGGGTTCTCTTTCGCACCAATTTGACCGCGATGTGGGATCACCGTCGCGACTGGCTGCCGCAGCTTCTCAAGATGCATCGCGTAGAGCTTGTCGCCTCGCTTCCTTCCCTCAACGCGGGCCAGGCGGCGTCCCAACGTGGGACGGGAACCCTGGAAAAGAGTCTGGCCATGTTGCGGTTTCTGAATGAACTGGGGTTCGGCCGGGAAGGAAGCGGCCTCCTGCTCCAGCTGATAGTCAATCCGTCCGGCGCATTTCTGCCACCGGGGCAGCGCCAGCAGGAAATCAAGTTTCGCCATGACCTGCACCGCAAGGAGGGGATCGTCTTCAACGACCTCCTCACCATCGCTAATGTCCCGTTGGGACGCTTTCGCAGGTGGCTCGAATCCTCCGGGAACTTCAGCGGCTACATGGAGAAGCTTTCGTCTTCGTTCAATCCGGCAACGGTGCCGAATTTGATGTGCCGATCACAGGTTACGGTCAGTTGGGACGGGTATGTCCACGATTGTGATTTCAACGTTGCTGACGGGTTGTGGCATGGTCCGCACAGACTTCATATTTCCTCGATGCCCGGAGGACCCATCCCCGGCGCCCCCATCGCCACCGGAGAGCACTGTTTCGCCTGCACGGCAGGGGCCGGATCATCATGTGGCGGCGCGTTGGCCGCTTGATCTGGAGCAGTTCCGGTGCATTTTAGAATAACACTCAATAAATGGAGGTCGTACAGATGTTTAAGTTGAAAGATCAGACCCTGTTCCGCCAGCACTGTTACATCAACGGACAGTGGCTCAGTGCCGATGACGGAGGGACCATCGCGGTCAATAACCCTGCCACCGGCGAGATCATCGGGACAGTCCCCAGGATGGGAGCAGCCGAGACCCGTGCCGCCATTGAGGCAGCAAATGCCGCCTTTCCCGCCTGGCGGGCAAGGACCGCTGCCGAGCGCTCTACTATCCTGCGGCGCTGGTTTGAGTTGATGATGGAAAACCAGGAGGACCTGGCGATCCTGATGACCGCCGAGCAGGGAAAGCCTCTGGCGGAATCCCGCGGCGAAATCGCCTATGCAGCTTCATTCATCGAGTGGTTTGCCGAGGAAGGGAAACGTGTCTATGGGGACATCATCCCTCCCCATGAAAAGGACAAACGGATTGTCGTGATCAAGGAACCTATCGGTGTCTGTGCCGCCGTCACTCCCTGGAACTTTCCGTCCGCCATGGTCACCCGCAAGGCCGGGCCTGCCCTGGCTGTTGGCTGCACCATGGTTCTCAAGCCGGCCAGCATGACCCCCTATTCAGCCCTGGCACTGGCTGTCCTTGCGGAGCGGGCCGGAATTCCCGCCGGGGTGTTCAGCGTCGTTACCGGTGCGTCGGGCGCCATCGGCGGTGAGATGACCGCGAACCCGATTGTACGCAAGCTTACCTTTACCGGTTCAACGGAAATCGGCAAGCAACTCATCGAGCAGTGCGCCGGAACGGTTAAGAAGCTCGCGCTCGAGTTGGGGGGGAACGCGCCCTTCATAGTCTTTGACGATGCCGATCTCGACGCGGCAGTGGAAGGGGCACTCATCTCCAAGTACCGGAACACGGGCCAGACCTGCGTTTGCACCAACCGTTTCCTGGTGCAGGACAGCGTTTACGATGACTTTGCCGCCAAACTCGTGGCTGCTGTCGAGAAGATGAAGGTCGGTGACGGCCTGCTTGGAGAGACCCAGCAGGGGCCGTTGATTGACATAAACGCGGTAGAGAAGGTCGAAGAGCATGTCGCCGATGCACTTGCCAAAGGAGCGAAGCTTCTTTGCGGAGGCAGGCGGCATCCGCTCGGAGGTTCCTTCTACGAGCCGACGGTCCTGGCCGATGTGACCCCGGATATGGCGGTAGCCAGCGAAGAGACTTTCGGCCCTATTGCCCCTCTGTTCCGCTTCACGACCGAGGAGGAGGCGATCCGGATGGCCAACGACACCGAGTTCGGCCTCGCTTCCTACTTCTACAGCCGGGACAACGCCCGCATCTGGAGAATTGCCGAATCGATAGAGTACGGGATTGTCGGCATCAATACTGGGCTGATCTCGACGGCGGTGGCGCCGTTCGGCGGGATAAAGGAGTCTGGCTTCGGCCGCGAGGGGTCCAAGTACGGGGTCGATGATTTTCTGGAGATCAAGTACCTCTGCATGGGAGTGTAGCCTCTCCGGAGTCGGCTAATTATGCACTGAACTTATTGAGGGAGATTTATGGCAAAAGAGCCGATGAAAATAAAGAGGGCTGAAAAATGCAACCACATCATTGAAATTGCCACGGAAGTTTTTTCGGAAAAGGGTTTTCACGGTGCTCTGACCGATGAAATTGCCGAGCGCGCCGGAGTAAACAAGCAGAGCATGTACTACTATATCGGTGATAAAGAGAAGCTCTATGAAACCGTGATGAATAATTTGCTGGATCAAACAAAAATGTACCTGCGTGCGGAGCCGGAAGCCAATGAATGTCCCGAGACAAAAATAAGACGATTTATTTACGGGATGTCACAGATTGCCAAGATGCGACCGCTCCATTCGATTGTCATGAGAGAACTATTTGCCGGGGGGGGAAACCTTCCGCAAAGTTTACGCAAAGATGTCGATAATTATCTGGAAAGTTTTGCCTCGGCTTGTTCCGAAATAACAAAGAACAACAAAGGTTTGAATGCTTCCCCGACAGTAGTGGCATGGATGGTATTTGCATTCTTTCTGCATTGGGATATCACGATGCCTTTTGTTTATGAAAGCGACGATTGCACACAGCATGATGCGGTGGAAGCCGTGGGCAAGAACATAAATGACAAGCTGATTGATGAAGTTGAAAGGCTCGTGTTTAAGATGCTTGACAGTACTCGTTCCTTGTAACTGTTGCCCGCAAAAATAGGGAGACTTGGATGGATGTTACCATAAAACTGTTTGGGCCATTTCGAATCGATCGTTTTAAGAAAGCTGTTCGCGAGTATCCCTCTGGCACATGTGTGAGTGAGATAATTGATGAACTCCGCATCCCTCTTCATCTTCTCGGGATCGTGCTTATTAATGATCTTCATGCAGGGATTGAAGATGTGCTCAAAGATGGTGATACCGTGTGCTTGCTGCCTTTCATAGACGGAGGGTAGCATGAAGGGAATGTGCTCTTAAGAGGTCTACCAACTATGAGGAGTAATCAGTATGAAAGTTTTTACCACAGATCCAGTTTCAGAACCGTCTTCTGTTGTATATCTGCGCTGTACTGTCGATCTGAATAGCGCTGATGTGCGCTTCGAGGACGTTCCTTGCCGCAATCTGGAGGACGTACTTGGAGGCTTTGGCCGTTCTTTCCAAATCCTGGCTGAACGGAATATCTCTCACGCGTATTGCGAGGGGAATCCATTGATCGTCAATACTGGCCTGTTGACCGGCACCACCGCCATGACCGGTCTGCGTACCTATTTTTCCGGGTACAGCCCGCTCAAGGAGTCAAAAAAGGGGCTGCCGGCGGCCATGTGGTCGACGGGTAGCGGGAATTTCGGCGCGAAATTCAAGTGGACCGGCCTGGATGAATTGATTTTTGAAGGCCGTTCCCCGAAACCGGTCTATGCCTTGATCACGGACACTCCTGAAGGGCCGGCGGTCGAGCTGAAACCGGCCGATCACCTGGTCGGGCTTTTTGCTCATGACAAAATGATGGTGTTGAAGCAGGAGTATGGTGTTAATGCCCACTTCGCTGCAATCGGCCAGGCAGGGGAGCAGTGGGAGAATGTCTACATGGGTGCGGTGGCGCTTTCAACCGACAACCAGCTCAAATCCGGCGAAGACAAGATGCGTTTTGCCGGTCGCGGCGGCATGGGGAGCCTCATGGGGTACAAGAACCTCCTTGCCCTGGTGGCCCTTAGCAGAGACAAGATCAAGGCCGTTTCCCCAGAGGTCAGGAACGTCAATATCAATGTCGTCAAAGGAGGCGGTGCGGCGCGACTGCAACCGATCAGTCGCGGTGGCGGCGGCGGCACCTGGGCTGCCTACGATGTTCTGCAGGCCTTTCATGCTGTGCCGATAAACAATTTCCGGCCGCAGGGGAACGACCTGCCGGAGAAACTGTTCCGGGAACATGTGGAAAAGGAATACGTGATTAAATCGGAAGCCTGCTATCGCTGCGGGATAACCTGCCATAACAATGTCCATGAAAAAAAGGAAGACAACAGTACTGGCAGGTTCCTGGCCAAATTCGACTATGAACCGCTCAACCTGCTGGGCACCAATATCGGTATTCATGATGCAGGACAGGCGGCCCGGCTGATCCATTTGTGCGACAACTACGGTATGGACTCCATCTCCCTGGGGGTAACCATCTCCTATCTGCTGTCCTACAATGAGCGGCACCCCGAAAAGCCGCTGCTGAATGGGGCAACCTTTGGAGACTATGACAAGATCAAGGAGCTTGTCGAACTGGCCGGACTGGGGAAGTTGCCGGAGATTGGCCGGGGTTCCAAGCGCCTTTCCGAAAGCACTGGCGAGACTTCCTATGCGTACCACGTCAAGGGGCTGGAGTTGCCTGCTTACCAGCCGGAAACAAATCCGGGATATGCCTGGGCCATCGCCGGTGGGCATATGTCCATGGGGACGTACGGGTTGCTTACCCGCGAAGGGAAATCGGACATAGAGTCCTGGGTGGAGGGGATTACCAGGACCAAGCTGCAGATTGTCGGCTTCGACATGATCGGTCTGTGCAAGTTTTTCGATATTACCAAAGGCATCTGCACCCAGATGGTGGTGGACTGTCTCAAGAGTGAGTTCGGCCTGGATGTGACACCGGAAGCCCTGGCCGCAGCCGTGCGCAGGGCTTTCCTGCTCGGTCTGGCTCTCGAGCTGCGACAAGGCTACGACAAGTCTGAATACACCCTGCCTGCCGAGGTATGGGAACGGCGGAACCCGAACATAAAGCTGCCCGATATAACCTCCCCGGAATTTATTGCCGAACTCCAGAAACGGGTCTGGGAGGTCTTCGAACCGGAGTTGGAAGGACTTCTCGGTCAGCCATGAAAAAGGTACTGGGAATAGTAGGTTCAAGGCGGAAGCTCGGGAACTGCGAGATCATGGTCAAGGAGATCAGCAGGCGTATTTCGACCCCCCATGAGCTGCGGCTTCTCCGGCTCCCGGATTTCTCCCTTGGCTACTGCACCGGCTGCTATCGTTGCCTGGTCAAGGACTCCGGTTGCGTGTTGAAGGATGACCTGGCTCAGGTGCTGGACGAAATTACGGCAGCGGATGCCCTGATTCTGGCCGTTCCCACCTACGTACTGAGCGCGCCGGCCTGCCTGAAGACGTTTCTCGATCGTAGTATCTCTTTCTATGCCGTAGGGGAACGGCTCTGGGGGAAGCCGGCGGTCGGGATAGGGATTGCCGGCCTCGAAGGGATGGAAGGATCGACTCTTCTCGATATCGAAAAGTTTTTTGCCGTGATCAAGGCGGAAAACATGTCAAGCAGGATCATCTACGGCGCACTTCCGGGAGAGGTGATGCTTGCTCTGGAGAACGGCAGGGTTGCCGAGGAACTTGCGGCAGCACTTTTCGGTCAGGCACCTGCTACCGAAGAGTGGAGCTGTTCTTACTGCGGAGGAAAGACCTTTCGCTTTCTTGGCGGGAACAGATTGCGCTGCATGCTCTGCAGCTGTACGGGAAACGTGACACTGAATGAGGGCGTAGCCGTTCCGGACATGGACAAAGAAGCCCATCAGTTCATGGTCGGTGAGGACGAGGCGCTGCGACACCGCGACACGCTTTTGGGCATCCGTGAGCGTTTCGAGTCCCGGAAGGGACTTTTAAAAGCGCTGGTGGGAGGTTACGCGGACGAGGGGGTATGGATTCTCCCGGGTCACCCCTGACCGGCTACTATGCACTGCTTGCACATCTGCCAGCAAAGAGGCTCTCAAGGTAATGACATCGGTTTGTGAACGGGGCATGGTCATCCGAGCCGGTTGGCTGATGAATGAGGTAGACCCTTGTGTTGTGACAGTGGAAAAACGGGTGAGCTGACCGCCTTCCTTCGTGAGTCGGCACAAGGGGATCTCATCCCGTGGGCTGTTCAGGTGGCGGCTGTTGATCGATTTAATGTGCCAGTTGCCCGCGTCGAGGAGGCAATCCTGACGATGGGGCTGCTGCCGGCTCGCTATCAACGCAATCGGCAAGGTTTCACCATCGACCAGCAGTTGAAGCTGTTTCGCAGCCGGGTGGCGGTTATCGGCTCTGGAGGCCTGGGGGGGTACGTCATAGAGGAACTGGCACGGCTGGGGATCGGAACCATAGTCGCAGTCGATCCCGATGTTTTCGTCGAGCACAACCTGAACCGCCAGCTCCTGTCCACCCCGGAGATGCTCGGCTATCCAAAGGTGAAAGCGGCCCGGGAGAGGGTGGGGACCGTTAACCCTGCTGTCACGTTAATTGCCCATCATCTGGCGCTGACAAGGGCCAATGGCCGTCATATCCTGAATGGTGTCGATCTGGCCGTCGATGCCCTCGACAACCTGTCTACCAGGCTCGACCTGGCCGAGGAGTGTGAAGACCTGAAGATCCCTTTGGTGCATGGTGCCATAGGGGGGTGGTATGGAGTCGTATTGTCCCAAATGCCGGGAGACCGGACTCTGCAGGAGACCTTTGCCAATATCCGGAGCAAGGGCGGCATCGAGAAACAACTGGGTAATCCTTCATTCACACCTGCAGTTATCGCGAGCCTGGAGGTAGCCGAAGTATGCAAGATCCTCCTGGGAATCGGGGACCCTTTGCGCAAGCGAATTCTTACCGTGGACCTGCTGACCATGCAGATGGAGGATATATCGTTGATGGACACCACAAGCAACGGAGATCGGTTTAAATGAGGACAGGGCAATGAATCATCAGATGCGTGAGGATATTATCAACGCCACAATAGATCTCATATCAAAGCATGGCTTTCATCGTGCCCCCATGGCAAAGATTGCCCAGCGAGCAAATGTTGCAGCGGGAACAATCTATCGTTTTTTTGACAGTAAAGACGATCTTATCGGAAATGCCTACACATGCCTGGAACAGCGGATGAGATCAGCGGTACTGGATACTTTTCCTGAATACCAGTCAATCCGGAACAGGTATCAGCACGTTTGCAGAGAACTGGTTAACTACTTTCTTGCATCACCGACGGAATTCCGTTTCATTGAACAGTTTTTCAATTCACCGTACGGAGCAACAACGCGCCGTGAGCGAATACGATGCGATAACTCCATAATATCAGAGATATTCCTGGAGGGGATACAGCAGCGGGTAGTCAAAAACCTGCCCCTGCCGATTCTCAATTCGCTGACATTTGGGCCTCTGACGGAAATCTGCCGTAATCATGTGCTCAAATACTTCGAGTTGAATGATCACGTCATCAACAGTACGGTCGAGGCCTGCTGGGATGCCATCCGGCAGCAATGATATCAATTTTTCCATAAACCTATGCCTGATCCTACAGTTCATCATTTTTTCGGCCTTGACGGCACTAATCTCGTATGGCGCGAGGTGGGGGAGGGGAGACCTCTTGTGCTGCTTCATGGATTTTCTTCCTCCGCGATGATCAATTGGGTCCGCTACGGTCATGCGTTCTGCATGGCGGCATGCGGTTTTCGTGTCATCATGCCTGATCTGCGCGGCCACGGCGACAGCTCGAAACCTCACAACGCTGCCGCATACCCACACGATGTCCTGGCAGATGATGGTTTTGCCCTCATCAAGCAGCTCGGCCTCCGCGAGTACGACCTCGGCGGTTATTCTCTCGGAGCCCTGACCGTCGTGCGGATGCTTGTGCGGGGTGCCATGCCTGGGAGGGCTATTGTGGCGGGGTTGGGTCTGGAAGGGATACTCAATACTGGCGGGCGGAATGACTTTTTTCGCCGCATTCTTAGCAATCCCGGTACATTCGCGCGTGGTACGAAGGAATGGATGGCAGAGGCCTTTCTGAAGACAGTTGGCGGCGACCCGGTGGCGCTCCTTCATATCCTCGACACCGCCATTGAAACCTCACGAGAGGAAATCAGCCAGATTGAGATTCCGACGCTAGTCGTTTCCGGGGCCGATGATGAAGTGAACGTTTCTGCCAGGTCACTGGCCGATGTTCTCCCAAATGGCCATTTTCTTGAAGTGCCCGGAAACCATATGAGTGCGGTCACCAGGCCGGAACTCGGCGCTGCGATAGCAGACTTTGTCGGAGGAGACGTGATGGGGTGACATCCTCCTCCCTGCCAGAGCTCCCAGCTCCTTCGGCGATCCGGTCGATTGCCACGCCGCCACGGCAGCGATCCGGTTAATCTTGTCTTCCTCATGCCCCGGGTCTGCGCACGGATGGCCGGGCTATGACAGTGCAGGTCGTGCCGGCCACCAGTTGAACGTTCTTCGGCACATCATCAATCTTGATCCGTACCGGCACCCTTTGCGCGAGCCGGACCCAGTTGAAGACCGGATTCACGTCGGAGAGGAGCTCCTTGCCCGCAGGATTGTCGTGATCGGAAATCCCCCTGGCCAAACTCTCGATATGCCCCTTCATAGGCTGTTCGCTCCCGAGCAGCTTGATTTCTACGGGGTCGCCAAGGCGGATCAGCCGGATTTTAGTCTCTTCGAAATAGCCGTAGACCCAGAACGAGTTTTTGTCGACTATTGCCAGTTTTGCCGCTCCCGCCGCCGCAAAGTCCCCCCTGTGCACGTTGAGATTTGCAATGTACCCATCCACCGGGGCTCGTACTTCCGTGCGCCTGAGGTTCAGTGAGGCGGTATCGACCGCAACCGCCGATTCCTGGTAGGCCGCTTCTGCGGCATCGGCCTGGGATCTGGCGCTCTCGCGGTTTTCCGTGGAGACGACCGACGCGTCTACCCGAGCGCGGCGATAAGCCTCCTGCTGTTTCATCACCATCTGGGCCTTGCTGGCCGCCAGGCGTGCTTTTGCCTGGGAAAGGGCCAGGGCGTAGCGTTCCCTGTCGACCACGAACAGCAGATCACCCTTGCGCACCAACTGGTTGTCCTTCACCACCACCCGATCGACAAGACCGGATACATCGGCGGCCACGTTCACGATATCGGCTCGAACTTTGGCGTCACGGGTCCAGGGCGAATTCATGTATCGATCCCAGAGCTTCCTGCTGGTAAAAATCGCGATGGCAAAAATGACTATTGTTAAAACGAAACGGACAATGACCTTGAGTTTCATACCGGGCCTCACTTCGAATTATTTTCGCAGCAACCAGTTAGCGGAGTACCAGCAGGCCGCACGCACTGAAGATGCAGACGAAGCAGCTCAGGCGGAATAGCGGCGGATGCCAGACATGCCGGTACACGCCGCACCATGCCATGACTCTGTCCAGTACTACCTGCACGATTATGCTAACCAGGAAAACCGGAAAAAGACTGGGCAGCAGTGCGTCGAATATTGCAATTTCACGTGGCATATGACGTTTCTCCTTGAATGATTCCCCTCGGACGTGACGTCGTAGCCGCAAGGATGGATTCCTCATCCAGCAGCGAGGAGTGGATAAGGTGCAGCGAGGTCAGCATCCGGCGTAGAACATCCATTGTCTCCTCCCCGATTGCTTCACGGCCTGATTCGGAAAGGATCGCCTCGATGTTTTCCTCTACCGTCAGGAGGGCGGCGCTGTGGTTTTTCAAATTCGGCCGTCCGAAGAAACGCGTGACCTGCTGCAGAGTATTCCGTACGCCGTCTGATACCGACTGCGGCAAGTGAATTGATGCGACGTCCTGCCGGAGATGAATAATGGCCCGTCCGATTTCGAGGACAACGAACATCCAGTCGAGAATCTCCCTGTCATGTACATCCTGCAGGTTCGGTCTGGCCGCGATCCGCTGCACAAGGTCCCGCGCGCCGCTCTCGAACTTGGAGTCGAGACTAGAAAGCCTGCCGGAGCAGGCCGTTTCTACCAGTCCACGCAGCATCCGTGCGGTACGCCGCTTGACCCACCCCCCTGTCACCGGGATAAAGGTATCGAATGTGAGCGCCGCGGCAGCCACGCCGAGGATGAGCGCGCTGCCGAAGTTCACGAATTGCACCGGGTCATACTGCATCCTGTTGGCCGGAGCAACCATGAAGCAGAACATGGTGATGTAACCGAGCCCCACCATGGCTAGTTTCGGGTTCAGGGCAAGGTACGGGCCCAACAGCAGGAATGGTGTAATCCCTGCGACGAGAAGCCCGATATCGTTCAGGGAGGTGAGGACGAAAAACTTGCATAAGAATGCCGCAATGAAACCGAGCAAGTTGCCGAGAACTCCCATTTTCAAGGCAAGGGCTGGGTCAGCGGCCGGCGCGAACAGTGCGGTTCCTATGGCTGCCATCATGACCGCGCTGGCGCCGTACGGCCATGCCGAGGCGATCCAGAAGGCCGCCACCAGGATGATGGCGGCCATGGCCCGTGCTCCCGTTACAAGAGCCACCACAGGATCGGTGCGGGAGACGAAACGTCCCTCGCCGATCGGCTCCGGGCTCGGCTTTTCCCACAGCGATGCATACGTCCTCGTGTAGTCGTGCATCTCCCTGACAAACCGCCGGACCAGCTCGAGGGCTGTCTCGATGCCGAGTCGCTCATCGTGACCGGCATGGTCGAGGTACTGATGGCGGATCGTTTCCTCCCGTTCCGGAAGAGCTACGCGAAATTCGGCAATCCGTCGCGCTGCCCGACGCGCGCTCTCTGAGTCGCCGCAGGCGGCATTACCTTCCGGCATGAGAGTCTCTGCAAGCGATGCGTTAAGTGAAGTCAAAGCACGGGTTGCCGGGGCATCCGCGAGCCGGCTGCGGAGCTGACAAAGAGAGTGGAGCGTTGTGAAAATCTCCATGAAATCAATGTTCAGCCTGCGCAGCCGAAGGTCACGCACACGGATATCCGACGCCTCCATGAACAGGGAACTCCGCAGCGACTCCAGAGTCACCACATTGCCTGCCACATGCAGATGTATCCGGTCGATTTCCTGGGGTGACACGCTCCCCGAGAGCAAGCCCGTGACCACCCCCACGAATTGGGCGTAGCGCGCATCCATGGTCTTGATGATGCTATCGCCGAGGCTGCGCGGGAAAACCACTTCGCTGACGACGCCGGCGCAGATGATGCCGACTACCACCTCCGTGACACGGTTCACCGCATAATCGAAGAAACCGGTCGGCTGCATGACCAGGGGCAGGCCGATCATGGCGGCGGTATATCCCGCCAGGGTAAAGCCGTAAGACTTGAAGTTGCGGTAAACGGCCGCTCCGGCGGCGCACAGGCCGACCCACAGCGCCAGTCCGGTCAGAAAGAGCACTCTTTCCTGGGCAAAGAGGCCAAGAAGCGTCAGGCTGGCAAAGGTGCCCGCCAGGGTGCCGCACACGCGGTATAGGCTCTTGGTCAGGACCATCCCGGTCTGGGGATGCATGAGGATGTAGACGGTGACCATGGCGGTAACCGGCTGGCCCAACTCAAGGCGCATGGAGATTCCCATCGCCAGCAGGGCGGCGATGGTGGCCTTCAGCACGAAAATCCAGCCCAACCCTTCCGTTTTGCCCCAGGCGACGATCTCCCCTCGCATCCGGTCTAGAAATCTCATTTGGCTCCCCCCGCTTTATCCGGTGGAGCATTCACGGGAACTCCGCCTCCTATCGCCTGCATCAGCGCGGCATAGGCATCGAGAAAGTGCGCCTCGACCTGGGCCTTCCGCTGTGATTCCACGAGGGTCTGGGTCTGCGCGTTGAGCACCGTCAGGTAATCGCTCAGTCCTTCCTTGAAGCCGAACAGGGCGATGTCGTAGGCGCGAAAGGCCAGGGAGTGCGATTGATAGGTTTCCGTCCGCTGTATTTCCAGCGATCGCAGTGCGGCCACTTCGTTGGCAACTTCTTCAAGGGCCTGGATCAGGGTGTTGTTGTATGCCTCAACCGCGATGTCGTATTCCGCGGTCGAGATGCGCAGTTGTTCTTTCAGCCGTCCCCCCTCGAAGATGGGCAACGAAACGGCCGGGCCGAAACCTTTGATCAATGATTCGGATGACAGGAACTTGTCGAAGCCTAGGGATTGCCACCCCACAAAGGCGGAGAAGTTTATATTCGGGTAGAAAGAGGCCTTGGCGACTTCTATTCCCTTGCCGGCCGCTTCGACACGCCAACGATGGGCCACCACGTCGGGTCTGCGCCCGAGGAGGTCCGCCGGAATGGCTGTCGGCAGCCCGATCGGCAGGGCGAGTGACAGCGTCGGCCGGCGAATCTGCTCGCCATACCCGGGCCCCCTGCCGGCGAGGGCACTCAATCGATTGCGCAGAATCTCGATGGACTCGGAGATTTTCTCTATTTCGGCCCGTGCCGCGGGCACGACCGTTTCGGCCTGGCACAGATCGATCTCCGTTCCCAACCCGGCTGAATGGCGTTTCTTCAGGATGTCCCGGATCTGCTCGCGCTGATGCAGGGTCTCCTTTGCCACGTCCAGCAGGTTGTACTGAAGCGACAACTGTACGTACAGACGGATTACTGCCGTTTCCAGCGTGAGCCGGACTTCCTGTGCCTCGGCCGTGGTCATCTGCACCTGGTCCAGCGCGGCAGCAAGGGCGCTGCGGTTTTTCCCCCAGAGGTCGAGATCGTAAAACAGGCCGGTGGTCCACAGGTTATCCCACTCCCAGTTCCCCGCACGGGGGGGAGGAACAAAGTAACGCTCGCTGTATTGCTGCCGCGTGAACGTCGCTTTCGTCTGTACCGTGGGCATCAGGGCCGATCCGGCGATCCCGCCGGCCGCCCTGGAGATGGCGATACGGGATTGGGCGATATGCATGGTCGGGTTGCCGTCAGTCGCCTCGGTCACCAGCCTGTTAAGCTGCGGATCGCCGTACACCTTCCACCATCCCTGAGAAGGCCACAGTACCTGGTGCTCTGTTTCGGCACCAATTGAGCTGCCGGCATCCAGCTTGGCAGGCTCGGCCATCCGGGATGCAGGTTCGACGCCGATGGGGAGTCGCGCACAACCACCAAGCACCAGGGCAGCGACGATTACAAAACGAGCTATGTTGAAAGATTCGGCCATAATCTTTTTCCTGTTACCGGACCTCCTTCCCAGTTACTGAAACAATAAACTTCATTCTGCCCTCGCATGCCATTGTAAGGTCAGAAGTTGAGAGCAGCCGCCGCAACCTTTTCTGATTCGAACCCGATTTGGTCTCCATCCATCTCATGGGTTTGCTTGCCGCCTTCGACTAGGATGCTGCTGAATTCCTCAATTCCCAGGAACTTAAGAGCGTTTCTGAGGTTTGAGATGCAATACAGTTCCCTCTCTCCATAGGCGAACCCCTCTGCTGAGTGAATCAGCAGGCACTTTCTTTCCCGGCCCTTCAGGAGCCCCTGGGGCCCGCATGAAGTATTTTGATAGGTCTTGCCGGAGACCAGGATCGAATCTAGATATCCCCACAATTCAGGAGGTAATCCCGGCTTCCACAGCGGCGTCACCACCACGTATTTCCCGGCGGCGGCGAACTGCCCCGAAAGAGCCCACATTCGGTCGATTTTCCGCTGCTCAACCGTGGTCAGCGTCGCGAAGTGATGTCCGCGAGACATTTTTCCCAAGGCGCAGAGAACGTCCGGGTCGGCCGATTGAACGGAGTCCCGGTAGAGGTCGAGCATGTGGATCTCGTCACGGGGGTTCCGTTTCAGGTATTCGCCAAGAAACGCCGCGCCTGCCATGAGGCCATAGGATTGATCCTCAGGTCTCAGGTCGCAGGTTATGTACAGCAGCTTGGCCATGATCGGGTTCTCCTTTTCTATTTATCAAGAGCCATTTCCATGCCAGTGCATAAAACCATGCAATATCGGTTGGTTGCGAAATCGTAGTCATGAGATATTGAAACATATGGTAAGTTGTGTTGAAACATTTCGTCGGTTGCCATATATTTACCAAATATTTAAGTTTATAACCGTATCCCTAGCGGCGGCTTTCCGGCCGGGAGCTACGACCGAAAAAGCTGGTTCGGCAAATATCACTCAGGGCGGAGTATTCCCCATGGTAGACAAGAATGAATTCTTCAAACAGGTAACCGTCAAGATCTGCAGCAGTCTCGAGATAAAGACAGCTCTGGAGCGCACCTATCGCTACCTGAAGGAGCAGATGCCACTGGACGGAATATCCCTGACGATCCGGGACCCGGAACTCGCAGCACTGCGGCGGGTGGTGAAGATCGAGGGGGAGAGACTGGAGCCACTGGACGACATCTTCCCTCTTTCCGCGGATCTCTGGGGGGAGGTGCAGTCGTGGGAAATCCGCACCCCGACGATCATGGACCTGGACCATGACAGGGTCCTGCGGCAACTGATCCCGTACATTCAGCTTGAACAGGATTCGGGGATTCTGATCCCTCTCTGGGTTGACGAACAGCTTCTCGGCGGATTGGTGTTGCGTGCCTGCGGGAAAGGACGGTATGAAGAAGCACATGTGAGGCTTCTTGCGGAGGTTGCCGAGCCTTTTGCCATAGCTCTGGCCAACGCCCTGGCGCACGAAAAGCTCCTCAAGTACCGGGACATACTTCTCGACGACAACCGGTTTCTTAACAAGGAGCTTTTTCTCCAAAACAGCGACGAGATCATTGGCGGCAATTCGGGACTGCGTCACGTGATGGAAATGGTGCAACAGGTGGCGCCGCTCAACAACTCGGTTCTTCTGCTGGGGGAGACCGGGACGGGAAAGGAAGTGATCGCCAATGCGATCCACGCCGGCTCGCCACGACGGGACATGCCATTTATCAAAGTCAACTGCGGAGCTATCCCCGAAAGTCTCATTGACAGCGAACTGTTCGGGCACGAGAAAGGAGCTTTTACGGGGGCGGTCACGGAGAAACGGGGCCGGTTTGAGCGCGCCGACGGCGGGACAATCTTCCTCGACGAAATCGGGGAATTGCCGCTATCGGCGCAAGTCCGCCTGCTGCGGGTGCTGCAGGAGCGTGAAATCGAACGTGTTGGCGGGAGCAGGCCGATTCCCCTGGACATCCGTGTCATCGCGGCGACCCACCGTAATCTGCAGAACATGGTTGACGACAAACTGTTCAGGGAAGACCTCTGGTTCCGGCTGAACGTGTTTCCCATCATGATTCCTCCTCTTAGGCAGAGGAGGGAAGATGTCCCGGCACTGACCCGGCACTTCGTTGCGCGTAAAAGCTCGAACATGGGGGTTCACGAGCCGCCGGCGATCGCGCCGGGAGCGCTTCAGCGCCTTGCGGCCTATGACTGGCCAGGAAATGTCCGCGAATTGGAAAACCTGGTGGAGAGGGAACTGATCCTGCACCGCGGGGGACAACTGCTGTTCAATTCCGTTGTTCCTGCTGAGCGAAAAGATAAGGCAGCGGACACGGCAGCAGTGACAATGGTTGATACTCCCCTACGGCTGGACGAGGTGACGGCACTGCATATCGGCAAGGTCCTCAAGATGGCTCACGGGAAAATCAACGGTCCCGGCGGAGCGGCGGAACTGCTCGGTCTGGAGCCGAACACCCTGAGGGCACGTATGGATAGGCTGGGAATTGATTACCGTCGTAAAAGGAGCGCGAGTTAGGCAGGAAACAAACCCCGTACCACACCCTTGGCTTTCCGACCGGTGAAGTGGGTGTAGGTAAAATGAATTGTGAAAGCTGGTGGAATTTTTACTGCCGCTCAGTAGACACTTCAGCGAGGCACTTTTCGATGGCGGCGAACAGTTTCGGGAACTGAAGCGGTTTCTGCAGGTAGTCACAGCAACTTCATGATAAATTCTTAACATAACATTACGTCGCTATCCCTAAAATCCTGCGCATCTCGAATATGGTTTTTACAGACCATTTTTGCTCTCTCTGGTCAAATACAACTACATCATTGTCACCATAAGGCAAGGGAGGAATTGTTGTAATCCCTTCAATATATTGCATCTGCTTTACATCCTCATAGAGTTCACCCTGATACATTCCACTTTCAGGATCAAACATATAAGCTTTCATCATGGCCCCCGTAGAACATACAGATTTTTATGATTTCATGTTACAAGGGGGGACATAAATAAGGTGTGAAATTGAGTGGTTAACTCGTTAATAATTCGTTAAGACGAGAGCCCTCGTATCCATTCAACCAGTTCTGAGGCGGTACCCCACACCAGGCTCGGTAATGATATATTTTGGTCTTGACGCATCAGGTTCTATTTTCTGTCGAAGATGGCTGATGTTAACTCTCAGGATATTTTGCTGGTCTGTATATGTTGTACCCCATATCTGCTTTAAAATTTGATGGTGGGTCAGCACTTTACCTGCATGTGTGGCCAGTAATCTCAAAATGCCGTATTCCGTGGGTGTTAATGATATTTCACTGCCGGCTACCAATACTTTGCGGAGGGGCAGATTTATCTCAAGTTCACCAAATTTATAAACAGGCTCCGGAGCCTGTTGAAGAGTGCGCCTCAACGCTGCTTGAATCCTTGCCTGGAGTTCAGCGACACCGAACGGTTTGGTCAGGTAGTCATCGGCGCCGGCATTCAGGGCGTTCACCTTGTCATCTTCCTGCTCCCGCACCGACAGCACAATAATTGGCACTTGGGACCACTCCCTGATTCGCCTGATAACTTCCACGCCATCCATGTCCGGGAGTCCGAGATCCAGCAGGATAATGTCAGGCTTGACCGCAACAGCAGCAGCCAATGCCGAATGGCCTGTTTCGGCCTGATGCAACGAGTAATCGCCCGTATCAAGAGTCGCTTCCAGCATTCTCAGGATTGCTGTTTCATCATCAACCATGAGAATTCTCGGTACATGAGAAGTGCTAGTATTCTTCATTGAAAGAGCCTTCCTTTCCAACAGGCAGTATGATAGAAATGCGCAATCCTCCACTCTCATTCTGTGTTGCGACAATTTCTCCGTCATGTGCTTCAACGATTCCTTTGCAAATGGCCAGACCCAATCCGGTACCCCCTGCACCTTCAGGAACCGGAATCCGGTAAAATTTGTCGAAAATTTTGTTTAGTTCCGACTGTGGAACGCCTGGACCATGATCAGAAACCTGAAGACATAAGAACTCCATTGCGCAGCGGGCTTTGATCTCAATAGGTTTATCTACAGGAGAGTATTTGTGGGCATTTTCAATCAGGTTAACCATCATTTGTATCATAAGAGAAAGATCCATCATGACGAGTGGCAAGTCAGATGGTGCGTCAACGGTAATAACCCTGTCGCCAATTCTCTGTTCCAGCGCAGCCAATGAGCAGCCAATCAACTCCTGGACTTCACACGGAATCTTTTTCAACTGGACCGCGCCGGCTTCCAGGCGTGTCATGTCCAGCAGATTGCCTACGAAGCGGTTCAATCGTTGTGCTTCACCTCTTGCTGCGCTTATGAGTTTCGTTCGCGCCGCCTCCGTAAGTTTACTACCACTTTCCCACATGTTGTCTAGAGCCATGCTTATCGTTACTAAAGGAGTGCGCAGATCGTGGGAAATCGAATTCAGAAGTGCCCGTTCCAGGTTGCTACGAGCCTGATGAATTTTTGTTTGTTCTGTCTGAGCTACCAGCATAACTCGCTCAATAGCTAATGCAGCCTGAGTTGTGAATGCATTGAGAAGTTTCCGGATGTCGGGCGACGTATATGCAGCTTGGTCCGCAAAACCTATTCCCAGTACCCCTAGAATATTTTCTCCCGTTGATATCGGCACATATAGATATTCGGCGGAGATCAGAGTATCAGTACCCTTACCGGCCGGTTGACGATTTCGGTATGCCCAATCGGCAACAGCATGTTCCTTTAGGTCAAGATTTATAGATATGGTGGAAGCTTTAATCTCCATCCGTTCGCCTTCAGGCAAAAGAACTGCAAGATTGGCTTCAAGGCTGCTTTCGATATTTTTTATCATGGCGTTCAAGACGCTTTGCACATCCGATGCTGCAGACAAGTCTCTACTGAGGTAGTACAGGCTGGCTGTCTGCATTTCTCTGGCCCTGATCACTTCTGCACGCTCCCGTGATTGGGAAACGAGCTTGCCAATGACTAAGCCGACGACAAAGAGAGCTGCGAATGAAAGCAGGTATTCCGAATCAGTCACAGCAAAAGAGAAGCGAGGTGGGACAAAAAAGAAGTCGAATGCCAACACACCGAAAAATGCAGTCATTATGGCAGGGCGCTGACCAAGACGTGTTGCCGCAAGAACAACAGCCAGCAGATAAATCATGACCAAATTGGTCGGCGAAAAGAATTGATAAAGAAGTTCTGAAACAGCCGTTGCCGCCGCCACCAAAGCGAAACTTCTCAAGAGATCGGACCACTGAATATGTTTCTTAGTGGCAGGTAACGCTCTTTGCGAGGATGTGGGCTCTGGTGCTCCCAGGCTAACGACATAAACATCAATTTCGCCACTAAGGCGAATAATCCGGTCAACCAGTGGGGTGGCAAGGAATTCCCGCCACCGCGGTTTTGATGGTTTGCCGACAACAATCTTGGTTACGTGATGCTTATTGGCGTACTCAATAAGTGCATCAGCAACAGACGTAGCAGTCATGGTCGCTGTCTGGGCGCCAAGAGTCTCGGCAAGACGAAGATCGCGCCAGACACGATGGCGGTTTTCCTGAAGATATTTGCCTCCACCGGGAGTCTCAATATACACCGTATGCCATGGGGCTTTCATCTCGTCTGCCAAACGGCGAGTAGTACGAATCAGCTTTTCGCTGTAAGGTGAACCACTGACGCAAACCAGCAGTCGTTCAGCCACTGGCCAAGGGCCTTCTATGGAGCTTGCTTCCATATACGCGCGCACTTCTTCGTCCACACGTGCTGCGGCGCGACGCATGGATAATTCGCGCAGGGCCATGAGATTGCCGGGCCGGAAAAATTTCTCCATGGCTTTTGTCGCCTGCTCAGGGATGTAGATTTTCCCTTCTCGCAACCTCTGCATGAGCTCATCAGGCGGGATGTCAACAAGCTTGATCTCGGCGGCTTCGTCAAGCAGCCGGTCGGGCACGGTTTCCTTGACCCTGACCCCGGTAACCTGAGTCACAATATCGTTCAGACTCTCAAAATGTTGGACGTTGACGGTGGTATAGACATCAATCCCGGCATCCAGCAGTTCTTCGACATCCTGCCAACGCTTTTCGTGGCGGGAGCCTGAAGCATTGGTGTGGGCAAGCTCATCGACAAGTGCTATCTGGGGGGCGCGTTCAAGAACCGCATCGGTATCGAGCTCAGGCAGCAGGACTCCCATATAGCTGATCTTCGCCTTTGGCAGTTGTTCCAAGCCATCCAGCAGGGCATCGGTCTCCTGCCGTCCATGGGATTCCACATATGCGACGACAACGTCGCGTCCATCGAGCTTGCGCTGACGTGCCGTTTCCAGCATCGCGTATGTCTTGCCCACACCAGCAGCATAGCCGAGGAAAATTTTGAGTTTCCCCCGGCTAGTCACCAATTCTTCCGCTTGTGCCAGTTTCAGCATCGCCTCAGGGGAGGGACGTATGTCGTAGGGATCGGTCATTGTTTGTTCTCAGTAGGTGCGGCCGTCAATTTTGCCGGTATCTTGTAGACATGATTATGAATCATCAGCCGGTTCGAAGCGGTAATCGCAGGCAGGAGATAGACGGAACCATCCGCATCCTGAAACCAGAGGTTGCTGGAGTTTGCTATCTCGCCAGCAGAGACACTGACAAGCCGCCAGGATTTCGGGATGCCAGGAGGCGCGTTGGCGCCAAGGAACTCCTGCAGCTTGACACTCTGGATCTGGATGACCGTGTCCTCAGCACTCTTGGGTGGCTGGACTGGATACGAGACAGCACCGGCGACGGAAGCTGTCATGACAAGCGTGGCGATGATGGCAAAATTTTTCATGGGGCTCTCCTATCCCGCTTCACCTGCCGTCAGCCGGTGCGGCCATACGTCAGGTAAAGTTGATGTCCAACTGGGTGGTAAAGGTTTTGTTGCTGGCCAGCGCCTGCTCCTTGTTGATGTCATAGGCAAAAATCACCGAAACGTTCTTGGCGAAAGCCCACAAAAGCCGACGTTCGTGGCGCTCTGTACGTTGTGGCCGCTCATGTAGACGATTCCTTCCAGCAGTTTCATCCATTCCCTCCTGCGATCCGGCGACAACACTATTTGACGCCATCCAGCTCCAGATTCAGTTTCAGCACGTTCACCCGGGGATCACCCAGCATGCCGAACTGACGCCCCTCGGTGTGGGCAGCGACGAGCTTCTTCAGGGCATCCTCGCTCATTCCACGAGACTTGGCGACACGAGGGATTTGTAAGGCAGCGGCTTCCGGCGAAACATGCGGGTCCAAACCGCTGCCGGAGGCCTGGACCAGTTCCGCCGGGATCGGGCCGGTTACGCCGGTATCGCGGAGCGCCTTCACCCGGTCGCCAACGGTCTTGAGATAGTCCGGATTGGTGGGTCCGCTGTTGGAACCGCTTGATCCCATGGGGTTGTTGCTGAAGTCCGAAGTGGCCGACGGCCGGGGCCAGAAATACTTTGCGTCGGAGAAGGGCTGGCCGATCAGGCTGGAGCCGATCTCTTTGCCTGCCTTGTCTGCGATGAAACTCCCCTTGGCCTGTTTTGGAAACACAGCCTGGGCGATGCCGGTAACCGCAAGCGGATAGATGCCGCCACAGATGATGGTGAATATGACAAACAACAAAATGGCTGGTTTAATGTCTTTCATGGTTTTTTCCTTTGTAGGGGCAACCCCGTGTGGTTGCCCTAATTTCGGGCGGCCACACGGGGCCGCCCCTACGAAATTGCCTACACAAACATCCCCACTACCATATCGATTCCCTTGATCCCGATAAACGGTGCCACAATTCCGCCAAGGCCGTAAATCAGCAGGTTATGGATCAGCAGTTTCTCGGCCGGCATGGGGCGAAACTTCGTCCCCTTGAGGGCCAGCGGCACCAGCAGCGGAATAATTATGGCATTGAATATGACCGCCGACAGGATCGCCGACAGTGGCGTGGCCAGGTGCATGATATTCAAGACGCCGAGTTGCGGATAGACCGAGAGCATCATGGCCGGGATGATGGCAAAGTACTTGGCCACGTCGTTGCTGATGCTGAAGGTGGTCAGATTGCCGCGGGTCATGAGGATCTGTTTGCCCACCTCAACGATATCGAGCAGCTTGGTCGGGTTGCTGTCCAGGTCGATGATATTGGCCGCCTCCCGGGCCGGCTGGGTGCCGGTATTCATGGCCACGGCCACGTCGGCTTGGGCCAGGGCCGGGGCATCATTGGTGCCGTCACCGGTCATGGCGACCATAAAACCGGCCTCCTGGTTCTCCTTGATCAGGCGCAGCTTGTCTTCGGGCTTGGCTTGAGCCAAGAAGTCGTCCACCTGTGCCTCTGCGGCGATTGCTGCCGCAGTGAGCGGGTTGTCGCCGGTGATCATGACGGTCTTGATCCCCATGCTCCGGAGTTGCAGAAACCGCTCTTGGATGCCGGCCTTGACGATATCTTTCAGGTTGATTACACCAATAATGTTGCACCCGTTACATACAACCAAAGGGGTCGCACCATCTCTTGCAATAGTATCTACGGCATCTGAAAGGTTTGCCGGAATATTGATGCAGCCATTCTTTTGAACGAAGGCAATAGTTGAATCTGCCGCTCCTTTCCGGAATTGGTCTCTACCTGCGTTAATCCCTGAAAGCCTGGTTTCTGCGCTGAATTCGATCACCTCAGCATCAGCTGGCAGGGTTGCAGACTTTAAGCCGAACTTTTCCCGTGCAAGGGCCACAACACTGCGCCCTTCGGGAGTCTCATCGGCCAGCGACGCCATCAGAGCTGCTTCGGCCACGTCCTGCTCGGTATGTCCACTGACCGGCACAAAGGCCACTGCCTCACGATTGCCGTGGGTGATGGTTCCGGTCTTGTCCAGCAGCAGTACGTTCACATCACCGGCAGCCTCGATAGCCCGCCCGGAAAGTGCGATGACATTCTTCTGGAACAGCCGGTCCATGCCGGCAATGCCGATAGCTGGCAGTAGTGCGGCGATGGTGGTCGGTGCCAGGCAGACAAACAGGGCGGTCAAGACAGTCAGTGATACCGGTGTCCCCTGTCCAGCCGCTTTGACACTGTAGATGGAGAGCGGACTGATGTTGATACAGACCAACAGGAACACCAGGGTGAGGGCGATGAGCAGCACCTCCAGGGCAATCTCGTTGGGGGTCTTGCGCCTTTTTGCACCTTCGATCAGACCGATCATCCGGTCCAGGAAGGTCTCGCCAGGATTGGCGGTGATCCGGACGATGATGCTGTTGGCGATGACCGTGGTGCCGCCAGTGACGGCGGAGCGGTCGCCGCCGGACTCGCGCACCACCGGCGCGGATTCGCCGGTAACGGCGGCTTCGTTGACCAGGGCTGCGCCAGCGATAACGTCGCCATCACCGGCTATTATTTCGTTAGCTCCCACCAGGATCAGGTCACCTTTGCGGAGTTGGCTTGCTCCCACGCTGGTGAAGGCGGCATTGAACTCCGGTTTCGAGAGCAGCTTGGCGGTGACGCTGGTGCGGGAAGAACGGAGGCTTGCCGCCCGGGCTTTGCCACGTCCTTCAGCCAGTGCTTCGGAAAAGTTGGCGAAGATCACGGTCAGCCAGAGCCAGACAGAGACCTGACCGGTGAACCAGGCCGGCTCCTTGTTTGTGCCGGTGAGCGACAGTATGAAGGTGACGAGGGTGATGACGCTGGCAATTTCGACACAGAGCATCACCGGGTTGCGCCAGAGTTCAATCGGATTCAGTTTTTTGAGCGATGAGACCAGCGCGGGACCTACGATTCGCTTGTCGAAAATAGATACCGGTTCGGGTTTGTGAACAGACATTTCTAGTTACCTCCCAGCATGGTCAGGTGTTCAACAATTGGTCCCAGCGACAGTGCCGGGAAAAAGGTAAGCGCTCCGACGATCAGGATTACCAAAGTGAGCCAGAGGGCGAACGGTACCTTGTCGGTCGGGAGCGTTCCAAGACTCGGGGGCACGTACTTCTTCTCCGCCAGCGAGCCGGCCATAGCCAACATCGCCACCGCAGGGACATATCGGCCAAGCATCATGGCCAGGGAGCCCCAGAGGTTGTAGAAGTTGACGTTGGCGTTCAGGCCGGCAAAGGCGCTGCCGTTGTTGTTGGCCATGGAGGCGAAGGCGTAGAGCACCTCGCTGAGACCATGGGCTCCCGGGTTGGCCATGGAGGCCACGGCGGAGGGGGTGATCATGGCGACGGCTGTAACGATCAGCACCGTGACTCCGGCGATCAGTACCGTGACGATCGACATCCACATCTCCCGGACCTCGATTTTCTTGCCGAGGTACTCCGGCGTACGGCCGATCATCAGGCCGGAGACGAACACGGCGATGATAGCGAAGGCGAGCATGGTGTAGAGCCCGGAACCGACCCCGCCGAAGACGATCTCACCCAACAGGATGAGGGAGAGCGGGATCATGCCGCCGATGGGGGTCAGGGAGTCGTGCATGGCGGCCACGGCGCCGCAGGAGGTGCCGGTGGTGGCCACCTCGAACAGGTTGGTTCCGGCCAGGCCGAAGCGGAGCTCCTTACCTTCCATGTTGACGCCTGAGACCCCCAATTTGGCCACCAGCGGATTGCCGGCGGTCTCGGCCCACTGCAATACCGCAAACGACCCTATGAGTAAAAAGAGCATTACTCCCAGGATCGCCCACCCCTGGCGACTGTTCCCTACCATGACCCCGAAGGTGTGGGTGAGGGCACCGGGGATGAGGAGGATCAGCAGGATTTCCAGCAAGTGGGAGAAGGGCGTCGGGTTTTCAAAGGGGTGGGCCGAGTTGGCGTTGAAGAAGCCGCCGCCGTTGGTCCCCAGCTCCTTGATCGCCTCCTGGGAGGCCACCGGCCCCATCGGGATGGTGACCTCTTTCGCGGTCACGCTCTCGGTGACCGGGTTCCCCTTGGCATCCTTGAGCGAATTCCCTTGGGCGTCCTTTTTCGGCGTGTCGTAGGTGATGGCCTGGACCAGCGGCACTGTCTTGTAGGGACTGAAATTCTGGATCGCCCCCTGCGAGACCAGTAACAGGGCGGCAATGAGGGAAATGGGCACGAGGACATACAGGGTGCAGCGGGTCATGTCCACCCAGAAGTTGCCGATCTGGCTGGTTCGGCGCCGGGCAAAGCCGCGGATCACGGCTATGGCCACGGAGATGCCGGTGGCGGCGGAGACGAAGTTGTGTACCGTGAGACCGACCATCTGGGTGAAATAGCTTGCGGCCTGCTCGCCGACATACGCCTGCCAGTTGGTGTTGGTGACGAAGCTGATGGCGGTGTTGAGCGCCAGTTGCCAGGTGAAGGCCGGTACCTTCTGCGGGTTGAGCGGCAACAGGTGCTGGGTCATGAGGATCCCAAACAGCGAGATGAATAAAACTACATTGAAAAGAATCATGGACCAGGCATAGCGCTTCCAGTCCATCTCATCCTCCTGTGACACCCCGCAGACCCGGTAGATCAGCCGCTCTACCGGGCCTAACACTGGGGACAACAGTGTCCGTTCTCCCTGGAAAAGCCGGGCCATAAAACCTCCCAGTGGCTTTACTGTCGCCAGCAGCACCAGAAAAAACAATGCAGTTTGTAACCATTCTAACTTTTCCATAATACTCTCCAGACCTCTTTAGTCCATCTGCCGATGGTGATGACTAGGCAACTACAGTAAACGGCAATATTGAGATTCGGCAATCCTTGGCCTTATCAGTGCGAGCGACTGTTCCAATTGTATCAATGATTTTTGCCACCAATTCATCGGAAGCAATAATTTCAAGTTTCACTCTTTCAACGATGCTAGATAGATATTCTGTTCCTCGGCAAAACATCGACTGGCCCTTATGCCGTCCATGGCATATAAGAGGGCTTTCCATAAATTCTTCGATGCCAATCTGCCTCAAAGCATTTTTGACAGCTTCCAGTTTAATCGAACGTATAATTGCTTCGATAACTTTCATATAAATCCCTCCAAATGTAATCCCGTTAGAATAACCCTACTTCTTTGGGTCTAAAGAAGGTGTTAAAATGCGCTCGGTAGGCGTTAAGAATGTGTGAAAGAGTTCCAGGACATAAAAAAGGCGACCACATGGGCCGCCTCTATCCAAGCCTGACGGGTATCCGGCCTGAAGATGCTAGCAGGGTCTCCCGCCGGCATAAATGGCAAGAACCTCGAATTCGCCAACGACAATATTGCTCCGGTGCAGCGCCTCCTAGAACTCCTCCCAGCTCAGCGTAAATTCCCTACAGTTGATGTGTGCTCTAACTGACATGACTCTAATGCTGCACACTCCTGTCAGTGAGCGACAGAAGAGTCGACTACATTCGATGGCCTGTGCGCCAGCCAGACGATGATGGTAGCAACCATGAAGAACCGTTATGACTATGAGCAGGTTGTCGGTTGTCTGACGGTCACTTCCAATTCCACAACGTCAACTGATAAGGCTCGGGTTTTCTCCAAGGCTGCCACCAGACGACTGTCTCCGCGTCTTTCTCGACGCCATCGACCTTCACCTTGAGCATGAGCCGATAATTCATCCCTGCAACGACCTGTTGTTCTGCCCCTTCGATAGCGGTTAAATCCAACTTCGCCGGCGGCTCTCCCTCCTGATGTTGCATAACTTTCTGCTGAATTTTGACCGCGAAGGCTGCCGCATCTATCACCTCTTTGTTAGTTACCGATAAAGCGCTGTATCCGCCCACCATCGGGTGTTGCGAAAAACACCCGAGCAGGCCGGATGTGGCAAATAAAACGCATGCCGCAATAAGTGTATGCCTCATTATTCGCTCCTTTCACGTCGGCAGCTTTGCCCCGGTTCCGCGCTTACCCTCTGTGACATTGCTGTAAGACCGTTGGGTCGGGTAGGCAAAATTTATATCATCACATTCGGCAAATCTGTCCAGCACGTCTTCCCATATCTCCTGGGTGCTCTCGCGCCTGTGGCGGGATCGACAAAGATGACGCACGGTCAGGAGTACGCCGCTTGCCTCGACAGTGGTAAAGACCTTCGGAGTCAGGTCGACCGGGACTATCAGGAAATCCCTCGCATACTCCTTCAGTTTGCTTTCCACGGGCTTGGCCAGATGCCCGGCATGGTTGACTGCTATCTCATTCAAGATTTCTTTGGCTCTCTTCCAGTTGCTTTCGAAGGTAACGAGGACGGCAACCTCGTTCCAGATGAAGTCGTGCATCCCTCTGCTATAGATTGCCAGGGGTTCGACGAACACTTTGCCGGTGGGGATGTGCACGATTCGCCCGGTGATCTGGTCCGCATGGACCCAGTTGCCGATCTCCGCGAGAGTAAACCGGGAAATCGTCAAGTCCATGACGTCTCCCGAGTGAATGCCGATCTGGATGCGGTCTCCCACGGCGAAGGGTCTCCGCCAGATGATTAATATCCATCCTACCAGGTTCACCAAGGGGTCTCTCAGGGAAATAGCCAGGCCCGCCGCCATCAGCCCGAGAAAAGTGGCCACGCCGTGAAATCCCTCGAACACTACCCGGCCCACCAGCACTACGGTCAGCACGAACGCAGCATAACTGGAGATTCTCCGCCACTGGTAACGAACCTGCAAATCCTCCGTTTGCCGCCATGCCAACTTCAATATCAGCCAGCGCAAAGACCAGAGAAATGCAATACATGTCAGCGAGCCGAACAAAAGATTGTAAAGTCCGACAGAAACACCGGTGGCTTTGCCAAGCCATACCACGAGATTTTGCAAAATTTCCTCAACTGTTCCCATGATTCATCCTTCTAAGCCAAAACTAAAACCCCAAATTGGGGGATGGGCAACAATAGTCATAATTAGCCCTAAATAATCTATTGCTTTAGTCAACTCGATGTACCATTGCCGGCTTGCGCTGAACCGTACGCGTGTATTGGACTGCGGGGAGACCAAATGACATTGCATAGCCAATCTGATGATCTTCTGGAATACCCAAGTACTGACGTGTTTCTGGCACAAGATCAAACATCGCCCATTTTGCCAGCCCGTTCCAAGCAGTGCCCACACCACTGGCTTGTGCGAATAATTCAAAATAGGCCATTGTGATTATGCAGTCAGGCATTGGCGACGGAACATCTCGCGGCACAGATGTGATAAGCAGGTGTGGCGCACCACGGAAAATCACGTCGATATTGTGTTCCTCCCATAGCTCTACAAAATCGGCAAAGAAGACCATCGGCCCGGGCAGCGCCTTGTCTTGAACGAGACGGGAGAGTCCGGTCATTACCTTGTCGCGCAGTTTTGACAGCTTTTCCTTGTCATCCAGGACGGTATAGCGAACCTGATGCGTGTTCTTGCCGGTCGGCGCATGAGAAGCTACGTCCAGAAGCCGCTGAAACAAAACTGGATCAAGGTTTTCATCCCGGTATTTGCGAATCGAACGGCGCCCCTTGATCAGCGTTTCCAGCTTGTCCGGAGCTAGATAATTGCCAGCAAGAGCGCGACTGTCAGTCGGTATAAGCCCAAAAATCGAAACGGCGCCGGTGGGGCAAACTGCAAGGCAATGCTGGCATCGATAGCAAGCAGCTTCCTGTTCTGCGGCAATAGCTGGAAATCCTTCATTCATTGCGATAATCATCGCCGGACAGTCAGCAACGCACTGGTTGCACTTCGTACATGCCTCTTTGGTAATGGCAAAATCGAGCATTGTGTAAATTCTCCTCTATTTTTTGATGTTGTTCTGAATCGGGACGTGTTTGATTGATCTCGTCCGTTTCCTCGTAGCCGAACCTGACGCTCCTGCTCATTGCGACTGCGCTGCCCGCGCCACTTCGCGCAGCGCCTGGGCCAGGTCTCGGCTGACGGCAGCCAGCGCCCGGCTCTGGGCCGCCACCAGTGCGTCGTAACCGGCAGCGCCGACCGGTTCGCTGACCACGGTGCGGCCCGTCTTCGGGACACCGCCTTCGCTTCTGCGGACCGACCAGAGGGCCTCCAGGCCGACCCCTTCCCCGGCGGTCATCTCGAAACGCTGGATATCGAGCAGAACCCGATAGTCAGCCTCCAGGCCCGCGTTCTGCGGATAGGCCGACACACGTGCCGGCTTGAGCAGAATACCCAGGTCGGCCGCTATGATGCGCGGTATCTCGCTCTTCAACGACTCGGCCCAGCGGTGGGTCTCCAGGATGTCCACCCGGTTGGCGGAGGTCCGCACAACGAGCTGCGGCCGGTCCAGCAGGTCGGGAAGGGTGATGGGGCCGATGGCCACGGAGTTAAGGGGCGGGACCGGTGCCTCGTTTGTCGCGGCGACGTTCAGGGTGTAAAAGGTTACCCTCGGCGAGCTGCTGCAGCCGGCCAGCAGGGCAACTGCCAGGCACAGGGTCGTCATGCCGGTTATGGAGCAGTGCAACTTCATGGTTTATCCTCCTGTTTGCCGCGGATCAGCGATTCTGGGTGACGCTCAAGATAATCGGTCAGGTCCCGCAACGACTGGGCGGTCCGGGCCAGTTCGCGGAGTGTCACCCGCAGGTCCTGTTGCAGCGGGCCATCGGCCGACAGGGTCTGTTTCGCGGCGCTCAGCGTCTTGCGTCCTTCATCCAGGGTCTTGCGCGCCTCCTCCAGAGTCATCCGTATCTCGGGCACCACGTCGGTATTCATCCGCTGGACCAGTTTATCGGCATCTTTGACGGCGACATCCAGGGTCTGCAGCACCTTTCGCACATCGGCCACCGTCTCATCCAGCGGCAGTTTCTCAAGTTTTTTGACGATCCGCATCAGCGTTGTCTGCAGTTCCACCAGGCTGCCGGGTGTGGTGGGGAACTGGGGCGGGTTAGTGGCCCAGTTCACCTGCGCTTTCGGGGCATTGGGGAAGAAGTCGAGGACGACGATGAGCTGTCCGGTCAGCATATTGCCGCTATTGAGCTGCGCCCTCAGGCCATGTGCAACCATATCGTTGAGGATCGCACGATATTCCTTTGGATCCGGCACCGCCCCAACGGCTCGCGACCGCAGGCGTTCCGGGTAGATGCGCATTTCGACCAGCATGTTGACTTCCTTGGTGCGGGTGTCGTGTGCCACATGGATGCCGGAGACCTCGCCGACGGTCACCCCCCGGAAGTCAACGGTCGCGCCCGGCGACAACCCCCGCACCGATTCCTTGAAGATCATGACAAAACTCTGGCTGATGGTGTCGCGATTTTTCATCGCCTCATCACGGGTTGCGAACAGGGTAAAGGCGGTGTTGGCGCCGGTCGGAGGCGCCTCGGCGCTTTCGTCGAGGGTCTGGAAGGCTATCCCGCCGATCAGGATCGACATCAGCGACTGAGTGTCAAGCTTCAGGCCGCTGGCGTCCATGGTAAGGTCAACCCCGCTGGCATTCCAGAAGCGTGTGTTCGTCCTGACATACTTGTCATACGGTGCGGCGACGAAGACCGTGAAGGTCACCCCGTTGCCGTCCTTGTCCAGTTCATAGGAGGCCACCTGTCCCACCTGGATACGCCGAAAGTAGACCGGTGAACCGATATCCAGCGAGCCGAGATCCGTGCTGTGCAGCTGGAAGCGGCTCCCCGGCACGTCCATGGCGACGGCCGGCGCCGTTTCCAGGCCGGTGAACGCCCGTTGCGGCTGTTTGGATCTGCCGACATCGACCCCGATGTGGGAGCCTCCCATCAGCGTCCCGAGACCGGTGATACCACCCCCGGATATCCGGGGACGTACCACCCAGAACTTGGTGTCCTCGACCAGGTAGGGGGTAACCTCCTTCTTCAGTTCGACGGTCGCGATCACGTGGGTGATGTCCCTGGCGATGGTGACATCTTTGACCAGGCCGACCTCGACATCCTTGTACTTGACCTTGGTCTTTCCAGCCTCCAGTCCGTCGCCGGTCTTGAAGGTGATCGTGATTGTCGGCCCCTTCTGCAGGTAGGTCTTGACCACCAGGGTGCCACCGATGATGGCGGCCACGATCGGTATCAGCCAGACAAGCTGCAGGGTGAATCGCTTCCCGGAATCGGGCACTGCCTCGGGAATGTCGGACAACCCGAGTTCCTGCTGCATATCACTCATGTTCAAATCTCTCTTTCTTGAGGAGTCTGTAGGGGGTCCCAGATCAGACGCGGATCGAACTCCATGGCCGCAAACATGGTCAGCACCACCACCGAGCCGAAGGCCAGCGCCCCGGGTCCGGCATTGATGGTCGCCAGGGCTCCGATCTGTACCAGTGCGGCCAGGATGGCAACCACGTAGATATCCAGCATCGACCAGCGGCCGACCAGTTCTACGACCCGGTAGAGCTTGGCCCTCTGCATCGGCTGCCAGATGGAACGGCGCTGGACTGAAATCAGCAGCAGGGTAAGGGCAATCAGTTTCAGGAGCGGCACCATGATGCTGGCGATGAATACCACCAGGGCCAGGTCCCACGAGCCCGAATGCCACAGGTAAATAATCCCGCTCATGATGGTGTCCGCCTGGGCGCCGAGCAGGGAGCTGGTCTCCATGATCGGCAGAACGTTGGCGGGGATATAGAGGATGTAGGCGGCGATCAGAAACGCCCAGGAACGGGCCACGCTGTTCGGCTTGCGAACATGAAGCGGCGCTGAGCAGCGGGGGCAGTGGAGCGTTCGGCCGCCATGAACTCCCCGGGAGAGCAAGCCGCAGACATGGCAGGAGAGCAGGCCGCTGGCGGCAGCGGTTACCGGCGTATCGCTCATTGGCTGCCTCCCTGCCGGGGCGCGGAGTGCACCCGGTTCCAGATGTCATGAACATTGAACGATGACGCCGTTGCAGTCATCAGCAGGGTGAGAACACCCAGTGACCAGAGGGCGATGCCGGGGATCAGGGTCCCGTAGTGGGTGAGCTTTACCAGCGCCACGATCACTCCGATGATGAACACTTCCACCATCCCCCATGGGTTGAAGATCTGCAGCAGACGCATGACCAGGGTAAAGCCGGCTGGAATGCGTCCGCGCTTCAGCGCCAGAAGGATATGGATCATGATCGCGAGAACCGCGGCAGGAACCAGAAACGTGGTGAAAAACACGAGTCCGGCAACCGGCCACATCCCCTGATTCCACAGGATATGAACGGCGCTGATGAGGGAGGTGTCGTTACGCGTCGTCTGGATCTGGAGGCCGATGATGGGAAACATGTTGGCGAGGATGAACACTACTGCGGCTGTCAGTGTCAGGGCTAGGATATGGTCGATGCTCCTGTTCTCGACGCGGTACAGCTTCGCCCCGCACCGGGCGCAGCGTGCCGCCTTGCCGGGCTGTAGCGGGATCTCACGCTGAAGCAGGTCACACTCGTGACAGGCTATGATGGCAGCCTTTGTCACGATTTTGAACTGCACTTGTTCTTTAGAAATATTCGTCGCCACTTCTCTACTCGATGTTCACGCCGTAGTTACCAATCAGTTCTTGTCTGTGACGATCCAGGGCAAATGGTCGCAGCAGCCTACTGCCGCTTGCATGTTCCGGTTGACCCGACATTTACATCCCTAAAGCTGAAATTGTCAGGATCGTCGAACCGGATCTCAAACTGCGGACCTCCCGGGATGCAAATTCTGTCTTCGGACAGTCGTACCCAGGTGTTGCCCCTGGAATTGCCGAGAAACGCATCTCCTCCCACCAGTTGCCCGTTGGCCAGGAAATTTATGTTGTAGGACAAGGCATTGTTGGTGCAAAACCAGTTGCCGACAATGGAATCGACGGGATGGTTCCCGGCACGCCCCTCCAGTGTATCCAGCCTCTGTTTCAGTTGCTGCACCCGTTCGCTGTCCTGGTCAGCCCGGCATCGATCAGGTGGTACCAGGACCAGAAGAGGAACTATCACGGAACCGACCAGCAACAGGCGGCCAATTGAAGTTACAGTTTCGTGTACAGACATCATCACACCTCTCACTGATTCTTGTCTTTTCTTAGCCATAAGCGTGCCAACGCGTTGAAACGCATGATTACAGGTAGTTACACGGTAAATGCTTGCAAGTCTGCTATATTTCATGGTTTTTGCTGCGAAATATCAAGGAGTGTTGGTGTTGTGCGAAATGTCGTGGATGTTGACGGGATGTTTAGAAAGCAAGGGAAGCCTTGGGAATGTCCCCAGTTTTCCTTGTCCCAGGTATTCTGCTGAAAAAAGTTTACTAAATATGACTTCCAAGGTATATAACTTCTATGGCATGGGACATTGAATACACAGATCTGTTTGGAGACTGGTGGGAGACCTTGTCGGAAGGGGCACAGATTGACGTTGACACTGTTGTCGGACTTCTTCAGGAATGCGGCCCAGAAGGGAGGTAACGAGTCATGGCAAAACCCTATAGCACATTGAGAGCGAAAATGTCCCCGGAGGTCCGCGCCCAAGCGGAGGAGCAGACCCGGCAGCTAATGCAGGAGATGCCGTTACAGGAATTACGGCAGGCTCGAAAACTGAGCCAGGAGCAGATGGCCAAGACCCTGCACACAAAGCAGTCAAATGTTTCCCGTATCGAAAAGCGAACGGATATGTATATCTCCACGCTACGCGGAGTCATAAAGGCCATGGGTGGAGATCTGGAAATAGTGGCCCGTTTTCCTGATGGCAATGTCCGTATCAACCAGTTCGAAGAGCTTGATGAAGCAGTTAAGGCCTGATTACTGCCGGGATGAGAGTCGGGTAGGGGGAATAGCGAGGTTTGACTGAAGTGCTTGACATAAAATAGATAAGATGTCCCTGTATTTTCTTTCAATAGTGCATCAGAAGCCAGCTTAGGCGGGAAAACCCGAAAGGGTCTGGTCAAGGGCGCAGGACGTTGGCCTAAGGAGTGAGCGTGGACAGGGAAAAGGTCTGGAAAAACTTCGACTTAGGCACAGAAATTGATGTCGCCGGCACCTTCATTTACAACGGCGTACGTTGTTTCCACGAAATGCAGACCATTGACCACGCTGAGGAGGTGTTCGAGTTCCTTTACAACATTTCTGTTGGGCTTGAGCGTCTGCTGAAGGTCGCCTTAATTCTGCTCGAACATGACAAAATAGAAGATCAAGAAAAGTTTGAAAAATCACTCATAACTCACGCCCACTTAGACCTCATCAAACGAATAAAAAAACATGTCAAGCTTCAGCTTGCAACACCACACAATGACTTTCTAAATATGCTAAGCACGTTTTATAAGACGTTCCGTTACGACCGATTCAATTTATCAGGGAGCTGGCAACCAGATAAAGAAAAGGCAGCTCTCCGAGGATATTTAGAAAAAAATCTCCGAGTAACTCTTGAACCAACAACCTCTATCATCCCTACACAGAACTCTGCAAATTTCAAAAAGCATATCGGCAAAGTAGTCGGAAAGATATCTAATCAGCTTTTTGAAGTTGTACGTGAAGCGGCACTAAAGCTGAACCTTTACACTTATGAGCTACGAAGCGAATCAAAGGCAGCGAAGATATTTTTAAAGGCGGAATGCGATTTCATTTCAGAAGACGTGCTTTGGAAGGAACTACTTGTATTCTTCATGAACTCTAAAGCTAATACAGGATTACTTGATTTTCTGAGGTCCATAGAGCCCCTTGCTTTTGACCCAGGACTGGCCTCTGAGTACCTACAGTGTTTCCAATCAGAAAAAGCAAAAATGTCGGTTATGGACGAGTTGGAAGAACATTACCTGAACATAGAAAATAAGCGAGAGCGGCTTGAAATGATGGATCTAATTGGCAATCCAATGGTGTACTTCGACGATGATGAAGACGACATTGAAGCTGAGTAGGCAGCCAACCAAGCGCACGACCGGCCCAAAAAGCAGGCCGGTCAGCTCTCAGGCGTTGGGCAAGAACGAATTCATAATAGGGAATTGTTATGCGCGGTGTTAACTTGTACGTCACCTGGTTGAGCCAGAAATGAAGGATCAGATTTATCACTACTTGTTTTCACCGTCATCAAGCACCGGTGATTTTAACCGACAGATGTACTGGCTTGGCCAACAGCCAACGAATTGGGCCTCGAAAGGAATGCGCCTTAGAAGGGACGCATCTTTGTTCTATGAAACAAGCGAAAAGGCCAGGCTAATTTTAGTGACTGAACTTGAAAGATCAAACTTCAATTTTGGAAGATTCTATCGTTGGGAATTACAGGAAAGAATCCTCCAAATATTAAACAAGAACCAAGATTACTACTTACCAGATTTTGATTCCTACTATCTCTTGATGCACCTCGCAATTGAAAATATTCTAAAGGCCATCTGGCTTGATCATTACCCTGAGAATATTGGTTTCGACAAGTTACCTCGTGCTCTAAATACACATAATTTATGTCAACTTGCGACGGATGTTAATTTGCCATTATCACCCAACCAAGAAAAAGCACTATCAAAAATCGGTGAACTTTTTCTTGGCTATAGCCGATATCCAATCAGAAATAGAATAAATCTGACGTCAGATACAGAGGGTCTAGACTTTGGTGAGAAGAACTTTGACTCAACTTGCATTGACTGCCTTGAAAATCCGTATGCACAAGACAAGCAAGTTCTTGATGAATTCTTCACTGAGCGACTGCAAACTAGGCTTGAGAAGGTATTTGATAATAGCCATGAACGTATGAAATCGACATTTGACTTCGCCGAACGCACTTAATCAGCGAGATAAGCCTATCCGGATCTCACACCACAATAACTATTGAACAACTCAACAACATAGGTCTCCCCATGACATTTTATGTAATAACATCCTCTTCAACGATTCCAACTCAGCCGCATGGCGTCTGTTATCTTCGCCGCAATCTATCTTGGAATGACTGGTTTAAGTACCATACTGTTTTCGAACTAATTGTAGTAGATCTCTCAGGCGAGAAGCACTCGGCAGGCACCGTGAAAATTGGCACTGTCGGGATGGACACAGACCAAGCACAAGCTAGTCTCGATGGATATAAACAAACTCCTTTACCCGAGCACTTCGAAGCACTCAATGATAATTACTTCTCGTTGGGGCAATCCGAGAATTACTACGAGACACTAGCTTCACTCGGTGACGAAGTCCGAGTGTCAATTTTAACGGCGCTTCGGGATGTCGCTTACGATCCAAACTTAATCCAACACTATAGTCATCTTGACGTTTATAGAGACTCAGTTCGTCGAGACATAAGCGAATCGATCATCACCGGGCGATACTCTGAACTTGCTGGAGGCCGAGCAACTCTCACACCATTTTCATTTCGCTTTATGAATCATGGTGATGGGAAATTTTTACCATACACCATGGACTTCAGCGTAGAACCTTTCTCTGTTCCACCCACCAATCTGCACACAATTATCGGACGAAACGGAGTCGGAAAGACGCATTGTCTGCGGTCTATGGTTGAATGTGTGACTAGACCACAGGAATCTAACGCAGCTTTTGAAAACTTGCTTAACGCAGCGCCTTTTCCATTCAGACGCATTGTCTCCGTATCTTTCAGTGCGTTCGACCCTTTCATGTGAATCGGCATGCAAAAATGACCCACCTATAGCCTAAATCGGCGTCCAAA
>CALMBF010000134.1 GCA_937860145.1 uncultured Geobacter sp.
GCACAGTTGCTGGGGGCGGGCTGGTACCTGTTCAGTCGCGGTGCCGGGCGACCTCCGCGTCGCTGAGCACCGGGCGCTTCTGCAGCCGCTTGTAGTAGAAGCTCTGGCCATAGAGGACGGCGGCCGGATTGTGGCCGGTCACCCGGTCCTTGACCACCAGGGTGGTGACCGGCGCCTCCGAGTGCTTGTTGAACAGCATGTCGTGGCCGACGCACAGCCCCATGATGATATTCATCTCCATCCCCTCGGCGTTGAGGATGCGCGCCTGGGCGATCGGGTTGCAGGCCGGCTCGAAGGTGCCGGGGCGCACCTTGTCGCTCTCCTGCAGGCCGAGATCGAGTTTGTCGATACTGCCGGCCTTGCAGCAGGCCGAGTAGGGCTGCATCCCCTGCGCCTTAAGGATGTCGCACAGTTGCTCGCATTCGCTGAGCATGCCGATGCAGGTGGCGATGCCGATCTTCGTCCAGCCCATCAGACGTGCCAGCGCCACCAGGTCTTCAACCCGCGTCCAGCGGGCGTTGACCGCATCGGAACCGGGGATCGGCTGGTAGCAGAGCCCTTCGACCTTGGCGGCCATCTTTGCCAGGCGGGCGTCCTCGCCGGCGCCGGTGTACTCGTCGAAAGCCTCGCGAATCACCTCGGCATGCGGCTCCGAGGGGCAGTAGGCCGGCCTGGCCGGGCCGCTCCCCGGCGGGCTCCAGCAGTTGGTCCCCCCCTGCTTCTGCCAGACGGAACTGCAACTGGAGCAGGAGTTGGCCGGCGTTTCCTGGTCGGGGGTGCTCATGGGCGGCTCCGCGTGGCTAGATGATCTTGCTCAAAGGGTATTCGACAATCCCCTGGGCGCCGAGGCGCAACAGTTCGGGGATGATCTGCCGAACCTGCTTCTCCGGCAGGATGCTCTCGATGGAGACCCAGTCGGACTTGTACAGGTGGGCGACGGTCGGGTTCTTCAGGCTCGGCAGCACGCCAGTGATCGCCTCGATGGCATCGGCCGGGGCGTTGAGTTTCAGCCCCACCATCCCCTCGGCGCGCAGGGCCGACTGCAGCAGGGTGGCGATCTGCTCGATCTTGGCCCGCTTCCACGGATTGGCCCAGGCCTCCTTGTTGACGATCATCACCGGCACCGACTGCATCAGGTCGCAGACGATGCGCAGGTTGTTGGCGCGAATGGTCGAGCCGGTCTCGGTCACCTCGACGATGGCGTCGCACAACCCCTCGACCACCTTGGCTTCAGTCGCTCCCCAGGAAAACTCCACGGTCACCGGGATGTTGCGCTCGGCGAAGTAGCGCTGGGTGAAGCCGACCAGTTCCGTGGAGATCACCCCGCCGGCCAGGTCCTCGGGTTTCTGCACCTTCGAGTCCTGGGCGACGACCAGCACCCAGCGCACCGGCCGGCGCGAGACCTTGGAGTAGACCATCTCGCAGACCTCGACCACGTCGGCCTGGTTCTCCGCCACCCAGTCACGTCCGGCGATGCCGACGTCGATGGTGCCGCGCTGCACGTACTTGCCCATCTCCTGCGGGCGGATCAGGCTGCACTTCATCTCCTCGTCGTCGATGGTCGGGAAGTAGCTGCGCGACGACACGCCGACCGACCAGCCGGCCTGCTTGAAGAGGTTGACGGTGGCGTCTTCGAGGCTCCCTTTGGGGATGCCGAACTTGAGAATGCTCATGGGTTCTCCTTCGGGGGGCGTGGCTTTTGGCCAATCTCGGCGTTGGCCGGCGGGCTTCCTTGTGCGGCGTGGCGCTGCCACGCCTCCGCGTCACCCCTTGGCCGCCTTGACCATGGCACAAAATCCGCGCCCAGGTTGGTAATTAGCCCTTTTTGTACACTTCGTCCGGATTGAACAGCGGGTTGCTGTGCTCCACCCATTCACCGTTCTCCCAGCGGACATAGAAACAGCTGCGATTGCCGGTATGACAGGCGGCCGGACCGTTCTGCTTGACCTTGATGACCACGGTGTCGGCGTCGCAGTCGGTCAAGACTTCGACCACGTCCTGGGTGTTCCCCGACTCCTCCCCCTTCATCCAGTACTTGTTGCGGGTGCGACTGAAAAACCAGGTCTTGCCGTCGCGCAGGGTGTATTCCAGGGTCTTCTGATCCATGAAGGCGACCATCAGCACTTCGCCGCTTTCATGGTCCTGGATGACAGCGGGGATCAGCCCGCCCATCTTGTCGAAATTGATCGAAATCACGGGGCACTCCTGGGATGGATTGAAAGGCAACTTTATGACGCAGGCCAGTGGCGATGTCAACTCCGGAACATGAAGTAGACGGCGCCGAGCAGGCAAAGTCCGGCCCACAGATAGTCGAGTTTGGGCGGCAGATTCATGTAGAAGATGGCGAACGGGACGAACACCGCCAGGGTGATGACCTCCTGGATGATCTTCAGCTGGGCCAGGGTGAGAGAGCCGTGATAGCCGATGCGATTCGCCGGGACCTGGACCAGGTACTCGAAGAAGGCAATCCCCCAGGAGACCAGGACGGCGATGAACCAGTGCCGGTTGTTGAGGTTTTTGAGGTGGGCATACCAGGCGAAGGTCATGAAGACGTTGGAAATGCCGAGCAGGAAGATGGTTTGCAGTGTTGCAGGCATGGCGTGCTCCGTTGCTGCGGAATCTGTCGATGGCGAAGCCCTGATGGTTGGCAGGGACTCTAAAGCAGGCGGCTTGCGTAGTGCAAGAACGGCTTAAGGGCTGGTCAGGGGAGAGAGTTCGGGGAGGTGTGCGGAGATTTGCAGGATGAAGGCTTTGGCGGCCTCCGGAGCGTAGGGGACAGCCGGTGCTCTCCCCCAGATCGGGGCCGGCCAGGCCGGATCGGTGCGATAGCGTGCCACGTGGTGCAGATGCAACTGCGCGACCACATTGCCAAGCGCGGCAATGTTGAGTTTGTCGGGGCGGCAGATTGCGTAGAGCGCTTGCGAAAGCCGGGTCGATTCGTGCAGCAACTGCCCGCGGTCGGCCTCGTCGAGCTGGAAGATCTCGCGGATATCCGGGCGGCGTGGCACGAGGATCAGCCACGGGTAGGAGCAGTCGTTCATCAACAGCAGCCGCGAAAGGGGGAGTTCGCCGGCGGGAATGGTGTCTTGCTGCAGCCTTGGATCGAGGGTGAACAACGGGGTTCTCCCCTTTGTCTCAGAAGGGAAGGTAAGTCCGCACGGCGTTGACCAGCTTGGTGGCGTTGAACGGTTTGGTCAGGTAGCCGTCGGCCCCGACTTCGCTGGCAATGCGCTGCAATTCGGCCTCTTCTTTCCCGGAGATGAGCAGGACCGGAATGCCGCTGCTCTGGTCGCGGCGCTTGAGGGCGCGGACTTTCTTGTCGCCCGACATCAGCGGCATCATGACGTCCATCAGGATCAGGTCGGGAGGGTTGCTGCCGTAAATCACTTCATTCGAGTAGATGGCATCGGCCGCCGTGGAGACCTTGTAGCCGGCCTCCTCGAGGAAATCCTGCGCCATGGCCAGCACCACGGGATCGTCATCAATTACCAGGATGTGTCGCATCGGATAAGCCCTCTTTCTTCAATGTGTCATTTTTTAATTCTAGCGGGACATCCCCGATTTGTCTACTGGGGATAGTCGGAAAATGCAAGAAAAACAATCAATTGAAACTCTTTCAGTAAGCAAGTGGCCCGGGAGCCGTCGGCGCTTTGTCAGGTCAGCAGGTGAAAGATCAACAGCAGGGGGAAGAGCATCAGTGACAGTCCGACCAGGGCGTTGCCGGCCAAGGCCAGGAGCATGGGGATCTTGGAGAGGGTGGACTCCTGGCAGCTCTCGAGATCGACGAAGCCGACGGCCAGGGGGAACCCGCAGAAGAGCCGCTGGCGGTCTCCCTGGTAGATATGGATGGAAAGCTTGTAACCGAGGAAAAATCCGATACCGATGCATCCCGCCGTGATGGTCAGCAGCAGCCCCCTGAGCGAATGATCGGAGTTGAGCAGGCGGTAGGTGATGTACAGATTGAAGGCGCTGATCAGGACGGTACTGAACAGGGTGACTTTGCGTCCCAACTGCCAGAAGACGTGGGCTGGCGGCAGGCGGGAGTGCAGTCGGCGCTGGATCATGGCATCCACTTCGGCGGCGGCCAGCCCCCGCTCCCAAAGGATGCCGCGGATCGCGCCCTGCTGGGGGGTGTCCTGATCGGTCAGAAGTCCGATCAGGTAGCCGGTCGGCAGGTCGCGCAGGTGTTCGCGCAAGTCTGGATCGCTGATGATCATTAAATAATGAGCCGTGAGGATAGATTTTCTGCAGAGGATACCGGTAGACTCGGCAAATGTAAACTCCGCGGGGCTCCCTGTGCGAATAGAACATTTTTCTGTTTTTGCTGCTATTATAAGTAAAGAAGGTTTGTTGCCCCGTCGAGTCCCTCCGGAAAGGCCGTTATGGATTTCGAGTCGCTGCGCAGGATTTTGGATCATCTTCCAGTGAGCTTCTTCTGGAAAGATTGCAACTCGGTCTATCAGGGGTGCAATGCCAGTTTCGCCAGGGATGCCGGGATCGCTTCCCCTGCCGGGATCCTCGGTTTGCAGGACCAGGATCTCCCCGGCAGAAGCGCCGAGGCCGAGGTTTATCAGCGGCGTGACCGGCGGGTCATCGACACCGGCGAGCCTCTGCTGGGATACGAGGAATTGCGACACTTTGCCGATGGCCGGGAGGTGATGATTGTCGGCAACCTTCTCCCCTTCCATGGCCCGGACGGCGCTGTCGCGGGGATCGTGGGGTTTTACAGTGATGTCAGCGATCAGCGCGCCACGGAAAGCCGGTTGCGCCTTTTGTCTCTGCATGACCAGCTCACGGGGTTGCCAAACCAGGCGCTGATCCGGGACCGGCTCGAGCAGGCGATCCTTGTCGCGGCGCAGAGGCAACGGGCCTTGGGCCTGATCTGCCTGGACATCGACAACTTCCAGAAAGTCAACAACACCTTCGGCCATGCCATCGGCGATGAAGTGCTGCGCCTGGTCAGTGCGCGGCTGCAGCAGACCCTGTTTAATGCCGATACCGTCGGACGCATGGGCGGAGATGTTTTTGTGTTGCTGCTGCGTGACCTGCAGCACCGCGACGATATCAGCCTGGTCCTGCGCAAGATCCGCCAGTCGTTGGCCAGGCCGTTCATGGTGGAGGGCCATGAGGTGTTCGTCACCGTCTCTTTGGGGGTGGCGCTTTATCCGGAGGACGGAGAAGACGCTGCGAGTCTCCTGAAGAACGCCAATACCGCCCTGCACAAGGCCAAGGAGGCGGGGCGCAACAGCTATCGCCTCTATTCCCCGGCGATGAATGCTTCGGCATTGATGTGGCTGGGCCTGGAAAGCCAGTTGCGCAAGGCCATCGAACTCGGGCAGATGGAAATTTATTTCCAGCCGCAAATCGATGCCGTCAGCGGCGCTCTGGCCGGCGCCGAAGCCCTGGTCCGATGGCGCCACCCGGAACTTGGGCTGGTATCGCCGGCAGACTTCATCCCCCTCGCGGAAGATACCGGGTTGATCGTCGATATCGGCACCTGGGTGCTCAATGAAACGTGTGTCAGGGCAAAGGCGTGGCATGATCTGGGCCTGCCCCTGCCGCGGGTGGCCGTCAACCTTTCGCCCCTGCAGTTTCGCCATCAGGATCTGGTGACCACCGTCTGTGCGGCCCTGCTCGACAGCGGCCTCGATCCTTCGCTGCTGGAGCTGGAGATCACCGAGAGCGCCGTCATGCACGATGTTGACAAGGCGGCCGACATCCTCAGGTATTTCCGCGAAATGGGGGTGCGGGTGGCCATCGACGATTTCGGGACCGGTTACTCGTCGTTGAGTCACCTCAAGAAATTTCCGATCACCCTTCTGAAAATCGACCGGACCTTCATCGAGGGGACCGATTGCGACGGCGAGGACAATCGGGCCATCGTGACGGCCATCATTGCCATGGGACACCGTTTGGGGATCAAGGTGCTGGCTGAAGGGGTGGAGACCGCAGCGCAGAGCGAGTTCCTGCGGGGCAGTGGATGCGATGAACTGCAGGGCTACCTGTTCAGCCGACCGCTGCCGTCGGCAAAGTTCCAGGCGTTTCTCGAGGGGCTCTCGGCGGCCGGTTAGTCGGGGAGTGGACGATTTTAGTGTTGGGAAAACTGTTTTGCGTAAAAAAGCCTTGATTTTTCCCGCGGGATGGTGATACTGGAACCACTCTAAGTAGTTTGTGTACGGGAAGACGTTTGGCCAGATAAGCCTGTCAAGAGTAGCCATGCCGCACAGACAGTAGGGTCTGCGCGGTTTTTATTTGGCGACTCGCACCTCCCGGCACAGCACCAACAGCTCAAAGATGTGAGCGGAAAGAAGGAGCAACAGCAATGGCACAAGGTACGGTGAAATGGTTCAATGACGCCAAGGGTTTCGGGTTCATCTCGCAGGACAATGGCCCGGACGTGTTCGTCCACTTCTCGGCTATCACGGGGGATGGGTTCAAGTCGCTTGCCGAAGGGCAGCGCGTGTCCTTTGACGTCCAGGAAGGTCCGAAAGGCCTCCAGGCCGCCAACGTGCAGAAGGCGTAAGCGGCGACCCGCCAAACGCACACAAGCACAAAGGCCCCCGGAGTTCCGGGGGCCTTTTTTTATGCGAAGCCACAATCGGGCGCTCGCGGTGTTGGCTGCGTCATCGGCTCCTCGACGTACGAAAAGTAGCCTGCGTCGCCTCTTCCTTGCCGCCTTGCGATCATCCCGATGCTGCCTTCGCGATCTCAAGTCGTTGCCTGACATCTTGCGCCCGAACCCTCTTGACCCGACAGTGTGTTCCCTTCGGGCTTCGGGCCCTCCCTCAGTGTCTCCGCGCCTCTGCGTCAGGAGGCCTTTATTCAAATTGGGCGCGGAACGTAGCCAGTTGAGTGCGTAACTCGCTTATCTCCTCGCGCAGCGCCGCCACCTCCGCTTCCAGCGCCGCCAGCCGTTCGTTTTCGGCCATGACCCGGAGGCGGGCCGGTTCCATGGGGGAGGCGCTGTCCTCGACGACCTCGGGGGCACCGCTGAACAGGTGGGCGTAGCGCTGTTCCTTGCGCCCGGGCTGGCGGGGGAGGCGCACCACCAGCGGCGGCTCGCGCTCGGCGAGGGCGTTCAGTGCCGCCTCGACCGCAGCGAGATCGGCAAGGGGGGCCATCCGCTCGGCGCGCCCGCGCAGTTCGCCGACGGTTTGCGGACCGCGCAGGAGCAGTTCCGCCACGATGGCCAACTCCTGCGGTTCCAGGCGGAGCAGCCCCTCCAGGTTGTGGCAGTATTTGGCGGCGCGCACCCCTTCTGCCGATTGGTGGGCCAGGCGCTGGAAGCGCAGGCTGTCGAGCGCGCGCACCACTTCGGTTTCGTCCAGGGTCATGACCGGGTCGCGGTTCGATTTCTGGTTGCAGGCGTTGGTCAGGGCGTTCAGCGTCAGCGGATAGTATTCCGGAGTCGCCAGTTCCTTTTCGATCAGGCAGCCGAGAACGCGGGCTTCGACGGCGGAGAGAGAGAATTCCATCGGAACCTTTCCTTTGCAGATGCAGTGTTGCGTTAAATGGGTTATGTATAATAGCTGTTGAACTGCTGGCAGGCAATCATGTTGCCGGGAAAGAGAGCGGATATTGGCTAAGGAAAGCGGATTGGAATGGGGGCGGATGCACGATCTCCCGGTGGCGGCCGTAGACGCCCGTGGGGCCTGGCTGCTGGCCGGACGCGAGCGGGTGCTGCTGCCGCAACGTGAGGTCCCGGCCGCCCTGATGCTCGGGGTTTATCTGCAGGTCTTCGTTTATGCGGATATGGAGGGGAAGCCGGTCGCGACGCTGCAGCGCCCGAAGGCGCTGGTCGGCGAGTTCGCTTTTCTCAAGGTCAAGAAGATCGGCCCGCACGGGGCGTTCCTCGACTGGGGGCTGGAGAAGGATCTGCTGGTGCCGCTCAAGGAGCAGCCCGAGCCGATGCAGCCGGGGCGCTCCTATGTGGTCAAAGTGCGGCTCGATCGCCAGGGGCGCCCGTTGGGGACGGCGCGCATCGACAAGTGCCTGAGCAATGCCGAGATCGAACTTGGCGAAGGGGAGCAGGTCGATCTGCTGGTCTGGCAATTTTCCGCACTCGGCGCCAAGGTCATTGTCAATAATCGTCATGCCGGATTGCTTTACCGCGACGAGATCGGCAACCGGCTCAACTATGGGGACCGTCTGACCGGCTATGTCCGGCGGATTCGCGCCGATCACAAGATCGATGTGACCCTGCGCCAGGGGGCGGCCACTGAACTGGATGCCGCCAAGGCCAAAATCATGGCGGCCCTGACCAGAGGGAACGGAACGCTGGCTTTGCACGATCACAGTTCCCCTGCGGCGATCGAGGCCTCCTTGAAGATGAGCAAGAAGCTGTTCAAAAAAGCGGTCGGGGGGCTGTACAAGGCGGGGCTGATCACGCTGAGCGAGCACGGCATCGCTCTGAAGCGGGACTGAGGAGTTGATTGATAAGCTTTCACGGGACGCCGCAGAGAAACCGGGCAAATATTAAGCCTCTGCAGTGGTTGTGTTCGCCCTTCGACAGGCTCAGGGTGAACGGTTTTTCGGATATCCAGCCGATTGGGATGCCGTTGTGGTGGGCTTGTCGAACCAGGACGGACTGTTTTCGTAACAGGTTCAGATGAGTCAGTTTTCCCTCGGGATCTTTGCTCCTTGGCGTCTTTGCGTGAGACTTGAATAGACTTTCGGTTTTTTTAGTGGAGGTTTGTGCGTGGCCCGATCCTTCATCCCGCGCGGGCGGCGGCCGCTGCCGGCCAAGAGCCAGACCGAAACCGACGACTTGGTGCGACGCATGAAGGCGGAGCAGCAGGAGGCCGCCAGCTATCGCGAGCGTTCGCTCAAACTGCATGGCTGGATCTGCGCCAAGTGCGCCCGCGAGTTCGATCTCGATACCCTGCACCTGCTCACCGTGCACCACAAGGACGGCAATCACCACAACAACCCGTCCGACGGCAGCAACTGGGAGAACCTCTGTGTCTACTGCCATGAGGATGAGCACAGTCGGTCATTATTGGGAGATTATTTGAGCGGGAAGAGTGAAAGATAAACGGCGCGAGGTGGGGGCGCGAGGTAGACCCGACCTCAATCTGAACCTGAACCTGAACCTGATAAGCTAGGAGCCAACCCATGGACTATCGTTCCCCGGAGAATTTCTCCAACGTCACTGTGACCTGCAAAGCCAACGTCTACTTCGACGGCAAGGTGGTGAGCCATGCCATCACCTTTGCCGACGGCAGTCGCAAGACGCTGGGCCTGATCTATCCGGGAGGCTACAAGTTCAATACCGGTGTGGCCGAGCGCATGGAGATTGTTGCCGGGGCCTGCCGGGTGCGGATCGCCGGGGAGGGGGATTGGATCGGCTTTCCGGCCGGGACCTGGTTCGATGTGCCTGCCAACTCGTTTTTTGAAATCGAAGTTGGCGAAGGGCTTGCCGAGTACGTCTGTTCCTTCTTTTAGGCCCGGTTTTTTGTCTGCGGATGGATTTGATGCCCGATAGTGGTAGAATGTTCAGGGTCGGGAGCTGACTGGTCAGCTTTCGGTTTTTTGGGCGCCAATTTTGCATGTTAAAAGTGGTGAATAGTTGAAGTGTCTGTGGTGCCCATGGCAAACCGCCGAGGAGGCCGTCACGTTTCCTCTATTGCTTACGGGGGCTTGTCGTGTTTCTGGCGAGTTTATACGGGCTCTTCTGGCAAATGGTGGATGGTCTGCTATCCTTGCAATAATTACGTTGGTTCGGTGAAAAGGAGAAAGCCATGAGTAAAAAGGCGGGACAGATTCTTGTCGGAGTTTTTGCGCTGGCTCTATTGGCCAGCCCGGCGCTGGCCCAGGAGTTCGTCGACGTTTCCGTGAAGGCGGGCGTTGCGGATGACGGTCTCGGCAAAGGGGCAGCTTTCGCCGATGTCAACGGCGACGGCCTGGTGGACCTTTATGTCTCCAACAAGGGTGGCGCCAACCGGCTGTACATCAACAAGGGGAACGCCAATTTCCAGGAGACCGCGGCGACTGCCGGCAAGGGCGTCGACTTCCCCGGCTTCACCATGGGGAGCGTCTTCGGCGACTTCGACAACGATGGCTGTCAGGATCTCTACCTGGCCAACGGCGGCCAGTACGAGATCGAGGCCAATATCCTCTTCAAGGGGAATTGCGACGGCACCTTCACCGATGTCACCGCCAAGGCCGGCGTCGGGCTGAAGGCCTTCACTTACAGTGCCTCCTGGGTCGATTACAACAACGACGGCAAGCTCGATCTCTACTGCGCCAACTATGGGGTCGGCGCCAAGAATATCCTGTATCGCAACAACGGCGACGGCACCTTCACGGATGTGACCGACGAAGCCGGGGTGGGCGACAAGAGCTGGAGTTGGATGGGCGTCTGGGCCGACGTCGACAACGACGGTGACCAGGATCTCTACGTGGTCAACGGCCGTTACCCGGCCGGCGAGCCGAACAAGCTGTTCATCAATAACGGCGGGAAATTCAGCGAAGAGGCCAAGGCGCGCGGCGTCGACGATCCCAACTGGGGTCTCGGCGCGGTCTTCGGCGATATCGACAACGACGGCGACCTCGATCTGTTCGTCTCCAACTACATCGGTGGCAACAATCTGTATATCAACGATGGCAAGGGGAGCTTTGCCAAGGCCAATGGCCGGATCAGCGGCATGCCCAAGGAAGGCTGGGGCAAGGGCCCGACCTTCGGCGACATCGACCATGACGGCGACCTCGACCTTTACGAGGGCGACTGCAAGCTGGCCAACCAGCTGTACCTGAACGACGGCAAGGGGAACTTTGTCAACGTCGCCGCCAAACAGCCGCAGATTCAGTGCGCCACGGTGCGCACCAAGGCGACCGCGCTGGCCGATGTCGACAACGATGGTGATCTCGATCTCTATGTGGTCAACTGGGGTGCCGAGAACAAGCTGTTCCTCAATAACCAGAACGACAAGAACTGGGTGAAGGTCAAGCTGACCGGCACCAAGTCGAACCGCGACGCTTATGGCGCGCGTGTCAAGTTACTGGCCGATGGCAAGCTGGTCGGGATGCGCGAAGTGAAGTCGGCCACCGGCTTCTGCGCACAGGAGCCCGCCGTGGCCCATTTCGGTGCCCCAGCCGGCAAAAAATACTCGATCGAAGTGGTATTCCCGAGTGGGACGAAAGTGGTCCAGGCTGTCACGGCTGGTCAATTGGTGGAAGTCGTAGAACCCAAGTAGAAGAGAGGTTGATCCGGGGACGCTTCGGGAACACTTCCTTCGAGGAAGTTGCCCCACTCAAAGGGTCCCCCACACGAGAGGAGGAAGTCATGAAGTATGTAAAACCCCGCGTTGTGGGGAGTGGCAGCGTCCACCCCTGCTAAGCACAGCAAAAGAAAAGGGCCGGCAATTCGCCGGCCCTTTTCTTTTTGCCTCTAGCCGAATCCGGGGTGGGATGAGAGGCTCAATGGGCTGACGGGAATGTTGCGGGATGGGTGGCGAGCGGGGCATGGTTTTCATGCCCCGCTTTTTCTTTGCCCGCACATTTCATTAAATAAAAATATTTAAAATATTTTATTTGAGCAAAACACATAAACCTTAAATAATGTTAAATAAATATCATAATTAATGTATAACCATAAAAGTGGCATATCCCTTGTAATTGCTGTGTTTCGTGTGAAAAGGCTTGGTGAAGCAATGGCTGGATGATTTGCAACCATCAATGATTAAAATATAAAAAAACGACAACATCGTAAAGGCTTATAAGTGTGTATGTTTTCTAATGAGGAAGGTGGTTTTTGGGGCAAGGGTGGCTGGTTGAACTCTGTCGATGGCGAGAAATGTGGGTTTTAGCTGGCATGATCGGCTAACACTCTGAAATAGTTTGATTTTTTTGTTTGCCCTGGGTTCCGGTGTTTTAGCTGGGCGGGGTTCTGATTTTTGGCGATATGACGGGAAGGCTGGTCTGATGGACGCACAAATTTTGTCGGCGCAGGTGGCTGGGGTGGTGCAAGGGCAAGGTCAGGTGCGGTCCGCAGTTTCGATGAGGAGCTTCCTTATGAACAGGTTCCTGGGTCTGGTCGGTTTGGGTTTGCTGCTGCTGTTGTCGTTGCCGTCGTATGTGCCGGCGGCCACCACGTTGCACTACTTCGATTGCAAGCAGTGTCACAAGTCGGGGATGAACATTGGGGCCATGGGTGCCAATAACACCTGCCTGCAGTGCCATGCTGATGGCGCGTCGTGGTCGGATAGCACGCCGGTGCCCGCTCCCTGGTACAACGGAACCCCGGAGCCGACCAAGCGTTTCGTCATCGCGGATACCAGTGACCTGTTCGGATCCGGCACGAATAACCCGCAAATGCCCCCCGCGACCGCCTACACCGGCTTTTCTCACGCCTGGGGCGTAACCGACACCAAGGCTTCAGCTGGCGCCCAGGCGCCAAACAAGACTCTGTATGCCGGCTTTTACAGCCGCTACAACGCCTCGACCGGCAAGGTCACCTGCTCACGCTGTCACAACCCCCATGGGGATGCCGTTGTTGACTTTGTCAACAACTCTACGGGACAAACGACCCCCGACCTTCTCAATAACATCACACGCGCGCCGGTGCCTGATGGTTTCCCCGATGGCGACGGAATCCCTGACGTGAACCCTCTTGCCAATCCGCAGTTGCTGGTTCGTGACGCGACGCTGAACAATGCCCCGATGGCTGCGGACAAGATGTGCCGGGCCTGCCACGTCGATTTCGACAAGCCCAATTCCCTCCTTGTCAACACTCATCCGGTAATTCTTGACTACGCCGCCGCCCAGGCTGCCAGCCCCAATGATCTGCGGGCCCAGGCGGAGATCGACACCTTCACGACCGGCCATGCCTCCAAGGTGCAAATCGTTAGCGGCGGAGTGAGCTGTCTCTCCTGCCACGGCGTCCATTTCGTCGATTCCAATAAGAACACGGCCGACGGTCAGCGGGCGGGTTTGCTGACCGGCCCTGGCGACTTGCTGCGCAGCGACGGTGCCCATCTCACCGGCGGAGCCCGCAACGGTGCGACCGGCACCGCCCAACTGCGTTCTAATCTCTGCCAGAGCTGTCACAAGTACGAACTGCATGGCCAGGGTACCGACAACCACATGGTCGGCTGCCTCGAGTGCCACAACGGCCACGACCCGGCCAGCACCACTGATTATATGCTGCGCAGCGGTGCCAGCAACGGCCCGGTGCCGACGCGCTTCAACCGCGTCAACAGCGGTGAGCAGAGCGTGACCTTTCCGACGACGTTCAATACCGGGAACACCCGCATGAGTTGGGCGGACGAAAACAAGGGCGGAGTTGCGGGCTTCTGCGAGAAGTGTCACGGTGACTGCAACAGTGACACCATGGTCGGCCTGGCTAACGAGCATGCGGCCGGAAACCAGAATCAATGCACCGCCTGCCACAAGCACAACGACCCTGCCGATTCCTATTCCTTCAACCGAGACGCCACGGCGGCGACCTGTGGCCAGTGTCACGGCTTCCCGCCGTATCTCAATTCGCCTGGTGACCGTCCGCCCGACGACGGGGTCGATGGCGGCTATGCAGTCAACAACAAGGTTGCTGAAGGCGGTCCGTACGATTATGTATTAAGCACCACGTACGAAAAGGATGAAAGCAAGACCGGGCACAAGGTGCATGCCGGGCGTGACATCCCGGATAGCAGCGATGTTCCGCCGGGTCCCGGGCCTCTGGATACGAGTGTCAACGATTGGTACTTTGTCGGAGCGGCCGGGATTGACAATTGCAGGGTCTGCCACGGTTTTGATGCCGGTGCGACGGCTGGTGGGCATCGCATCAACCCGACCACCCGGCCGGGCACCTTCCGCGATGTGGTCTTCTACGGAATCGCCACGACCGGTGGGCTGACCCCAGCGTACAACCCCAACTCTCCGTATACCTGCAGCAACGTCTATTGCCACACCAACGGTGCCCCCTACAATGGCGCCAGCCGCCCGAACCGCGTCTACACGCGGATCAATACCACGCCGGGTTGGATCGGCAATGGCGGCAGCTATGCCAACGGCGGCTACGGCTCGATCTATGGCACGGGGTCCCGCTGCGCGGAGTGCCACGGGAACAACGTATCGACCATGACCGCCGGCACCGGGGCGCAAAAGTCCAACTCGGTTGCGCACCTGGCCCACCTGGGCGGCACAACCACCCTGAACATGGGCAAGACCTTCAGCTGCTCGGTCTGCCACGTCTACACGGCGTCCAGCGCGACGGCTCTTGCCATCAACTCCATGGACGGCCGGAACGGCCAAAGCGGCGGCACCGGGGGCAAGCACGTCAACGGCCTGATCGATGTCAACTTTGACAGTGCCTATATCGGGGGCGATCTGGCTTCGTCGACTTTCACGGAGGGGACCGGCGTATGCAGCACCTACTGCCACAACGTCACCGGTGCCGGCGGGGCGTTCACTGCCGACTGGGACGTGGCGACCGATATGCAGTGCGATTCCTGCCACGGCGGGAAAGCTTCCGATATCGCCGGCGACGGCGGCTACGGGGCGATCAGCACCGGTTCGCACGCCCGTCACATTCTGACCACGGGCACCGGGCCGAAGCTGGCCTGTGCCGAGTGCCACGGCACCGGGTCCGACGCCGGCACCCACGCCGGCCATTTCGACGGCACTGTCAACATGAAGGTGGCGACGAACACCGCGGCGTTTGGCAGCGACAGTGTCTCCATCTGCAAGGAGTGCCATGGCTACGAAGTCGGCGAAGTCCTGCCGGTGTGGGGGAACTCTTCGACCACCGATTGCGCTACTTGCCATTCCGGCACCTACGGCGGTCTCGCCTTTAACGGCAAGACGCCGCTGCGCTTCGGCAATGCCGTAACCACCGGGCACAACCGCCCGACGGCTTCCGGGGCTTATGGGCAGAGCGCCAACCCGGCAGCGAACCTAAACTGCTCGGGTTGCCATATCACCGACAACGCCGGCCACTGGGATGGCACCACCGGCGACGACATGATGCTGCTCAATGGCGGCAGCTTCCCGGCCAGTTACACGACCAACGCCGACAAGAACAACTTCTGCGGCGCCTGCCACGGCGCGGCCGGAACGGCGACGGTGAAGAACATCAACACCCACCGCAGCAAGCTGTGCGTGGCCTGCCACAACGTCCATGGTGACTCTAATATCCAGATGATCTGGAGCAGTTCGGCCAGTCAGACGGCGAAGGACACGTCGGCCACAGGAAAATATGCGGCGAACGTCGATTTCACCAACGCAACTGATTTCAGCGTTGGCAATCTTGGTTCCTATGACGAGGATGAAGGTGCGGTAGGCGGCGGAGGCGAGATCAACAGTGATGACATCTGCGCGACCTGCCACACGGTTGCAGCCGGGACCACGCACAACGAGCGCAGTGGCAGCACGGCTCACAACGGCACCGGCACTCACTACCAGGGGGGCAATTGCTTCACCTGCCATGCCTCCCATGCCGATGCCACCGACGCCTTCCGCCTTGGCGCCGGCACGGCCTGCAACGACTGCCACGGCTTCCCGCCGGCGACCGGCGCTCACCGCAAGGGGACGGTGCTGACCGATCCGGAACTGCACTCGAGCACGGCGTCGAATTTGGCCGGCGAAGACCGCAGCGATTGCGCCTTCTGCCATACCGGCGCCGATCTCTACACTTACGATCTGGCGGCCGACCAGGCGGCCGGCGGGGCGCGGGCCAACCATGCCGTCAGCCAGGCCACCCGCCGCAGCGTGCTGGCCACGTCGGTTGGCTACAACAGCACCAACTTCAACTGCACCACGGCGTGCCATGCCTCGACCGCCGGCGACGGCGCCTGGAACGACGTCAACGGCCTGAACTGCAACGCCTGCCACTATGCGGCGGCTTCGCCGACCAGCGCCGGCAACGTCACCGCCGGCAACAGCGAAGCGGTCAGCGCCACGCACAACAAGCACTTCGACAAGAACAACATGACCTGCGCCCAGTGCCATGACGTCAGCTACAGCCCGACGATCACGGCGATCCGCGGCGTACTGACCCACATCATTGCCCCGGACTACAGCGGCGCCGGCAACGACGGCACCCTGGTGCAGGGACGTGCCAATGCCGTCCTCGACGAAGCGACGGTGACCCGCTCCGGGATGGTCTACAGCGGCGGCGCCGCCGATGCCGGCGGTCCCAACAACACCTGCACCGGCGGGATCACCACTGGTTGCCACGCCTCTGGCACCCCGGACTGGGATGTGACCATTCCGGCGACCAGCGCCGGCTGCGTGATGTGCCATACCGAGACCAACACCGCGGCCTACAACCCGACCTCGGGTGTCCATGACAACAGCCCGTCCGGTCCGACGGTGACCGGTAACGCCCACGACGGTAATTTTGATAACGGCAGCGGTGGCAGCGCCGACTGCGTGACCTGCCACACTGCCTCACCGACAGCGGTGGTGGCCAACCACATCAACGGTACTCTGAATACCGGTTCGGCCATCACTGTAGCCGCTTCCGCTGGTTACACCGTGGCAACGGGCGACTGCGCCACCACCTGCCATAGCGCCGGCACCACCTGGCGCTACAAGTGGGCGACCAGCGCCTACAACACCAACAGCACCGAGTGCGCCAACTGCCACGGCGACTACACCAGTGGCTGGACCACCGGCGTGGCCCCGCACACGGAATTCCCGACCCGCGGCAACAAGCACAACAACGTCGGCAATCTGACCTATCCGTGTACCGATTGCCATGCCATCGGCTCGGCCGGCTACAAGTGGACCAGCAAGTGGGATCCGACCGGGACCAACAGCAATCACGGTGACGACAAAATCACCATGAACCAGACGGCGGTCAACACCTTCGCCATCGACACCGTGCCGAACCCGGATCGCGCCGGCTGCACCACCTCATCCTGTCACCAGAACGATTCGGCGCACAACTTCCGGATCACCACGACGGCGTTCACGACTCAGACGGTGACCGGTCCCAACCCGGATGTTCTCTGTTCCGGTTGCCATGGTGGCTATGCCCCGGGCGGCACCAGCGTGCTCGGCTACTGGCCGGATGGCGCCAATGCTGTCGACAACGGGACCGAAGACAACTCCGGTGCCCATCTCAAGCACATGACCGTGCTGGCCCAGGTCAAGTACGGCGAAACCCTGACCCAGTTGCTGACCAACAACGGCAACGGCACCGGTGACGCCAAGCAGAAGTTCCTCTGCGCCTACTGCCACACCAATCCGGGCTCCGACGGCGACCACGGCGTACTGGCCAATGTGCCGGCCGAGGTGAACAGCATGTACGCGCAGTGGGACCTGACCCGCAGCACGGCTGACAACGGGGTCTGGTCGAGTGCCAACAAGACCTGCGCCACGGTCGACTGCCACTACAACAAGACCACCCCGACCACGCCGACCAGCTACACCTGGTACAGCGGCTCGACCAGCGCCTGCATCATGTGCCACGTCGATGTGACCGCCGAGGCCAAGCACGTCGCCCACACCGGCGCCGCGGCGACCTTCGGCCGCACCATCGGCTGCGCCGACTGCCACCAGGCGGCGACCAACTGGGCGAGCAACACCGCGCCGGCCACCGGCCACCTCAATGGCAGCTACAGCATCGCCGGCAGCGTGACCTTCACTTACAGCGCCTTCTCCTGCGGTACCAACGATTGCCACGAGGACGGCAAGGGCGGCCCGCCCAAGACCAACCCCTATCCGTGGAACGGCGCGGCCCTGGGCAACTGCACCATCTGCCACGACGCGACGCCGACCACCGACGCGCACCCGGCGCACACCGCGGCCAAGGTCGCGACCTACGTGACCGGCTGTAGCGACTGCCACCCGGCCGCGACCAACGCGGCGCACATCAACAACAGCGTCACCTACGCCAGCAAGCTCAGCGCGGCCCCGGGCAACGGCTCCTGCACCAACACCTGCCACCTCTCGCCGCAGGCCGGCGACTGGACCGGAGGTGCCGCGGCGATCACCTGCACCGACTGCCACAGCGGCAGCGGCGCCTCGGCCTACATCGGCGGCGACAAGACCTCGGTCTCCGGGCCGAACTACATGCCGCAGTACAACATGCACCTGACCGTGCCGACCGTTTCCGGCAAGGTGCATACCGACACCGGCCTGTCGACCACCTGCGACTTCTGCCATTCCAATATGGCCGCACAGTCGGCGACTCACCCGAATGGGACCTTGCTGCCAGACGGTCCTGCCAACACCGACCGCGGCATGTTTGCGGCTTGGACCGATGGCAGCCCCGGAACCTGCGCCACCACCTGCCACAGCGCCGGCACTTCGTGGCGCTACAAGTGGTCGGCCACCGCCGGCAACACCAACGGTACCGAGTGCGCCAACTGCCACGGCGACTACACCAGCGGCTGGAACACCGGCGTCGGCCATGCCACCAATCCGGCCCGCGGCAACAGCAGTTCCCACAACAGCACCGGCACCTTGACCTATGCCTGCACCGCCTGTCACGTCATCGGCGCCACTACCGGCAACTACCCGTGGACGACCGGCACCAACGACTGGAAGGCCACGGATGCCGGGGCGACCACCCTGCATGGGGACGGCAAGCTGACCATCAACAGCAACAGCACCACCCACGTTCGCAACGAGAATCCGGTCGGCACCTGGAAGTCGGGCTGCAAGGGCTGTCACGACGGCCCGAGCAACGACGGCCAGGGTGCGGACGACGGCAACCACGACTACCCGGTGAATATTCTCACCGCTCCGTCGACGGTGCGCTGGGCGCTGCAGCCGGCGGCCGGCGATGTGGCGGCCACCGGCGGCGGCTGCGACGGCTGTCACGGTGGTGGCGGGAACATGGCCCCGAACGGTTCGCGCGGTAACGTCTGGCCGGATCGCCCGGGCAAGCATTCCCAGCACATGGCGGCTCTGACCGCCAAGGGGATCACCGGTACGGATGCCTGCAACTACTGTCATCCCTACTCGTCCGGCAGTTCCTACGTGGTCGGCGAGCACAACGACGCCAGCGCGCCGGCGACCATGCCGAACGCTACCTCCAACTACTACCGTCGCATCATCGGCGGGGCCAATGACAGTAACGGTATCACCAACGGTTCCGGGACCAACTATGTCACCTGCAGCAACATCGACTGCCACTTCGAACAACCGGTGACCCCCCACTGGTACACCGATGACATCGCGCCGGCGGCGGTGAGCCTGACCGCCGTGGCCGGTCCCGAACCGCGTTCCATCAAGGTTTCCTGGAACGCGCCGGGCGACGACAACAACGTGGCCAACACCACCCCGTATGTTTATGATTTGCGCTACGGCACCAGTTCGGTGATTGCCACCGATTTCAGCTCGACGACCAACTATGCCGGGAACCTGCCGGCGGCCTACAAGCAGGGTTCGCTCTCCGAGGCGGTGATCCGTAACCTGAATATCGGCACCACCTATTACTTCTCACTCAAGACCCGTGACACGGCCGGCAACTGGTCGGCGGCCTCGTCTGCGGCCAGCGCCCTGCCGGCAACGGATGGCGCAGCAACCCCGCCGGCCTTCGGCGGCGCCAACAAGGCGATCAAGGGCGACCAAAGCGGAACCGTCTACCTGACCTGGACCCCGGCGGAAGATCATTCGATGCCGATTACCTACAAGGTCTGGAGGAAGGCGGAGAGCGCCGGCGCCCTTGATATGGATGTCGATTCGCCGCTGTTGACCGGAGTCAAGGGAAGCAACATCGTGCTCACTTCCGCCGTTCCGGATTCGCTGGTGAACGACACCATCTACAACTTCGGTGTGCGCGCCTGCGATGCCAACAACAATTGCGACAGCAACGACCAGATCGTCTCGGCTACGCCGACGGCGGAACCGCTGGTCACCAAGACCAACCATACCTACCGGACCAATGGTTCGAAGACCCTGGTCAAAGACGGGGCGGCCGGGACAGGAGTTCTTGACACGGTGGCGTTCGGGACGACCGGGATCGTTTTCGCTCCTGGGGCAAATAATACCTACTCTGTGACCTACTACGTTGATACCTTTGCGGTCTACCTCGATACCGGCAACAGCTCCGCCACGGTGCGTGCCGAGATCGGTTATTCGACCAACGGCACCAACTTTACCTCCCTTGGCGTGTCCAAGGACATCACTCTGGGCAGCCGTGCCGATCGCGTCTACCAGTTCAAGTTGGTCGATGTGGCCGGTAAGACCATTACTTCCGGGCAGCGTCTGGCAATCCGTCTGTCTGAGCCATCGACAGGGGTCGGCGTCAAAGCCGGTTACGGGAGTACCGCCTACCGCGGCGACCTGACCGTGGCCGAGCGCATCCAGAATACGGTGCCGAGCGACCCGGCCGTCGCCGCTACGGTCAGCGGGGCCAACCTGAATGTCACCTGGACCGCTTCGACCGATACGGTCGACGGTTTGAGCGACACGGTGCATTACGATCTGTTCGGTTCGGATGATAACGGGAGCACCTATCGCTATCTGATCGCCAAGAACATCCCTGCCGCGACCACCAACTACAGTTGGAATACGCAGGAGGCCGGCATCAGCGGTTCGGCGACCATGGCGGTCAAGCTGCTGGCCGGCGACGGCTACGGGCATTACACCGGCGCCGGATCGACCACCAACAACAAGGCGGTGAACAACAGTGCCGACAACGTGGCGCCGGGGACGATCAGCGACCTGGTGGCCAGGGCACGACCGAAATCGGGCTCCGTGACCCTGACCTGGACGGCCCCGGGCGACGATAATGCCAACAACGGCCGGGCGGCCTACTACGACATCCGCTACTCGACGGCAGCGATCACTGAAGGGAACTTCGCCTCGGCGACCCAGTGTGTCAACGAGCCGTCCCCCGATTTCGGCGGCAAGGTCCAGACTTTCGAAGTCACCGGGCTGGCGCCGGGGACCACCTACTACTTCGCTATCAAGACTTACGATGATGGTTCTCCGGCCAAGGCATCGGCTATCTCCACCGCCAAGGCAGTCGGGACCGACCAGGCAGTGGGTGGCCCGCGCTGCGGCATGTGCCATACCACTGCGCCGTCGATCGTGGAGTCGGTCGGCAACCACAAACTGCACGGCTTCACTCTCAAGGATTGCACCAAGTGCCACGGGGCGGCCGCCGAAACTTACGGGCTCGATCACCAGGACGGCGTATTGACCATGGGCTACGGTCCGGGCGGGCCGCGTCAGGGGATTATCTCCGGCAATCGCATCTACTACACCAACAACGGGTTGCCGATCGGTTCCGGCGGCGACTACATCATGTACGACGATACCGATGGTTTCGGTGGCTTCGGCAACGGCAACTATGTCGATGTGGGCGATGCGCTTGATGATGGTACCTGCATCAACTTCGGCGCCATGGGTGTCGGCGGTTGCCACAGCGGCGCCGGTACCGATCCGGACGGTGGGGGGACGCTCTTCGCCACCCTGCCGACGCCGACCTGGACCGCGGCAGCGTACCTGAACTGCGCCTCCTGCCACGGCAACCCGGCCCGCACCACCGACTACTTCTACAGCCGGGCCTTCGATGCCGGGGCGACGGATCAGGTCAAGGCCTCGCCGGTGCTCGACAACCACGGCAACTACAACCTGACCGACCCGGATGAGAAGGATCGCAAGTACATCGGCCAGCACGAGAAGCACCTGAACTACAGCTTCCGCTTCTCCAAAGGGGACAGCTGCAACCTCTGCCACCCCGGCAGCTACGCCAGCTCCAGTAACCTGGATGGAAAGCATGCCAATGGCGACGTCGACGTCAAACTCGACAAGGTGGCAGCCGGCGAGAACGCCAGTTGGGCACCGGGGACGGCCACCACGGCCGGCACCTGCAGCAACATGGATCCCGAGAGCTGCCACCCCTCGGCATCGTCGCCGAAGTGGGACAGCAACCAGAGCTTTGACTGTGTCGGTTGCCACAATATGGGCGGCACGACACCGAGCCATGTCACCGACCCGGCCGGCGGGGTTTCGGCAGCCAACGACGGCTGGGCCACCGACCCGATGGCCGGCAACTGCACCTATTGTCACTTTGGCGGTCACCCACGGGATACCGTCGGCGGCACGGCGCTGATCCTGTCCAACAGCAGCCAGGTCGGGATCAACTACAAGTCCGGCGGCATTCACCTGAAGGCCTCCATCGGTGGTCGTGCCGCCCGCGCCACCGAGGCGGAACTGTGCTGGCAATGCCACGATGCCAACGGTATCTCCGAATGGGGCGCCGACACCGGCAGCAACAACACCGGCACGGTGCCGCCGAATGCGTCGAACTACAACTACGGGACGGTGACCAGCTCCAACTGGACCACCGCCTCTTGGAGCAGCCCGGTCGCCGATTTCAGCTACAAGACCGGCGCCATTCAGTCGACTCATTCGACCAGCGAGACCGGGACCAGTGCTGTCTCCGGTTCGATGGAGGCCTATAGCGAAACCAAGGACACCGTGGACAAGATCCGCTGCTCCAACTGCCACGATGTTCACAACCTCAACAAGGCGCCGAACGACAGCTATACGGGTCAGCCGTACCTGCGTGGCACCTGGATCCGCAACCCGTATCCGGAAGACGGTGCGCCGTGGGGCAAAACCTACGCGGCAGCAGTCGCCATTTACGGTGCCGTACCGCGTGCCGGTGGTAATGAGCAGGGCGGCTTCCAGATCGACCAGAACAACAACTACCCGACCGCCGGGATGTCGCTGGCAACCTCGGCCGGTCTGTGTACCCTCTGCCACGGCACCAATGTCGATACTATGGATAAACGGACCGGAGAGAACCTCTGGATCGGCAGTAACGGCCACAGCAATGCAACTCTTGGGGGTACGGCGAGTGCTGCTGCCAACATTTTCGGACATGGGATCGGCGGTCGCCCGGCACCTTCCGGCAACTGGGCTGACACCGCTGGCGCTGTTTCTGACGTTCCTGATATGGGTCTGCAGGCTGCGGTTGTCGGTAATAACCGCGGCTACAGTTACCGGAATGCCCAGAGCTACAACTCACCGCGTACTCCGGTGATCGGAGCGGCTCAGCCTTATGCCTACAGGTCCTTTGGCTGGGGGGTCACGGTCGATGCCGGCACGACCGATATCGGTTATCATGCCTTCACCTGCTCCAAGTGTCACAACCCGCATGCTTCGCGCCTGCCGAAGCTGATGATCACCAACTGCCTCGATACGCGGCAGAACACCTGGCAATCGAGTTCTCTGGGCCAGGGGAATCAGACCATGACCTCCTGGACTAGTCCGGAGGACAACGGTGAGAAGGCTGCCACCTGGAACACCGCCCAGAACTGTCACCGCTACGACTCGGTGGACAATGTCGGCGGCTGGAACAAGGTAACGCCGTGGTAACAACACGGTAAACGCAACAAACTCAATGCACTGCCTGAGGGCCGGGGATCTTCCCGGCCCTCGCTTTTTAAGCCCTCCCCCCCACCACCACACACACTTGCAGAAAATCTCTACGGCGAAGTAAAATAAAATTGGAAATATTTTGTATAACCTTTCGGAAAATAGGGTTTTTCTCTGGTTTCTATTTGTGACCGAAATAGTGGCATATTTCTTGATATCTTAATTTGCAAGACGAAGAAGCCGAGGGTATGGAGCCGGGAGCATTTGGAGGCAGTTCTGGTGGATATTTCTGATGCAGGTGTGTGCCAGTTAAGCCCTTATTTGCCGGGGCCTGCTTGTTAATAGGCGTCTGTACATTAGACTGAGGGGATGATGAGTGCTTTTAGCGCTGTTGATGCTGATGACCGGAAACCTGGTGGCTGAGCGCGCGAAAAATCTCAAGACCAACCTGAGTGGAAGAATTTTTTTCGTAACTATGCGCAACTTTGTGTTTTGGCGCAGGATAAGCTTGTCATTTAGCGTTACAGGGGGAGGTCGTCTGCAGGGCGCACAAGGTGTCTTCCGCAGTTTCAAAGAGGAGTCTCTCTATGAGTCGGTTCCTTTTTCTGGCCGGTCTGGGGTTGCTGATGCTGATGGCGCTGCCGTCGCGGTCGCTTGCGGCTATTGCCACGCTGCACTACTTCGACTGCAAGCAGTGCCACAAGGCAGGTATGGCGATCACGGCCATGGGCGCCAACAACGTCTGCCTGGAATGTCATTCCACTACGGGGACATTTACAGACAGCACTCCGGCGCCGGCCGCCTGGTATGACGGGATTCCGAACGCGCGCTACAATGCGTTAGCTGATCAAAACGACCTGTTCGGCGCCGCCTCGGCGGTACTTGGCGCCGGGAGCTACACCGGCCAGTCGCACGGCTGGGGCGTTTCCGACGTGAGGGCCGCGGCCGGTGCCAAGGCCCCCGACAAGACCAATCCGCTCTACGCCGGCTTCTATAGCCGCTATAATGCCTCCACCGGCAAGGTCACCTGCTCGCGCTGCCACAACCCCCACGGCGATGCCGACCTCGGGGATGGGAATATCCTGGCCAACCCGAAGCTGCTGATCCGCAATGCGCTCAACTCCAACGCGCCGATGCAGCCGGAAGTCATGTGCCGGGCCTGCCACGTGGATCTCGACAAGTCGGATTCTCTCACCATCAACACCCACCCGATGGTGACCGATTACGCGGCCGCTCAGGCGGCCAGCCCCAACGATCTGCGCACCCAGGCGGAGATCGACACCTTCACCGGCGGGCACTCCTCCAAAGTGCAGTTAAGCAACGGCGGCGTAGGTTGCGTCTCCTGCCACGGCGTGCACTACACCGATTCCGATGCGACTACCGCTGACGGTCTGGCCAACCGGACCGGCCTTCTCAACAGCCCCGGCGAACTGCTGCGTAGTGATGGTGCACACCGGACCGGCCCGTCACGCAATGCTGCCGGCACCGGTACCGCCCAGCTGCGTTCCAATCTCTGCCAGAGCTGCCACAAGTACGAGCTGCACGGCCAGGGCCTGAGCGGCGACCACAAGCTCGGCTGCCTCGACTGCCACAACGGCCACGACCCGGTCGGCAACACCAGCGACTACATGCTGCGCAGCGCCAGCAACGGTGCGGTGCCGACCCGTCCCAACGGCACCAATGGCGCCAGCGCCAATATCACCTTTAATGCGTTCACCGCCGGTGACCCCCGGCTCAACTGGGCGGATGACATCGGTGGCGGCAGCGCCAACGGCTTCTGCGAGAAGTGCCATGGGGACGTGAACAGCGGCACGATCGGGGCCAAGGCTGCTGAGCATCTGCCTGGGAACGGCAATCAGTGCAACGTCTGTCACAAGCACAATGACCCGGCTAACCAGTATTCATTTAACCGTGACGCCTCGGCGGCGACCTGCGGCCAGTGCCACGGTTTCCCGCCGTACCTCAACTCTCCTGGCGACCGTCCGCCGGGAGGGACCGGCGTCGATGGCGGTTACGCGGTCAACAAGTCAACGGATCCGAATACCCCGTACGACTACGTGACCAGCACCACCCACGAGAAGGACGAATCCACCACCGGCCACAAGGTCCATGCCGGCCGCGACCTGCCGCTCAGCCCGGCCAATACACTGGCGACCGACTGGTACTTTGTCGGGAGCGCCGGGATCGACAACTGCAAGGTCTGCCACGGCCCGGATGCGGGCTCGTCTGCCGGCGGTCACCGCGAGGCCCCGGCGACCCGACCGAACACCTTCCGCGACGTTCCCTTCGACGGTATCGCCAAGCATGGCGGGATGAATCCGGCCTACAACATCAACTCGCCGTACACCTGCAGCAACGTCTATTGCCACACCAACGGTGCCCCGTACAGTGGAGCCAGCCGCCCGAACCGCGTCTATACGTTTGTGAACGTCACGCCGCCGTGGGTTGGCAACGGTTCCAACTACGCGGCCGGCGGCTACGGCTCGATTCATACCCAGGCGAACGAGTGTGCCGCTTGCCATGGCAACACCGCCACGACCATGGGCGCCGGGCAAAAACAGAATTCTGCAGCCCACCTGGCCCACCTGGGCGGGGCCACCACGCTGAACATGGGCAAGACCTTCAGTTGCTCGGTTTGCCATGTGCAGTCGGCTGCCAGCTCCACGGCGCTGGCGGTTAACGCCATGGACGGCCGCACCGGCGGCAAGCACGTCAACGGTGACATCGATGTCAATTTCGACGGGACCGGCTTCAATACCGAACTGACGACCTCGACCTACACCGCCTCGACCGGCGTCTGCGCCACCTATTGCCACAACGTTGCCAGCCAGGGCGGTGAAGTGACCGCCGACTGGGACAACGGTACCGACATGCAGTGCGACTCCTGCCACGGAGGTCTTGCGTCCGATAGCAGCGGCAACGGTGGCGCCGGGCCGATTTCGACCGGATCCCATGCCCGCCATATCTCTTCGGCCACCGGTCCGACCCTGGCGTGCGCCGAGTGCCACGGCACCGGTTCCGATGCCGGTACCCACGCCGGACACCTCGACGGTGTGGTCAACATGAAGCCGCCGGTGGATGGTGTAGCTTTCGCCGACATCTGCCAGGAATGCCACGGCTACGATGCCGAGGCCGGTGAAGTCCTGCCGGTTTGGGGGAGCCCGGCAACCACCGATTGCGCCACCTGCCACGCCGGCATCAAATGTGGCGCTGACCTGGAAGGGAAGGCCCCGCCGGTCTTCAATTTCGCCCGCTCGGCCGGTCATAACCGCCCGACAGCCAGCGGCGCCTACCCGGTCTCCGGGAATGTTGCGGCCAATAGCAACTGCGCCGATTGCCACGTCACCACCAGCGCCCAGCATTGGGACGGTACCTCCGGCAACACGGCGATGCTGCGCACGGACGTTGGCTTCCCGGCAACCTATGCCGGCAACGAGAACGCCTTCTGCGGCAACTGCCACGGAAGCGCCCCGGCCCACCCGACCAAGGCGGCTTCGGTGGCGACGCGCAACATCAATAGCCATCAGGGCAAGCTCTGCATCGCCTGCCACAACCTGCACGGCACCAGCAATATTCAGATGATCATCGCCTCGCAGACCGAGCAGAACAGCAACGACATCACGGCCGGTGCTTACACCGGTACAGTTGCCTTCACGGCGCTGACCGGTGACAACTCCTACGACGAGGACGACGGTGCGGCCGGGTCAGCCGGTGAGCTCAACGCCGATGACCTGTGCGCCACCTGCCATACATCTGCGGCGGGTACCTCGCACAACAACAATAACAATACCGACAGCCAGGCGCCGACCGGCCACAACATCGGCTCCAACTGCTTCACCTGCCATGCAACCCACACCGACTCGACCAACGCCTTCAAGGTCGGTGTCGGCACGGCCTGCAACGCCTGCCACGACTTCCCGCCGGCGACCGGTGCCCACCGCAAGGGGACCGCGCTCACTGATCCGGAACTGCACTCGAATACTGCATCGAACGACAAGGATGTCGAAGACCGGACTGACTGCGCCTGGTGCCACACCGGCGCCGACCAGTACACCTACGACCTGACCGCCGACCAGGCCGCCGGTGGCGCCCGCGGCAATCATGCCAAGGGGCAGACCAACCGGCGCAGCGTACTGGCGACGGCGGTTGGTTATGAGACGACCAACTTCTCCTGTGCCACCGCCTGCCATGCGTCCAGCGCCTCCGACGGTGCCTGGACCGACGTCAACGGCCTCAACTGCAACGCCTGCCATTACGCAGCGGCATCGCCGACCGGTGCCAGCAACAATGCGGCTGGCACCCGCGCCGTCTCGGCGACCCACAACAAGCACTTCGACAAGAACAACATGACCTGCGCCCAGTGCCACGACGTCAGCTACAGTCCGACGATCACGGCGATCCGCGGCGTGCTGACCCACATCATCGCCCCCAACTACAGCGGCGCCGGCAACGACGGCATCCTGCTGCAGGGGCGTGCCAACGCCACGCTCGATGAGGCAACCGTCACCCGTTCAGGGATGGTCTACAGCGGCGGCGCCGCCGATGCCGGCGGTCCCAACAACACCTGCACCGGCGGGATCACCACCGGTTGCCACGCCTCCGGTACCCCGGACTGGGATGTGGCCATCCCGGCGACCAGCGCCGGTTGTGTGATGTGCCATACCGAGACCAACACCGCGGCCTACAACCCGACCTCGGGTATCCACGACAACAGCCCGAGCGGGCCGACCGTGACCGGCAACAGCCACGACGGCAGCTTCGACAACGGCAGCGGTGGCACTGCCGACTGCGTCACCTGTCATAGCACCTCGCCGAATACGACGCCGACCAATCATATCAACGGCGTGCTGAATACCGGCTCTGCCATAACGGTTGCCGCCATCGCCGGCTACAACCAACCTGCCGGGACCTGCGCCACCACTTGCCACAGCGCCGGGACGACCTGGAGCTACAAGTGGTCGACCACCGCGTACAACACCAACGGCACCGAGTGCGCCAACTGCCACGGCGACTACACCTCCGGGTGGAACACCGGCGTGGCGCCGCATACCGAGAACCCGACCCGCGGTACCAAGCACAATAACGTCGGCAACCTGACCTACCCGTGCTCGGACTGCCACGCCATCGGCTCGGCCGGCTACAAGTGGACCAGCAAGTGGGATCCGACCGGGACCAACAGCAACCACGGCGACGACAAGATCACCATGAACCAGGTGGCGGGAACCAACACCTTCGCCATCGACACCGTTCCGAACCCGGATCGCGCCGGCTGCACCACCACGTCGTGCCATAGCAACGATGCGGCCCACACCTTCCGCGTCACGACGACCAGCCTCACCACCCAGACGGTGACCGGCAATGCGCCGGACGTCTCCTGCTCCGGCTGCCATGGTGGTTATGTCGGTACCAATGCCAACGGCTACTGGCCGGATGGCCCCAATACCGCCGGTGACAATACCTCTGAAGACAACTCCGGTGCCCACTTCAAGCACATGGAGGTCCTGGCCAAGGCCAAGTACAACGAGACGATCGCGCAGCTGCTGACCAACAACGGCAACGGCACCGCCGACGCCAAGCAGAAATTCCTCTGCGCCTACTGCCACGGGACGGCATCTGGCAACCCGATGGACGCGACCCACGGCCAGACCTCTTACCTGCCGGCAGATGTCACCCGCATGTACGCCATGTGGGATCTGACTCAGTCGTCGGTCGACAGCAACGCTTCCTACGATGGCGTCACCAACCGCACCTGTGCCACGGTCGACTGCCACAACAACAAGACCACCCCGACCAGCCCGACCAACTTCAGCTGGTACGGCGGGGCGACCAGCGCCTGCATCATGTGCCATGTCGACGTCACCGACGGCTCGGTCGCCAGCTCCAACGGCGGCACCCATGTCGCCCACACCTCGGCGGCGACCAACTTCGGGCGCACCATCACCTGCAACGATTGTCACAAGACGGCCAGCGAGACGGTGGCGTGGGGGAGCCCCGGCACCCCGCCGACCAATAATCACCTCAACGGTACCTTTACCGTGTCGAGCAATGTGGTGACCTTCACCTACAGTGCCGGTCAGGGCTGCGGCACCAACGTCTGCCATAACGCCGGCGACGGCGTGACCGCCCCGGCCTCCGGCGCCAACAGCTACCCGTGGGGAACCGCCCTGGCCAACTGCTCCATCTGCCACATCGCCAGCCCGACCTCGGCGGCCCATACCAAACATCTCGCGGCCAAGGTCTCCAGCTACGTCTCAGGGAGCTGCGCCGACTGCCACGCCAACAGCACCACCACCCAGATCACCGCCTCGACCCATATCGACGGCACCAGGAACGCCGGCGGCGGCAGCTCCAAGATCACTGCTGCCCCGGGCAACGGCTCCTGCACCAACAGTTGCCACCTCTCGGCCGAAGCCGGTGACTGGACCGGCGGCAGCGCGGCGATCGCCTGTGCCGATTGCCACAGCGGCAGCGGCGCCTCCGCCTACATCGGCGGCGACAAGACCTCGGTCTCCGGACCGAACTACATGCCGCAGTACAATATGCACGTGCTGACCCCGACCGTTTCGGGCAAGAAGCATGACGGCACCCTGACGGCCTGCACCACCTGCCATACTACCATCAGTGCCCAGGCGACCCACGTCAACGGCACCTGGACGGCGGATGATGCCGACAATACCAACGACCAGCATCGCGGCCTCTTTGCGACGTACACCGACGCGGCCAGCGGCGGTTCCTGCTCCGGTTCCGGTGTGGCCTGCCACGCCGACGGCGGCTCCTGGACCCGCAAGTGGAAGTCGACCGTCACCGCCACCAACGGCGCCGAGTGCGCCAACTGCCACGGCGACTACGCCAGCGGCTGGAACGCCGGTGTCGGCCACGCGGTCAGCCCGACCCGCGGCAACAGCAGCAACCACAACAGCACCGGCAGCCTGAGTTACGCCTGTACCGCCTGCCACGTCATCGGCGCCAGCACCAACGCCTATCCATGGACGACCGGCAGCAACGACTGGAAGGCCACCGACGCCGGGGCCACCACCCTGCACGGCGATGGCAAGCTCACCATCAATAACACCAGCACCAGTCACAGCCGCAACGAGAACCCGGTCGGCACCTGGAAGTCCGGCTGCGCCGGCTGCCACGATGGTCCGAGCAACGACGGCGTCGGTTCCAACGACGGCCTCCATGACTTCCCGGTCAATATCGCCACAGCCCCCTCGACCGTGCGCTGGGCGCTGCAGCCGGCCAGCGGCGATGCGGCTTCCACCGGCGGCGGTTGCGACGGCTGCCATGGCGGCGGCGGTTCCTTCGCCCCGAACGGCTCGCGCGGCAACGTCTATCCGGATCGTCCCGGCAAGCACGCCGAACACATGGCGGCCCTGACCGCCAAGGGGATCACCGGTGCGGAAGCCTGCAACTACTGTCATCCCTACTCGTCTGGCAGCTCCTATGTGGTCGGCGAGCACAACGACAACGTCGCCCCGGCGACCATGCCGAATGCCACCTCGAACTACTTCCGCCGCATCATCGGCGGGGCCAACGACAGCAACGGCATCACCAACGGCTCAGGGACCAGCTATGTGACCTGCTCCAATGTCGACTGCCACTTCGACATGCCGCGCACGCCGCACTGGTACACCGATGACGTCAAGCCGGAGACCGTCACCCTGACCGCCGTGGCCGGGCCGAACCCGCGCTCGATCAAGGTCAGCTGGAATGCTCCGGGCGATGACGCCGGCGTCGACGACACCACCCCGTACGTCTACGACCTGCGCATGGGCACGTCGTCGGCGATCGCCACCAACTTCATCTCGACCACCAACTACGCGCCGGTGCCGATGACCTACAAGCGCGGCGCGGCTACGGAAGTTGTCGTCGAGAACCTCACGCCGGCCCAGGGGCTGTACTTCGGTCTGCGCACCAAGGACACCGCCGGCAACTGGTCCGACCCGTCAGTCACGGCAGCCGCCGTCACCCCGACCGTCGATACCCAGGCGCCTGATTTTGGCGGAGTCAGCAAGGCCGAGAAGGGCGACAGCAGCCAGACGGTCTACCTGACCTGGGAGCCGGCGGAGGATCACACCATGCCGATCACCTACAAGGTGTGGATGAAGAACGAATCGGCCGGCGCCCTCAACATGAGCGTCGACACCCCGCTGCTGACCGGGGTCAAGGGACACAGCATCCAGCTCACCGCCGCGGACGGTCTGGTCAACGACGAGATCTACCAGTTCGGCGTGCGCGCCTGCGATGCCCTGAATAACTGCGACACCAACACCCAGGTGGTGTCGGCCACGCCGACGGCGGAGCCGACGGTTAGCAAGACCAACCATGTCTACCGGGCCAATGCAGCCGCTTCCGGCGGCTATGTCGGAATGGAGAAGGATGCAGCCTTCTCCAGCGCGTCAACGTCGGCGCTGCCGGTGACGTTCCGCCCGGCGGCCAACCTGACCTACCCGGTGCTGTACATGGTCGATTCGTTCAACTGCTACATCACCAACGGCAACGCCACCTCGGTAATCCGCGCCACGCTCGGGACCTCGACCGGGGCCAACTTCACGGCGTTTACCGCGCCGACCATGAGTGTCGACGTGACCATGGGCGCCCGCGCCAAGGGGATCAAGACCTTCAAGTTCGGCGATGTCGCCGGGCGCCAGGTTGCCTCCGGGCAAAGGATCGCCATCCAGTTGACCCTGGTTTCGGGAACCGTCACCAGCATCGGCTGGGGGAGTGCGGCCAACGGCGGGGCGATGACTTTGTCCGAGCGCATCGTCAATGCCGCCCCGCTCAACCCGAACCTGAGCCTGACCAGCAACACCAACGGCACCATCACCGTCGGCTGGCAGAACAACGGCGACGGCAGCGACGGTGTCGCCGACACCGTCCACTACGACCTCTACGGTTCGGACGACAACGGCACCACCTATCGCTACCTGCTTGCCAAGAATCTTGCTGCGACCACCACCAGCTATGCCTGGATCACTCAGGAGGACGGCATTGCCGGCTCGGCGACCATGGCCGTCAAGCTGCTGCCGGGTGACGGCTACACCCACTACACCGGCGCCGGCACCACCCTCACCGGGCTGGCGGTGAACAACACCAACGACAACGTGGCGCCGGGTGCCATTACCGATCTGGTCGCCAGCCCGCGGCCGAAGTCCGGCTCGGTGGTCCTGACCTGGACCGCTCAGGGCGATGACGATTACAACAACGGCCGGGCCAAGTACTACGAGATCCGCTACTCGACCTCGGCCATCACCGAGGGGAACTTCAATTCGGCAACGCTGTGCACCAACGTGCCGACCCCGGATTTCGGCGGGCGCGTGCAGAAGTATGAGGTCACCGGGCTGACGCCGGGGCAGACCTACTACTTTGCCATCAAGACCTTCGATGACGGCACCCCGGCCAAGTCCTCGCCGATCTCCACGGCGAAAGCGGTCGGCACCGACCAGACGGTCGGCGGCCCGCGCTGCGGCATGTGCCACACCACCGGGCCGAGCATCGTCGAGTCGGCCGGCAACCACAAACTGCACGGCATTACCATTGCCAACTGCACCAAGTGCCACGGTTCTGCGGTGGCCAGCTATGGGCTCGACCACCAGGATGGCGTGCTGAAGATGGGCTACGGCCCCGGCGGACCGCAGGCGCCGATCATCTCCGGCAACCGCATCTATTACACCGACAACGGCCTGGCCGGTGGTACGGTCATGTACGACGATACCGACGGCTTCGGCGGCTTCGGCAACGGCAGCTATGCCAATGTCGGTGACGCCATCGACGACGGTTCCTGCATTAACTTCGGTGCGTTGGGTGTGGGTGGCTGCCACTCCGGCGCCGGCACCGACCCGGATGGCGCCGGCTCGCTCTTCGCGACCCTGCCGACCCCGACCTGGACCTCGGCGGCCTATCTCAACTGTGCCGCTTGCCACGGCAACCCGAGCCGCACCGTGGATGCCTATGGCCGAGCCTTTGATTCCGGCTTGACCGATCAGGTCAAGGCGGCACCGACCATGGACAACCACGGCAACTGGGACCCGGCCGGGGCGACCGAGCAGTCGCGCAAGTACATCGGCCAGCACGAGAAGCACCTCAACTACAGCTACCGCTTCAGCAAGGGCGACAACTGCAATCTCTGCCATGCCGGCGATTACCGGGATGTCAACAATCTCGACGGCAAGCACGCCAACGGCGATGTGGACGTCAAACTCGATCTGGTCGCAGCCGGTCCGAATGCCACCTGGGCGCCGGGAACGGCGACCACGGCCGGTACCTGCAGCAACATGTCGCCGGAGTCCTGCCACCCCTCGACGGCCACGCCGAAATGGGACAGCAATGTGAGCTTCGATTGTGTCCAGTGCCACGGTTTCGCCGGCGTCACGCCAAGCCACGTGACTGATCCGAACGCCGGGGTCTCTGCTGCCAACAACGGCTGGGCCACTGACCCGATGCCAGGCAACTGCACCTACTGCCACTTTGGCGGACATCCGCGCGACACTGTCGGCGGTACCGCGCTGATCCTGGCGAACAGCAGTCAGGTGGGGATCAACTACAAGTCCGGCGGCATCCACATGAAGGCCTCCATCGGCGGCCGTGCCGCCCGTGCCACCGAGGCGGAACTCTGCTGGCAATGTCACGATGCCAACGGCATCTCCGAGTGGGGGACGGACACCGGTGCCAATAACACCGTCATCCGTCCGCCGAACAACAACGACTACAACTTCGGGACGATTGCCCTCACCGCCGGCGGCGCCGCCATCTCCAACTGGCTGGGCGACGGCAGCGGCGCCTTCTGGCGCTCGGGCAACGCCAACTTCGGCTACAAGGAAGCTCGCATCAAGTCGACCCACTCGACCAGTCCGACGGGCACCTCGGCGGTGACCAGCGACCGCTTCCGGACCCATACGGAAACCCTGGACACGCTGGCGAATATCCGCTGCTCCAACTGCCACGATGTCCACAACCTCAACAAGGCGCCTGGCGACAACGTCACCGGCAAGCCGTACCTGCGCGGCACCTGGCTGAGCAACCCGTACAAGGAAGACGGAGCGCCGCGCTCCGGCATGAGCTACACGTCTCAAAACGCCTACGGGCAGGTCCCGCGCGGCGGCACGGCTTACGTGCAGGATGGTGGTTACTTCATCGACCAGAACAGCGGCAATCCGACCGCCGGCTACGGCCTGGCGACCTCGGCGGGTCTATGCACCCTCTGTCACGGCAGCAATGTCGACGGGATGGACAAGGCCACCGGCGAAAACCTGTGGCTCGGCACCAACGGCCACAGCAACTCGGCGATCGGCGGCACCGCCCAGTACAAGGTCAATATCTTCGATACCGGTACCGGGGTGGCAGGCGGCTACGGCACCTATAGCGGCCGTCCGACCCCGGTCGCAGCCACGGCTCGCGCCGACGAGAAGGCCACCGTGATCCCCAATATGGGTTACATGATCCAGTACGGTTATGAGGGTCACGGCTACCGCGGCGCCGAGAGCGGCACCACCTACAACGGCAGCTACACGCCGGCCACCAACCCGGCGGCCCGTGCCTATGCCTTCAACGCCTTCGACTGGGGCGTCAGCGTTGACGCCAGCACCATCGATGTCGGCTTCCATGCCTTCAGTTGCTCGAAGTGCCATAATCCACATGCGTCGCGGCTGCCGAAGCTGATGATCACCAACTGCCTCGACGTCAAGCAGAACACCTGGGATGATGGCAATACGTCTCAGACGCTGTACACATCTGCCAACAACACGGATCAAGGGAAGAAAACCGCCAGCTACGACTCGGCGCAGAACTGCCACCGCTTTAACTTCAAGTTCACCGTCACGGCGACTAATATCAGTTTCCCGTCGACGACCACAATTCAAAGCGGCACGGCGATTTTCACCGGCGCCAACGGCTACAAGGTCGGTGACCGCGTCAAGATCACCGGTGGTGTCAATAACGGCAAAGTCGGGACTATTCAGAGCTTAACCACGACGGTCCTGACTCTTAACAGCATCACTGATGCGAGTGGTGGAAGCACCACTCTCACTACAGCCGGAACGGGAACCAGCATCACGCTGGAAGGCGCCCGCGGCGGCTGGAACAAGATCACCCCGTGGTAAGGAGACGATTAGCGGGAAGCGAAGATTAGACTCAGCACGCCAGAGGGCCGGGGATCTCCCCGGCCCTCGTTATTTTCTCCCGCCCTCAATTGCAGTAAACCTCCCTCGATTTTCAGGATTAATAGTATGGCCAGGCATTTATAACACTCTTTAGCTTAAGGCTTATATTTGTTTTCATTCATAACCGCAGAAGTGGCACATTTATTGATGATAAGCCTGCGAAACGAAAAAGCCGGGGATGCGGGCCCGGGAACACTAGGTACAGCACAGGTTGTTTTTTCTAATGAGAGCGCGCCCCGGTGAGATGCTTGTTTGAAGAGATGTGTTTTTCATTAGTTATTGCACATTATATTTTGGGGGCGAGGAATGCCTTTGGAGTCGCCGTTGCTGCTAACCGGAAGCCTTGCGGCAGATCGCCAGAAATGTTTTATAACCAGCTAGAAATAAAGCGTTTTTTCCGTAATTGTGCACAGCTTGGTGATTTGGCGGAACTTGAAATCCGGTTTTAGCGATATCGCGGAAGGTCGTCTGATGGACGCACAAAATTTGTCTGGGCAGGTGAGCGAGATGGGGCAAAGGCAAGGTAGCGTGACGTCCGCAGTTTTAAAGAGGAGTCTCTTTATGAGTCGTTCCCTGGTTCTGGTCGGTCTGGGTTTGCTGATGCTGATGGCGCTGCCGTCGCGATCGCTGGCTGCTACTGCCACATTGCACTACTTCGACTGCAAGCAGTGCCACAAAGCAGGCATGGCGATCACGGCCATGGGCGCCAACAACGTCTGTCTGGACTGTCATTCCACTACGGGGACGTTTACAGACAGCACTCCGGCGCCCGCAGCCTGGTATGACGGGACTCCGAATACGCGCTACAACGCGTTGTCGGATCAAAACGACCTGTTCGGCGCCGCCACGGCAGCGCTCGGTGCCGGGAGCTATACCGGCCAGTCGCACGGCTGGGGGGTTTCCGACGTGCGGGCCGCGGCTGGTGCCAAGGCCCCCGACAAGACCAATCCTCTCTACGCCGGTTTCTACAGCCGCTATAACGCCTCCACCGGCAAGGTCACCTGCTCGCGCTGCCACAACCCCCACGGCGATGCCGACCTCGGGGATGGGAATATCCTGGCCAACCCGAAGCTGCTGATCCGCAATGCGCTCAACTCCAACGCGCCGATGCAGCCGGAAGTCATGTGCCGGGCCTGCCATGTCGATTTCGACAAGCCGATCGGCTCCACGGCCAATACCCACCCGATGGTCCCCGACTACGCCGCCGTGCAGGCGGCCAAATCCAGCCAGTACAAAACGCCTGCGCAGGTCGCGGCCGTGGCGGGTGCGTCCAAAGCCCAGCTGGTCAACGGCGGGGTCGGCTGCACCTCTTGCCATGGAGCTCATTTTACCGACAACGATGCGACCACGGCAGACGGTATGGCTAACCGTCTTGGGTTGAGCAACAGCCCCGGCGAACTGCTGCGCGCTGACGGTCCGCTGCGCACCGGGACGACCCGCAACGGCGCTGCCGGCACGGCCCAGCTGCGCTCCAACCTGTGCCAGACCTGTCATACGTACAAGATGCACGGCAAGGGAACGGTCGGTGACGCCCAGGTCGGCTGCCTCGAATGCCACAACGCCCACGACTACAGTAATAGCAACGCCTTTGGTCTGCGTGTCGGCACCAGCGCGACGTCGCTGCCGACCCGCTCGGTCACCAACAACGGTTCGACCAAAACCAGCCTGGCTCCATCTACGGTGACGTTTGCCAGCTACGCCTCCGGTGCCTTCTCGCGCTCCAAGTGGACGGATAACGTAGTTGGTACCGCCACCGGCTACTGCGAGCGCTGCCACGGCGACACCGAGAACATCGCCGGGGTCGGTGGCATCGAGCTGGAGCACCACAAGGATGCCATCAACCCCTGCACCGCCTGTCACAAGCACAACGACCCGGCCAGTATCCACAGCTTCAACATCGACGCCAACGCTGCTACCTGCGGTCAGTGCCACGGCTTCCCGCCGTACCTGAATGCTGCTGGCGACCGCGACACCGGCGGCACCGACGGCGGTTACGCCCGCAACGAAGTGGACGGCACCCCCTACGACTACGCCGGCCGCAGCTACTTCAAGGATGAGACTCAGACCGCCCACAAGACTCATGCCGGCGCCGCGCTGAGCGGCAATCCAGGAACCTGGTACTTCGTCGGCGCCTCCGGGATCGAGAACTGCATGCCGTGCCATGGCAATGGCGCCGGGACGGGCGGCGGCGGTCACCGCATCGCGCCGACCACCGATGCCGATACTTTCCGCAACATCAACTTCAACCAGTACGGAACCGGCAACGGCAACTATTCCCCGCTGTACAACCCGACAACGGCCAAGTGCAGCAGCACCTACTGCCACAGCAACGGCGCGCCGCGCACCGGCGATTCGACCCGCAACTACACCGTATCGGCCACCACACCGGCCTGGGTCGGCAACGGCACCACCGACGGCTTCACCTCGATCCAGGGGAAGGGGACGCGCTGCCAGTTCTGCCACGGCAATGACGCGACCAGCATGGGGGCAAAGAGCAACTCGGCGCGCCACACCGTTCACCTCAACAAGGGCTATAGCTGCGAGGTCTGCCATGTTCAAACGGCTGCCAGTGCTACGGCTCTGACCGCAGCGGCCGTGGATGGCCGCAGCGGCGGCGAGCACATCAACCTGGTGGCGAACGTCGATTACAAGACCAGCGGCACGCCGCTCTCCGTGGCGATGGCGACCAACAATGTCGGCCCGACCTACAATACGACGACCGGCACCTGCTCGATCTACTGCCACGACCCGCAGGACGTCGGTGCGACCGCGGACTGGGACAGCACGGCGGCGATGCAGTGCGACAGCTGCCACAAGGGTCTGCTGACCGACACCACCGCCGATGGTGGCCTCGGTCCGATCACTTCCGGTTCGCACCTGCGCCACGTCTCCGATGCCACCGGGCCGAAGCTCGGCTGCGACGAGTGCCACGGCCCCGGTTCCTCCACCGGCAGCCACAGTGGCATGCTCGACGGCACCGTGGTCGTGGTCGCCGGCGTCTGCAATACCTGTCACGCGGTCGATGGCGGCGAAGTCGTGCCGGTCTGGGGCCAGCCGGCCACCATGACCTGCGTCTCCTGCCACACCGGTGCGACCACCACGGCGGCCGGGATCTTCACCACGGCGGCCGCTCCGTCCTTCCCGAACTTCTTTACCACCGGTCACGGCAAGCCGAGCGGTACTTACACGGCGACCAATCTGCCGGCGGCCAACAAGGCCTGCACCGAGTGCCACGGCAACGATTCGCCGACGCATTTCGACAACATCGCCGGCAATGACAAGGTCCTGCTCCCCGGCTTCACCTGCGAAGGGTGTCACGACGGAACCCCGGCGACGGCGGTGCAAACCCACAGCAACACCAACCCGGCCTACACCAACCAGAAGCGTACCGACTTCACCAAGCTCTGCCTGGCCTGCCACACGCCGCACGGCAGCGGCAACCTGGCGATGATCGCCCCGACCAAGCCCGACTTTGGCGGTACCGTGGCGTTCACCTCCTTCGGCAATGCCTCGCCGGTAGCGAACGACAACTCCTTCGACGAGTCCGCCGATTCGCCGGCCAGCAACCTCGACGATATCTGTGCCACCTGCCACACCGCCACGGCGCATAACAACCGTGCCATGGCCGGCAGCCATAACGAAGGGAAGACCTGCATCACCTGCCACAGCCACAATGGCATCTACGGCGGCTTCATGCCGACCGGCGGCAATGCCTGCAACGATTGCCATGGCAACCCGCCGGCCACCGGCGCCCATGCCAAGCACAACACGGTCACTACCCACGACCTGCTTGAGGACCGCACCGACTGCGCCAACTGCCATACCGGCGCCGACAGCTACACCATGGCGGCCGGTGGCCTGCACCAGAACAGCACGGTCAACGTGGCCGTGGGCTGGAGCAACAACGGCACCCCGCTCGACAAGACCGACGATACCTGCGCCACGGCCTGCCACAACTCCACCGCCGGTGACGGCAAGTGGGGCGATGCCAACGGCCTCGACTGCAACTCGTGCCATTACTACAGTGCCACCCCGACCTCGGCCGGCAACGCCGCCAACGGCGCTTCCGAAGCGATCGGTGCGATGGCGCACAATAAGCACTTCGACAAGAGCAAACTGTGCTCCGACTGCCACAGCGTCGAGAACGGCGGCGCCTCCATCGCCGGCCCGCTGGTGCACATCACCGACAAGACCGGCGCCAACGAAGGGGCCAAGTTCACCGGCATGGCCGCGGCGGTGCAGGATGAGGCGGCCGTGGTGCGCTCCGGCATGACCTTCGACGACAATCTCAACACCTGCTCCGGCGGCATCGGCCTTGGCTGCCACGCCACCGGCACCCCGGACTGGGATGTCACCATTCCGGCGACCGGCTGCACCCAGTGCCACACCGATACGACCACTTCCGCGGTCAACCCGACCTCGGCCCTGCACAGCGCCACCCCGACGGTGACCGGCAAGAAGCACAGCACCGGCTTTACCTACAATGCCGGCGCCAGCACGGCCGACTGCACCACCTGCCACACCAGCGCGCCGACGGTGACCGGAACGGATCACATGAACGGCGTCCTCGACGCCAGCATCGGCAGCGTGGCGGCTCCGCAGAAGATCACCCTGGTGGCCGGCCTTGGCTTCACCGATGCCGTGACGCCGACCTGCGCAGTCTCCACCACCGGCTGCCACAGCCGCGGCAATGGCTGGAGTTACAAGTGGCACACCAACGCTGCGGCCACCAACGGCACCCAGTGCGACGGCTGCCACGGCCTGTGGAGCAACTGGACCACCGGCGTCATCAACCATCGCACCGGCTCCGAGGCGGAGACCGTGCACGGCACCGGCGCCACCTACAAGTGCCGTGACTGCCACGGTCTCGAAGCAGCCAGTGGCTATCCGTTTGCCAATACCACCAACGACTGGAAAGCGACCGACGGCGGGGCGACCACCCTGCACGGCGATGGCGTCATCAATATCAACACCGCCGGTACCACCGGTTACAGCCGCGGCACCTACGGCGGCTGCACCGGCTGCCACAGCAACAGCGACGGCACGGCTGCAGGCCAGCATGCCTTCGCCATTACGACGTGGACGCTGTCGACCATCACGGCCGACGCCATCACCAGCAGCTGCTCGAGCTGTCACGGCGGTGCGACCACCGGTGTCAGCAAGAACAACTACTGGCCGGACGGCGCCAATACCCTCGGCGACAATGGTACCGCCGACAACAGCGGCGAGCACGCAGTGCACATCCAGAAACTGGCCGCCAAGGTCTATGGCGAGACCGCGACCGGCGCGGCCGACAATGACATTCTCAGGGACAACACCACCCTGAATCCGGCGCTGACCTCCGATGCCAAGCAGAAGGAGCTGTGCTCCTACTGCCACACCACTCCGGGCGCAGACGGCGACCACGGCGTCACCTATCCGGCCGACGTCAACAGCATGTACACCCTCTGGAGCAAGACGCTGGATAACGGGGCCCTGACCCCGGCGACCGGTTCTTGCGCGACGGTCGACTGCCATAACAACGTGACGACCGCGGCCGGCTACTACTGGTATGCCGGCGGGACCAGCGCCTGCGCCATGTGCCACACCAACGGCGCGAGCGACACCACCCACACCGCCCACCTGACCGGGACCTACGGCAAGACGATCGACTGCCTCTCCTGCCACGGCGCCGGAACGACTTCTACGACTGCGCCGACGGCCGATCATATCAACGGGACCCTTGCCGTTGCCGGTAGCGTCACCTTTACCTACACCGGAGGTCTGACCGGCACCTGCGGCACCAACGCCTGCCACAACGACGGCACCGGCAACACGCCGTACAGCAGCGGCGCGGCTCTTGGCGCCTACAACTGGGGAACGCCACTGACCAACTGCACCGCCTGCCACAACAACCCGAACAGCACCGGCAACGGTGGTGCGCGCCATACCAAGCACATGGCCAACACCACCTATGTCTCCGGCGGCTGCAACGAGTGCCACCCGGCCGCGACCGCCACCAGCCACATCGACGGCACCCGCAACGCCACCGGCGCCAAGCAGACCGTTTACACCAGCGCCAATGGCACCTGCACCAACACCTGCCACACCGCCACGATCGCCAACGGTGTCTGGACCGACGCCCTGGCGCTCCCCTGCGTCAACTGCCATCAGGCAGGCACCTACGTTGGCAGCGGCGCCAACCTGCCGGCCTCCGGTCTGCACAACGTCACCGTGGCGCTCAAGCACGATGCCACCCTGCAAAGCGGCAACTGCATCAACTGTCACTCCACGACGCCGACCTCGGTCGCGACCAACCACATCAACGGCACGCTGCAGAACGCCACGGCGATCACCTATGCCTGGAATGCCAACGTAACGGCGTACGTCCCGGCAACCGGTTGTCAGGCGGTCGGCACCTGCCACAGCGACGGCGGCGACTGGCGCCGCAAGTGGTCCGGGGTCACCGACGCCAAGCCTGGCGCAGCCAATAACCCCGGCGACGCGGTCTGCGGCAACTGCCACGGCGACTACGGGACCGGCTGGCGCTGGAACGAAGCCAACGCCACCACCACCGACCATACCGATCCGAACGGTGATCTGACCGACCAGATGGCCAGCAACCACGGCACCTGCCTCAACTGCCACGGCTGGGGCAACGGCTCCTACGACAAGACCTGGGGAACCGGCAAGCACGGCGACGGCCTGATCACCATGAACGGCCCGACCGGCACCGGCTCCGGCTACACCGACGGCACCGGCGGCTGCGCCCAGTCGTGCCACGGCGATATCGCCGGCCGGCGCATGAACAGCAACAGCGGCTGGACCGCCAACTACGGCGATTACGGCGCCGGCTCCTGCTTCAGCTGCCACGGCAACGGCACCAACCAGTACTGGCCGGACGGCTCGACCTACCCGGACAAGGCTGGTCGCCACTCGCTCCATATCACCCGCATCGCCGGCAAGCTCGGCATCACCCTGCCGGGGACCGACCTCGAGCAGAAGCGCATGTGCGCCTACTGCCACAACGATGCCAGCGGCATCGGCGGCAGCGGTCACAACACCGACAACGCCCCGACCGGTGTCGCCGATGTCGGCGCCATCAACCCGATCTGGGACGCCACCAACCCGCCGACGGTTGCCGATGCCGGCGCGTCGTTCAACACCACCGACGGCAGCTGCGCCAGCATCGACTGCCACAACAACAAGACCCTCCCGGCCGGCAGCTTCGGCTGGCGCGACGCCACAGCCACCACCTGCACCATGTGCCATACCCCGGGCGGCGCGTCCAACGACCCGACCTCGGGTCTGCACAACCTGACGCCGACCGTCTCCGGCCAGCGCCACGACAACACCATCACCGGCGGCTGCGCCGCCTGTCACGGCACCATTCCGACGCCGGGTTCCTCGACCCACGTCAACGGCGCCTTCACCGGCAACGGCACCGTCGCCGGCGACAAGACCAACATGGGGCTGATCGCCGCCTACACCGCCACCGCCGATGGCACCGGCTCCTGCCTCGGCTCCCCGACCGGCAACGCCGGCTGCCACAGCGGCGCGGGCGACGCCGGCACCTGGGCGCGCAAGTGGGACAGCACCATCTCCGGCCAGAGCAACGGCACCGAGTGCAAAGGGTGCCATGGCGGATTTGCCAGCGACTGGACCTTTGGCGCCACCCACAACACCACTGACGGCAGCACCGAACATACTTACAGCTGGGACGGCGACGGCAGCGTCGAGATCGTCGGCAACCACAAGGACAATCTGGCCAACACCAGCCGCTGCAACGTCTGCCACGTCTACGGCGATGCCGGTTATGTCTTCGGCACCAACCACCGCAACGGTTCGCTGGAGATGAACAGCACCCGCGGCTACAGCGATGTCAGCTTCAACTGCACCAGCAGCTGCCACATCAACAACACCAACCACAACCTCGAAGATTCGGGGTGGACGATCGCTCCGGTGGCCGGCCCGGCCCTGGCTTGCGACTCCTGCCACGGCGGCAGCGGCCAGTACTGGCCGAACATGGCTTCGACCGCCGCCGGCGACTACCCGAACCGTAAGGGGCGCCACGACATCCACATGACCCGCCTCGCCGCCAAACTCGGCTATACCCTGCCGGGGAGCGATGCCCAGCAGAAGGCGATGTGCGGTTACTGTCACAACGATGCCAGCGGTCAGGGCGGCACCGGTCACGATGATCGCGTTGCTCCTGCGAACCTTGGCAACTTCAAGGTGATCTGGAACGCCGGCGCCGATGCCAACGGTGCCTACACCTCCACGGCGCCGGGGACCTGCTCCAACATCGACTGCCACAACAGCCAGGCCACCACCGCCGGCACCTTCGGCTGGTACGACAGCGGCACCAGCGCCTGCCTCCTCTGCCACAACCTCGGCGGCACCGGCAACAACCCGACCTCGGGTCTGCACCGCGTGACCCCAACGATCACCGGGGCGGCCGGCACGCACGACGACGCCTTCGGCAGCGGCGGCAGCTGCACCAGCTGCCACACCTCGCTGCCGGCGATGTCGCCGAGCAGCACCCATCCGGACGGCACCTTCAGCAGCAACGGCACCCTGGCGGGCGATCGCACCAACATGGGTCTCTTTGCGGCCTATACCACCTCCGGGACCGACAACACCGGCTCCTGCTCCGGCGCCCTGGTCGGCGGGGTCGGCTGCCATGCCGGCGCCGGCGATGCCGGCACCTGGGCGCGCCAGTGGAACAGCGCCAACGCCACTGCCACCACCGGCAACGAGTGCAAAGGCTGCCACGGCGGCTTCGCCGGCACCGATTGGACCTTCGGTGCGGTCCACAACACCGGTGACACCACCACCGAGCACCAGTACAACTGGGACGGCGACGCCAATCCCAGCGAAGTCATCGGCAACCACAAGGACAACGCGGCTAACGCCACGCGCTGCAACGTCTGCCATGTCTACGCCGACGCTCCGTACACCACCGGCGCCTTTGCGACCTACCATCGCAACGGCACAATTGAGATGAATACCGTCGTCGAATACAGCACCACCAACAAGAACTGCACCGGCGCCTGTCACGCGGCCAACAACGCCAACCATAACCTCGATGCTTCCGGTTGGACGGTCAACCCGATCGCCGGCCCGGCCATGGCCTGTTCCTCCTGCCACGGCGGCGGCACCACGCAGGGCGGCGGCCTCTTCAACTACTGGCCGGACGGCACCGTCTATCCGGACAAGGAAGGGACCCCCAACCGCCACCTGGTCCACATCAACCGTCTGGCCACCAAGCTCGGCTACACCATGGGCGCCCTGACCGACGCCCAGCAGAAGACGATGTGCGGCTACTGCCACAACGATCCGGCCGGCGTGGGCGGCACCGGCCACGGCGATGCCACCTCCCCGGCGAATGTCGGCTCCTTCAAGTTCATCGGCACCGGCTTGGCTGACGGCGGTACCGCAGGCACCTACAACTCGACGGCGCCGGGCACCTGCTCGAACATCGACTGCCATAACAACAAGCTGACCACCGCCGGCACCTACGGCTGGGCCAACACCGGGACCTCCGCCTGTCTCATGTGCCACACCCTGGGCGGGGCCAGCAACGACCCGACCTCCGGTCTGCACAACGTGGTGCCGACCATCACCGGCCAGACCCACGACGACAGCTTCGCCACCGGTGGCACCTGCACCAGCTGCCACACCACCATGCCGACAGTTGCCTCGACCCATATCAACGGCACCTTCACCGGCAACGGCACCATCGCCGGCGACAAGACCGCCATGGGGCTCTTCGCGGCCTACACCGCCACGGCCGACAACATCGGCACCTGCTCCGGAGCTTTGGTCGGCGGGGCCTCCTGCCATGCCAACATCATGGATGCCGGCAGCTGGGCGCGCAAATGGGATGCCTCGATCCCCGGCCAGACCAACGGCACTGAATGTCAGGGTTGCCACGGCGGTATGAGTGGCAACGACTGGACCTTCGGCAACGATGGCGTCACCGGCGACAACAGCACCTCCCACAACCGCAACTGGGATGGTGACGGCAACACCAACGAGGTCTACGGCAATCACAAGGACAGCGCCAGCAACGCCACCAAGTGCAACATCTGCCATGTCTACGCTGACGCTCCGTACACCGTCGGCGCCTTTGCGACCTATCACCGCAACGGCAAAATCACGATGAACAGCGCCACCACCTACAGCGGCACGACCTGGAACTGCACCCAGGTCTGCCATGTGAACAACACCAACCACAACCTCGAGGCCTCGGCCAGCGCCGCCTGGGCGACCCGCGGCGAATTGGTCGCCGGCCCGGCCCTGGCCTGCTACACCTGCCACGGCGGCGGCACCGCCAACTCCGGCTCCGGCTTCAACTACTGGCCGGACGGCACCACCTATCCCGACACTGCCGGCGGTTCCGGCACCAACCGTCACCTGGCGCACATCACCAAGCTGGCCGCCAAGCTCAACTACACCATGGCGACGCTGACCGACCAGCAGCAGAAGACCATGTGCGCCTACTGCCACCCCTACACCACCAACCCCGGTGAGTCGGGCCACAACGACAACGTCAGCCCGGCGGATGTCACCAGCGCGGCCTTCAACCCGCTCTGGTCGACGCTGACGGCTAACTATCCGTCCACCGCTGACGGCGGCACGGCGGCGACCTGGACAACCGGCACCCAGCAGTGCTCCGGCATCGACTGCCACAACAACCAGGCGACCACCGGCACCTGGGCGTGGAACAGCACCGCGACCTCGTCGTGCCTGCTCTGCCACACCCTGGGCGGCGCCGGCAGCAACCCAAGCTCCGGTCTGCACAACGTGACGCCGACCGTCTCCGGCCAGCGCCACGACGACAGCTTCGGCACCGGCGGCACCTGCACCAGCTGCCATACAACCCTGCCGGCGACCGGGCCGACCTCGACCCACATCAACGGTACCTTCACCGGCAACGGCACCATCGCCGGTGACAAGACCAACATGGGCCTCTTCGCCGCCTACACCGCCACCGCCGACAACATCGGCACCTGCTCCGGCGGCGGCGTCGCCACCGCGGCCTGCCACGGCGACGGCACTGCAGCCTTCCAGAAAGGCGATGCCGGTACCTGGAAGCGTCTCTGGGACAGCACGAAAAACGCCGGCACCGGCGGTGCTGAATGCCAAAATTGCCACGGCGGCTTCTCCGGCACCGACTGGACCTTCGGTGTCACCAGCGGTGCCGCCAATACCGGCGACACCACCACCGATCACATGGCCAACTACGACGGTGACGGTGCCAGTAATGAGATCAACGGCCAGCACAGCGGGACCACCCAGACGACCCGTTGCGTCAACTGCCACGTCTACGGCGACACGAACTATGTCTGGGCTACCAATCACCGCAATAATGTGATTGAGGTGAATAGCGCCACTGGTATGACCACGGTCAACCGCACCTGCACCACCTACTGCCATGTCGACAATACCGGCCATGTCCTCGATGCCGGTGGCTGGACGGTGGCGACCCTGTCCTCACCCGTTGTGTGCACCACTTGCCACGCGGGGATCACCACCCATACCGACGCCGACGGTCCCGGGACCACCTACCCGACAGCGGGCGGTAACTTCTGCCTCGACTGCCACACCTCGCATGCGTCGGAGACCTACCGTACCGGCGTCAACGCGAGTAACAACGTCTACATCTCGACCATCTCGGCCCGCGTCGTGGTCGGTGGCGGGAATGATACCGGGACGCCGATCCCGACCATGGATGACCAGTATGCCTCCCACGACAGCTACATCCAGCTGGGCGGCACCGCCACGGCCAGTTATGCCAAGTCGACCGAGGCGGAGATCTGCTGGGCCTGTCACGATGCGGTCACCAACAGCAACTACACCCTCTCTGGGGTGAGTGTGACCTTCACCAACACCAGCGCCACGGTTGGCACCATCGACGCCACCGGCATCGGCAACAAGTTTGCCGTCGGGCGCTGGATTACCATCGCCGGTTCGACCGTCGCCGCCAACAACCGCACCTTCAAGGTGGCGACCTCGACGGCCAACTCGATCACCGTCACTATCAACACCGGCGACGGCCCGTTGTCCACCGTCACCAACGCCAGCGGCGTCACCATCATCAGCCCGATCTCTGAGTGGCAGGTCAACGAGAAGGCCGCGACGGGCACGCTCCCCTATAACTACGGCATGCTCTTCACTGATGCCTCAACGGTCCCGGGGACCCGTACCTCCAACTGGACCACCGGCTTCTGGCGCTCCGGCAAAGGCCAGCAAGGCGGCAGCGCCTACAACCCGGCCTGGTACAAACGCGGTGCGATCCAGTCGACCCATAGCGCCAACATCGGCGGCACCTTCACCGCTGCGGTCTCCGCTGGCAACTCGCTTGGGTTCAACCGCACCGAGACGCTGGATGCCGTCGCCAACATCCGCTGCAGCTACTGTCACGACGTCCATGGCACCCACGACGGCGTCAACGGCGATACCGCCGGCAGCCCCTATCTGCGCGGTACCTGGAAGGGGAATCCGTACAACGAGGATATGGCACCGCAATACGGCATGAGCAACTGGACGATTCAGGGGAACTACAACCTGGTGCCGCGCGCTTCGACCAGCACAACCAACTCCGGTCTGGCGACTGTGGCCAAAGCTGGCGCCTACTGGATCGACCAGAACAGTGGCAGCCCCAACAGCGGTCTCAGCTCCACCGCCACTGCCGGTCTCTGCGACCAGTGCCATGGCACGACCAAGAACGGTACCTGGACCGCCGCCGAGATCGGCACCATCGACCAGGTGGGCAGCGAAGGGCTCTGGGTCTCCGGCTACAACGGCCATGCCAATGCCGTCCTCACCGGCAGCGGCGCCGAAAACGGCAGCGCGCCGGTCGCCGCCGGGGCCGAGATTCGGGCCCGCAACATCTTTACCCGCACCAAACGCGGATCAGCCGATGCTACGGACGCTAAGGCTACCCAGGCAACAATGAACATGGGTGCCGTCAGTGCCACACAGGGATATAGCTATCGCGGTGCTGGCTCCGGTTACATCTGGTATCCGCGTGCCATGAATACAACTGAGCTTGGGACCACAGCAGGTCGCCCCTTCGCGTTCAATAACTTTGCCTGGAGCGGCGCCACCCCGGCCCTGACCCAGCAGGGGATCGGCACCGAGACGGCTCACGACGGCCAGACCAAGTTCCACGATTTCAACTGTGCCAAGTGTCATAACCCGCATGCCTCGCGGTTGCCGAAGCTGATGATCACCAACTGTCTCGATGCCAACCATAACACCTGGCAGGACAAGAGCACCTTCACCGGCAACGGCCTGCCGAGCCCGTGGACGGGGGTCCGCCACTCCCAGTGGGCGACGGCGCAGAACTGCCACCGCCTCGACTCGCGGGCGGTCCTCTCCTCCGGCCAGGTCACAACGCTTGGCACCGGCTGGAATAAGGCGACCCCGTGGCTGGAAAATGCCAGCCCGAATACCACCCGTGCCTCTGATCCCAATCCGTAATTCTGGACGCGGAGCGAAGCAAGAGGAAAGGCCGGCGCAAGCCGGCCTTTCCTCTTGTGCCGCCCATCGAAAAAGGCGTTTCCTCGCGGCGAATGACAGGATAAGCTGGTCGGTATGAATGTGCGCATGAATGAAGCCGACATTTCCCGGGTGGCAGGTTTCCTGCGGCATCCCCTCGCTGTCCCCCTGCTGCTGGTGGCAGCGGTTGCGATCACCTTCGCCAACAGCTTCCCGGGGGTGTTTATCCAGGACGATCTGTACATCGTGCGCGATAACCCTTTGGTCGCGCATCTCGATCTGTGGCGGATCGCCACCAGCGAGTACTGGCACGGGATCGAGTCCAACGGCCTGTACCGCCCCCTGACCATCCTCTCCCTGGCACTCAACCGGCTTTTGCTTGGCGCCGAGCCCCTCGGCTTTCACCTGGTCAATGTGTTGCTGCATGCGGCGGTGACCGTTTTACTTTACCACTTGCTGCTGCGCTGGGGGGGAGGGCGAACAGCCGCGCTCGTCGCCGCACTGCTCTTTGCCGTGCACCCGATCCATGCCGAAGTTATCAACATCGTGGTCGGCCGTGCTGAACTCCTCGCCGCCCTCTTTTTGCTTCTGGCACTTATAGCCGCCGATTGTCAGGGGTGGTGGGCCGTGACGGGGACCGCCCTGGCGTTTCTCGCCGCGCTGCTGGCCAAGGAACATGCCCTGGTGCTGCTGGTGCTGCTCCCTCTGCGCGACCTGTACACGACTCGTTCGCTGCGCGGCCTGCGTCCGCGCCTGACTATTTATCTGCCCCTGCTCGCGGTTGCCGTGGCCTGGCTGCTGTGGCGGCAGTTCGGCGTTGTGCATGATCTGCCCCCCAGCATCCTGCCGCCAGAAGTCGTCCCCCTTGCGGCTCTTTCCTGGGATGGCCGGGTGGTGAGCGCCCTGCTGTTGCAGGGGCTTTACCTCGGCAAACTGTTGGTCCCGACCGCCCTGCAGGCGGTTTATGCACCGGCCGACCTCCCTCCGATCATCGCCAGTGTCGTATCGCTGCGCGGGATTCTGGTTTTGGGCGGGGCAGCCTTGCTGGCTGCCGGGGTGGTGATGGCGTGGCGGCGGGCGCACCGCGTGGCTCTTTTTGTAGGGCTCTATTTCGCCTCCTTTGCGTTGACGGCAAACGTGCTCTTCCCGTTAGGCGTGACCTTTGCCGAGCGACTCTCCTACTTCCCCTCGGGTTGGTTCTGCGCCGGAGTCGGGGTCGTCGCCGGAGCCTGGTACGATTCCTCCCGAGGCCGGCTGCTGTCCAGCCTGGTCATTGCGGGGACTCTGGTGCTGGCGGCCGGAGTTACGATTGCGCGCAACCCCGATTTTTCCAGTGAAGAGCGCTACTGGGGGGCGGATGTGAGGCGCAATCCAGAGGACTACCTGGCTTTGGTCAAGTACGCGGAACTGTTGGCCGCTGCCGGAGCGCAGGAGGAGAGCGAGGCGGCGTTCCGGCGGGTTCTGCAACTGGCGCCGACCTTTGCCTACGGCTACCGCTCCTACGCCGGCTACCTTGCCTATCTGCGGCGTGAAGATGAAGCGCTGGCGGCCTCACGCCGCGCCATGGAACTGGCGCGCGAGCACAACGATACCTCTTCACTGGCGCATGATCTTGGTGATCAAGCCCGGATCTTCCTAGAACGACGTGACTATCACCAGGCACTGGCCCTGCTCGACGAAGCTGCGCGCCTGGTCGGCCGCGACGACTTCGAGGCCGAGTTGCGTGCGCGGGCCCAGGCGGGGCAGGGGAGAAGCGCCGGGGCGGTTACGCCCCATGTGCCCGGCACTCCGCCTGTCGCCGTCGAGCGGCAGCTATACGATCAGGCGCTGGCGGATTTTCGGGCGGGACGCAAGGAGGAAGCGCGTGTCACGCTCGAGCAGTTGACACGCGAACCAGGCGCGGGGGCGGAGAGTTGGAATCTGCTGGGGGTCGTCTGTGGTGAACTCAACGATGCGCCGTGCGCCTTCCGCGCCTTCCGGGAGGCTCTCCGCCTGGCGCCGGCCAATCCTTATTACGCCGAGAATCTGCAGGCGGCGGAAAGAGAACTCAGGCCATGAACGCAACGCCAATCCCGCGTCCTCCGGCGGCGCTCCTGAAAAGGCTGTTCGCCGGCCTTGCGGTGGCGGCGGTGATGCTCGGTGGGCTGGAGGTGGCCCTGCGCTCGCTGCCGCTCGACCGCTGGGAACAAGGTCTCCCCGGCACCTCCTACCCCCTCTTCGTCCGCGGCGAAGGGGCCGCGGCCGATCGCTACGTGACCAACCCGCACTTCCTCGGTGCCATGAGCCGCCAGGAGTTCCCGGTTGCCAAGAGGGTCGGGGTCAGGCGGATCTTCGTCCTCGGTGGCTCCGCCGCCCTCGGCTGGCCGGGGCCCGAGGACGCCTCCTTCGCCGCGCTCCTGCGGCGCTCCCTGGATCAGGCTGTTCCCGGCCGCTACGAGGTGATCAATGCCGCGGCGATGTCCTACGGCAGCCATCGCGTGCTGGATCTGCTCGAAGACATTGTCCGGCTGGAACCGGACCTGGTTGTCGTCTGGAGCGGCAACAACGAGTACATCGAGGCCAACTCCTTCTCGCCGCTGGCCCGCACCCGGGCGGTCGGCGGGCTGCAGCGACTGCTGCGTGACAGCAGTCTCTACCGGACCGTGCGCCTGGGGCTTTACAACGTGGCGCCGCAGCTCTTTTTCCGCCCGGCTGGGGACGATTTCACGGATCTGCGCCGCACTCCCCAGGTGCGGCGCGGGCGACTCGGCCGGGCGGGGGCGGTCGATCGGGACGTCCTTGCCAACTATCGCGACAATCTGGCGCAAATGGCGCGGCTGCTCGGTGAGCACCGCGTCGACGGCATCTTCTGCACGGTACCGGTCAACCTCTCGAGCTGGGCACCGGCCAACGTCGCGCCGTCGCTTGCCGATACGGCCGCTGCCGACCGTTGGACAGCGCTCCGCCAAGAGAGCTTTACCTTCTGGGATCAGCAGCGCTATGCCGAGGCCATGCCCCTTCTTGAAAAGTTGCTGGCAATGGCTCCCGACTATGCGCTCGGACACTATCTGGTCGGGCTGGGACACCAGAAGGCCGGGCGTCTGCGCGAGGCCCGGGACGCCTTTACCCGCGCCCGTGACCTCGACCCGCGCCCGCTCCGGGCCTTGAGCACCTTCGCCGTGGCCGTTCGCGATATCGCCGCCGCGCACGGGATGCAACTGGTCGATCTGGAGCGCCTGTTTATCGAAGCCAGCGGCGCCGGGCTCTCCGGCGAGGAGCTGTTCATCGATTACGTGCATCCGACTGTCGCCGGCAACAAGCTGGCGGCAACCGCGCTTCTTGAAAAGATTCTCAACGGGGCGGAAGAAAGTCAGCGCCAGACGGCCCTGCGCCTGGTTAAGGAGGACAACTGGGTCGAGCGGAACTTTCACTGGGCGGCCGATTACGACTACGCGCGCGGCATGACCTATCAGAACAACGGCGACTTCAAGCGGGCCGAGGCCGCCTACCTGCGGGTGCTGCAGGCCGATCCAGCCATGCCCGAAGCCGCCGGGAACTTGGGGCGTATTTACGAGATGAGCGGCGATCTCCACGCCGCGCGCCACTATTATGAACAGGCCGTGCGCATCGACCCAGGGACGGTCGTCGGCGCCGATCTGGCGCGGGTATTATACCTTTTGAACGATCTGCCGGCGGCGCGACAGGTGGCCACCGGATTGCTCAACGCCGGCCTCACCAATGTCGACCTGCTGGTTCTGCTCGGGGATATCGAGGGCGCCGCCGGGCGTGGAGAAATGGCCCGCGATTACTACCGGCAGGCGGTGGCCGCCGGTGCCGACGAGGCGCAATTGGCCGGGCGGCTGAGGGGGCGGCCCTAGCCGGCTGCGGGGTTACTGCCCGGCCTTACCGGACATGGAATGGTCGAAGCCGGGCATGCGCAAGGAGCGGCTGGCAGACGGGGCTCCCGGGCCATCCGGGCTGCGCGGCAGGGGGTTGCTGGTCGCCACCTGGCTCATCTCCTCAAGGAGCGAGACGACCCCCGGGTGGACGGTTTCCGACCAGCGCAAGGCGCGCAGTTGAGCGACCAGGGGGACGGCTTCGGGGCCGCGCCCGGCCTGAATCAGGTAGTTGGCCAACTGGAGGCGGAGAAAAGGGACGTCCGGCAGAGCCGCGACCAGCTTGTGCATCAATTCGATCGATTTGCCGAACTGACCGAGTTCAAGACCGCGTTCGGCCAGGTAGAGGTATTCGAGAGCATAACCGCTGTCAAGTCGGGCGGCGCGGTCGAGGGCGGCGAACCCCTCTTCGCTGCGGTTCTGCTCAAAGAGGTTGAGGGCGAGAGCGTAGTGCGCGGCGGCGTCGTCGGGAGTGGCGGCGACGGCCTGCTCCGTCAGTTCGCGTGCGCGTCCCTCGGAGAACATCTCTCCGGCGTAGAGGGCCGAGGCCCGCAGTGCCCAACTGGCCGGGGTTGCCCCTTTCAGCAGCTTCGGGTTGGCGAGAATCGCCGCCAGATCGCGCATGATGAACCGGCTCTCCAGGGACAGTCCCGCTTCCTGGTTGGAAAAGGAGAGGGTTGCGGCAACGGTCGGGTTGCCGGCGTCTGCCACCTGCCCGGCGAGTTGCTGGATCAGGTCGTAGGACGGGGTCTTGACCTCGTTGACGTACATGTCCCGGAAGTATCCGAGGTCGATGTGCAGGAGCGCCGGGCGCGTCAGCTTCGGCAGGCGCTCGGGGTGGACGATGCGCAGAGGTAGACCGCGCACCGTGCCGGAGATGACCCCTTCCGCAACAAGATTCAGGGCCCTGGCCTCGTTTTCGGTGAGGAACTGGCCTTGACGGAGTTCGTGGCGGATGACGTCGAGGGGGAAGGCTTTTGGTTCGGCGCGCGTCGGCCTGATAAGGATCAGTTCGCCAATGAGCCCGGCATCGATGGCCGCACTGACGGTTTGCGGCGGCAGCAGGGCGGGGTTGGCGCCCCAGTAACGGCTGCGGCTGACGATCTCCTGGGCACTGCTGCGTTCCAACAGCGACTGAAGTTCCGCGCGGGCTCCTGCCGGGATCGGTTCGAGCAGCGGGTGGGACGCGTACAGAAGCAGGGCTGGCTGGTGCTCCCTGGCTTCCCGCCAGGAGGCCAGGGCTCCCGAGGGGAGTTCATAGGCCTTGGCCGGCAGGCTTTCTGTGAAGGGGAGCCGGGTATTGACCGGCGCCGGCGCGGCTTTGACGGGGACTTCCGCAGGCGGTTTTGCCGGGGTGGAGATGGCTGTGCCGGTTGCCGGCGGCGCCGGTGACGGTTCCGGTTCGCATCCAAGGGTCAACAGGAGGGGGAAAATTGCCAGCAGCAGGGGAAGGCCGTACCGTTTCATGGGAATCCTGTTCGCATGGAGAGTATATCGTGACGCCCATCATAAAGAAAAACCCAGTTCCCGGCTAGTTCCCCCGAAAAATGGAGTCAGGCTCCCATGTTGACAAGTTGAAGGCTCTAAAGATGGTTCCGGCCATGGCACCAAAACCACGCATTTGATCTTCCCGATGGATGTCTTCCCCCTTCAGCAAGAGCCTGTAATGGCCAAGCAGATAAATCTTCCTGGAGTTGAAATTACTGGAGCAACTTGACAACCTGGAAGACTGGCCCTGTTTTAAAGGCATGCCCCGGCCGAAATGTTATTGATTTGATTGGTTTTTGCTTACAGTTCGTGCAGTGAGCTATGCTAACCTATAGTTGAAGTGGTTGATACCGTTGGAGTTGGTTGTTTCCTTGCCCCGGCTTATTATTGACGGAAAGGAGCTCTCCCCATGTTTACGAGGCAGAATATTACCGGAATTAAGCGCATGTTTCTTCTTGGTGTTCTGGCCCTGGCGGGCTTTTCTCCAGGAGAATCTTCGGCTGAGCCTCCAGGCCCGCAAGAGAATGTCGTGCTGGCGACCAAACTGTACGCCGACATGCAGTCCATTGCCACTGCTGTCGATATTTATCACAAGCAGTACAAGGTGATACCATCCTCCACGGCTGAATTGCTTTCGGGGGCCTTTTTAAAAAGCGTTCCTGCCATGGGGAAAGAACTTGGCGGGGGAGAATACTCGATCCAAAAAGGCTATGCCAATATGGATGGGCAGGGTCGGGAAGATGATACAATCTACTCGGGGGAGAATGTCCCCGAGGCTGTTTGCGTGGAGTTTAACAAGCGTTACGCGCAGGTTCCGCTTAATGAAGGAACCATTTTCGACTATCGGGCGGCCGGCAACAAGTATCCGGGGGAGGTCTATGGCCGTCAGATGAAGGTGTACGCCATCAAGTGGGAATCGGACCGCAATGTCTGTGAAGTCAACTGGGTGCTTGAATACAAGTGAAGACGGTGTTGAAAGGACGCACGTGAAAGCTTCCGACGGAGTGTTTCGCCACCGACTGCTGCGCCTGTTTGCCGGTTCGTGGACGCTCATCATGCTCTTGGCAGCCGGTCTGGCCGGCGAACTGCCGCCGGTATCCGCTGCAGGGGTGCTGCTTTGCGGTACTGCACTGTTTTTTGCCGTCGGTCTGATTCGTCCGGGTTGGATGCGCCGTCCTTATCGGTCGGTTGATCGCCTGCTCGCACCCATCGGCCGGGTTTTCTCCTGTCTGATGCTGGCCCTGGTCTACTTCACCATTTTCAGCTTTTTTGCCTTGGCGTTGCGCCTGTTGCGCTGGGATCCACTGCGTCTGCGTCGTTCCTGCTGGCCGTCCTCTGGCTGGATCGATCGCTCCGGTGCGAATGACGCGGCCGCCTACCGCTGGCAATACTGACGTCATGCCGGAACCGATGCGTCCCCCCTCGTTTGCCGCCGAAGTCCTGCGCTATCTCAAGACGCAGAAGCGCTGGTGGCTGACGCCGATCCTGCTGGTGCTGCTGTTTCTCGCGCTGGTGGCACTCATGGCCGGTCTTGCTCCGGCGCTGCCGTTCATCTATACGCTATTCTAGCGGCAGCGCCCCGGGAGGCTCCAGTGGCCGGCTAGAATCGCAGCGAGGTATCCGTTGTCCAGGCGTTTGCTGCAGATCAGTCTGATTGTTGTCCTGACCGGGATCTTCTACCTGCCGTCATTGCAGAACGGTTTTGTCTGGGACGATGATCAGTATCTCCATGCCAACCAGGCCGTGCAGAGTGATGACGGGCTGACGCGCATCTGGTTTTCCCATGAGATGCCCCAATATTATCCGCTGGTGTTCACCTCGTTCTGGGTGGAACATCAACTCTGGGGAATCGAGCCGTTCGGCTATCATGCCGTCAACCTCGGCCTGCATATCGCGAATGCCCTTCTGGTCTTTCTGCTGCTCGAGGCCCTTTGCCCCTCCCTGGCTTTGGCGGTCGGGCTGTTGTTTGCTCTGCATCCGGTTCAAGTCGAAACCGTCGCCTGGATCAGTGAGCGCAAAAACCTCCTTGGCTGCCTGTTTTATCTGCTGGCCATCCGCTGTTATCTGAACTTTCAGGCAGGCGCCGGCCGTCGCCAGTATCTGCTGTCGCTGGGGGCGTTTTCTCTGGCTCTGTTGAGCAAGAGTATTACCGCGACGTTTGTCGTTGTGCCGTTGCTGCTCAAGTGGTGGAAGCGGGAGCCGATCAAAAAAGCCGACCTGGTGGCCATCGCCCCCTTCGCCGGGCTCGGCCTGCTCTGTGGCTTGCAGACGGTTTATCTGGAGCTTTACCGGGTCGGGGCCAGCGGCGATGCCTGGCGGCTCACCCTGGCCGAGCACCTTGTACTCCCCGGGCAAATTGTCTGGTTTTATCTGGCCAAACTGCTTTTCCCCGTCGAGTTGGTCTTCATCTATCCGAAATGGATACTTGATGCCGGGAGCCCCTGGCAATGGCTGCCGACGCTGGCCCTGGTTGTCCTCGGGGTTTCCCTCTATCGTCGTCGTGACAGTTTGGGCCGAGGCGCTTTTGCCACCTATCTCGGCTATCTGGCCGCACTCTTTCCGGCCCTGGGTTTTTTCAATGTTTATCCGATGCGATTTTCCTATGTCGCCAACCATTTCCAGTATATCGCCAGCATCGGCGCCTTCATTTTTTTCGCCGGCCTGGTTGAAGGGAGCTGCGCCCGGCTCGCCATGCGTCTGGAGTGGTTTGCGAAGCCACGGGTCAGAACGGGGCTGGCCGCCATCATCCTCTGCGGAGTGTCCCTCGTTTACGGGGTTAAAATCCTCGATTACAGCCGGGTTTTTGCCAGCGAGGCCACGCTTTGGGAGGATGTGGTCGCCAAGAACCCGGCCAGTTCCATGGCCCACAACAATCTCGGCTATCTTTACAAAAAACAGGGGGATATGCAGGCGGCCATCGGCCGCTTCAAGACCGCTATAGCGACTGATCCGGGCAATGCCCTGGCCTACAACAACCTTGGCTTGAGCTATGGTCTCCTCGGCAGGCGGGAGGAGTCCCGCGCCGCCTTTGAAGATGCCTTGCGCATCGACCCGGAATTCGCCAGCGCCTACAACAACCTTGGCCTGCTTTATCTGAATGCGGGGGATGTTGCCAGGGGCTTCGACTATTTTTCGAGGGCGAGCACCCTTGCTCCCTCCATGCTGGAAGCCCATTACAACCTGGCCGAATGTCATCTGTTGCAAGGCCAACCCGGGGCTGCGGTCGAGGCCCTGCAGCGGGCACTTGCCCTTCAGCCGCGCCACTCGATGATTCTGCGCAAACTGGCGTCCGCCTATGCGCTGACCGGCCAGGTGGAGCGTGCTGCGGCCTTGCGGCAACAGGCCGATCAGCTTGATCCGCCCGGGAGGCTGCCTTGACCTGGATCCTCGGCATCTCCGCCTACTACCATGATGCCGCCGCCGTTCTGGTGAATGGTGACGGGCGGGTTGTGGCGGCCGCCCAGGAAGAGCGCTTCACACGAACCAAGCATGACAATTCCTTTCCGCATCAGTCCATCGCTTACTGTCTGGCAGAGGCCGGTATCGGTCTCAACGATATCGCCATCGTTGGCTTCTACGAAAAGCCACTGCGCAAGTTCGAGCGCCTGCTCGACACCTGGCTGAGTTTCGCGCCACGTGGCTTTACCCCCTTTCGCCACGCCCTTCCCAAATGGCTGACGCAGAACATCAACCTGCGTCGGGAACTCAAGCGAGAACTTGGGCCAGCCTTTCATGGTGAGGTCCTTTTCGCCGAACATCACGAATCCCATGCCGCCAGTGCCTTCTTCCCGTCGCCGTTTGCCGAGGCCGCGATCCTGACTCTCGATGGCGCCGGCGAGTGGGCGACCGGCAGCATCGGCATCGGCCGCGGCAGTCGCGTCGAACTGCTGAAGGAGATGCGCTTCCCCCACTCGCTGGGGCTACTCTACTCGGCGTTCACCTATTTCTGCGGGTTTAGAATCAACGATGGCGAATACAAACTGATGGGGCTGGCCCCCTACGGTACGCCGCGTTACGCTAGCGTGATCCGCGAAAAGTTGGTGAAGATCAATGCCGACGGGTCATTCTTTCTCGATCAACGCTATTTCGATTACTGCGCCGGGGTGCGCATGACGTCAAAGGCTTTCGAACAGCTCTTTGACGGACCGCCGCGGGCCCCGGAGCAGCCGCTGACCGAGCGGGAGATGGATCTGGCCGCCTCGGTGCAGGCTGTCGCCGAGGAGATCGTCCTGGCCTGTGCGCGGCATGCCCGTGACGTTACCGGGCTCCCCCGCCTGTGTCTGGCCGGGGGGGGCTCTCTCAACTGCGTGGCCAACGGTCGGTTAAGGGACGAAAATATCTTTGACGAGCTGTGGATCCAGCCGGCCGCCGGCGACGCCGGGGGGGCGCTTGGGGTGGCGTTGCTGATGGCCCATCAGTACCTGGGTGCGCCGCGCGGCGTCGAGCCGGATGATAGCCAGCAGGGTTCGTATTTGGGGCCGGGGCTGGACGAGGGGGAGATTCGTCGATTTCTCGACGCCAAGAATGTGCCCTACCGTTTTATTGAAGACGAGGATGCCTTGTGCGCGGAGGTCTCCGAGCACCTGGCGGCGGGGAAGGTGGTTGGCTGGGCGCAGGGGCGTATGGAGTTCGGCCCGCGGGCTCTGGGCGCGCGCAGCATCCTCGCCGACGCCCGCGACCCCGCCATGCAGTCACGGGTCAACCTGTGTGTCAAGGAGCGCGAGTCGTTCCGCCCGTTTGCACCGATCGTTCTGCGCGAACGGGCCGCGGAATATTTCGCGGTCCCTGCCGGCTACGAGAGCCCCTACATGCTGCTGACTGCCCCGGTGCACCCGGTGCAGCGCCTCGACGACCCGGCGGCAGCCGGCGTGCGCGGACTCGACCTTTTGAAAGTTCGACGCACGACGATCCCGGCGGTGACCCACGTTGACTATTCGGCACGGATCCAGACCGTGACCAGAGAGCGCAACGGACGCATTCATCGTCTGTTGGCAGCATTCGACCGGCTGACCGACTGCCCGGTGCTTCTGAACACCAGCTTCAACGGCAAGGACGAGCCGATCATCTGCTCCATCGAGGACGCCTGGAACTGCTTCCATGCGACCGGTCTCGATCTTTTAGTTCTGGAGCGGTTCGTGGTGGAGAGGTTCGTCAGGAAGTAGGGTTTCACTACGCTGCCGTCTCCTTGCAAATCTCTGTGCCATCCCCGCCCGTTATCCACGCAAAATCGTCTCCCTCAGCACGTTTCTTGAAATAATGCGCTCCTTGACGCGAGTATTAAAACTGCGGTAACGTATTGATTGTAAATCAAAACATGAAAATAAACTTATCTCGCGGAGCGCTGCGTTGTTCGCTGTCAGCCAAAAGATTCGTTCCTGCCTTCGCAGTCGCTCCCTGCTCACCGCCGGCCTGACCGGTTTGGCATTGCTGGCCTGTTTCGTCCGCATCTCCTGGAACTATGACTTCGAGGGTGTTTACCTGCTGAAGGGGGAGAACGGCCGCACGCTGGTTGTCTCTGACAGCGTTTACCTCGGCGAAGAAGATCGCCTGCTCGCCGGTATCGACCTTCCCGGCATCAACCTTCTGGAGCACCACTTTCTAAGTAGTAAAACCAGACTTGAATTACACTGGAATGCGGCGGCCGGTCGCGGGGTGATTCATAACCGCCTGGCCGACGGCACGGTCCTGGTTACCAACTTCAGCCGTTACGTGGACAGCGAGGGGGAGCAAACCCACGGACTTTTCATCGGCGGGGCCGAACCGGCAAGGCTGCACCCTAAAAACCTCGACGGCAGTGGCATGAGCTGGTTCGACGGCAAGCAGTGGAATCACATCTGGTGCAATACCAACGAGGGGATCGGCTCGACCGTCTCCACTCATCGCTACGCCCCCTCGCACTGGAAATACCTCGGCAGCACGGTGGACGTCGAAAACGATGAGCGCATCGTTCTAAACAGCCGTCATGAGGTGGTCGTCGATGGGGCCCCGCTGCAGATCAAGCGGACCGTGGAAGTCCTCGCCGGCCAGCCCGAGCTCAAGCTGACCATGCAGATCGTCAACGGCGGCGGTCGGGCCGGACACTACTTCTACTATTATGGCGATGAGCCGTGGGTCGGCGAGTTCGGAAGTTCCGCAGGAGATGTCGGCTGGATGGGCGGCCGGCTGGTCAAATTTGAGACGGTGATCGATCCCAAGACGGTGACCACCATCGGGATGATCGATTTCGGCAACGACGTCCTCGGCGAGAGGCATCACTTCCGCAACGTCGCCAACTTCATTCGCTGGAGCCCGGCAACGCGCCCCGACATCGCCTTTTTCGCCAATCAGTACGATGGCTTCGCGCACCGTCCCGAAGTACAGGTCCCGTTGCAGGGCGACGCCCGTTCGCTGGGGATGTACTGGGGGCCGAAGACGCTTCCGCCTGGGGCGACCGAGACCATCGAACTCACCCTCGGCATGGCCGGTCCGGCAGAACTTAAAGGGCTCCTGCCGCACACGGCACAACTTTCTCCCCAGCCGGTGCGTCGCGGCTGATTCCCGCTGCGGCCGTCTCTTCCGCTTACCTTCCCCCGTCGCGTAGTCTCAGGAAATCTTCCCCCGGCGCGTAGTCTCAGGAAATCTTCCCCCGGCGCACCGTGGCTTCTGGGATGAAACTGCTCTGGGCCTCCAGCTCCAGTGCCTTGCGACGGATGGAGTCGGCGGCACGCGAGCGCCCTGCCTGCTGGTAGGCGTCGGCGATGTCGTGGAGGGCCTCGGCAATCTCCCTGTTGTTATTGCCGAGGTTGCTCAGGGGGAGTTCGACCCGTTCGGCGGCCGTGGTCAGCAGTGCCTGGTTGTCACGCATGAATTGCCCCAGCACCTTTTCCCCGAGCAGGTGGTGGCCGGAAAACTCGAGGACCGGCCAGCTGTCGGTGTTGAGCCGCGTGGTTCCGGCCAGCTCGCGCAGCGCTTTTTCGCTGAACAGGTAGTTGCGGGCCATCAGTGCGCCCGGGGAGGTGATGCCGATCGGGTTCAGCACCTGGCTGATCACGGGGTTGGCCAGCCGCCGGCTGGCGCTCAGGTAGTCGAGTTTCAACTCGTGCCTGGCGCCGACCAGGATCAGGTCGCTGCCGGTGCGGAAGGCCAGCGCCTCCGGAAAGACCGCGAGCAGGGTGTTGATGGCGATCTTGAGATTGTCCGGAGTGATGTCGTACAGGCCGATCCACTGGGTGAAGACCCCCCCGTCCTTGAGCCGGTCCGCTGCCAGTTGATAGAAGTCGCGGGTGAAGAGATTGGCGTTGCCGCTCTGCCAGGGGTTGGACGGCTCGGAGATGATCACGTCGTAGCGCTTCGCGTGGGTCAGCAGCAGGTTGCGGCCGTCTGCGACCAGCAGGTTGATGCGTGGGTCGGACAGGACGTTGCCGTTCTCCTCCCGGAAATAGCGGGACGCCTCGACAACCTCCGGCGAGATCTCCACGCAGTCGATCTGTTTTGACCCATGGGCGCTCAGCCCGTTGAGGGTGATCCCGGTCCCCAGTCCGATGACCAGCACATCGTCCGGACGGGGGTGCAGCAGCAGGGGGATGTGGCCGACCAGCAGCTGGGTGGGGAGGTCGGAGCCGTTGCCGCCGTCAGTCTTGCCGTTGACGCTGAAGAAACGTAGCGTGCCGTCGAGGCTCTCATGCACGGCGACGGTGGTTTCCTCCCCTTCGATGACGTCCAGCAGCCGCTCCTTTTCCAGTGTGGCCCTCAGCCCCCCCATCTGCAGGTATTTCGGTGCGTAGATATAGACGCCGCTGTTCATCAGGGTCTGGTCCCAGGGCGGGAGGAAGACGAGCATCACGAGTCCGGCCGTTGCCGCCAGCGGCGCGGCCGCGCGCAGCCACCCGGCGGGGCGCAGGTGCACGGCCAGTGCGAGCACCACCAGCAGGTTGGTGGCGATCAGCACCAGGAAGCTCTTCTGCGTGCCGAACAGCGGCACCATGGCGAAGCCCGCCACCAGCGAGCCGAACATGGCTCCGGCCGTGTTGGCCAGAACCACCAGGCCGACGCCTTGCCCGGTGCGGGCCCGGCCGGGATCGATGAGGGCGACGGTCGCCGGCAGCAGTGATCCGGAGACGATGGTCGGCAGGCCGACGATTGCAAAAACCACCAGGAAGGAGAGGGCGGTCAGTAGCCACCAGACTTCGCCGGAGAGGCGGTGGACAAAGAGGAAAATCTCCGCCAGGCGGTCGTAGAACGGCACCATCACCACGACGGCAATGGCCATCAGCAGGGTCAGCTGGATCAGGATCTGCTTCTCGTCGAGGTCCGGACGGACCTTGCGGGCGTAGATGGCGCCGCCGATGGCGATCCCCACCAGGAAAGCGCTGAGGATCATGGTGAAGGCGAAGGTGGTGTTGCCGAGGAAGAGCAACAGAACCCGGGTCCACAGGATCTCGTAGGCCAGGGTCAGAAAGCCGATGATGCCGATGGCCAGGAGTGGCAGCCAGTGTTCGCGGGCGCGGATCGGCTGCAGGGGGCGCCCGGCGCGGGAGGCATCCCGGCCGCCGGAAAGCTCGGGCTGGCGTGAAAGTTGGAAAACCAGGCCCGCGATGGCCAGGTTGCCGGCGACGGCGAGAAAAAGGGTGGCGGTCAGCCCGAGGTTGGGAATGAGCAGGTAGCCGGCGCTGAAGGTCCCCAGGGTTGCCCCCAGGGTGTTGTAGGCGTAGAGGCGGCCGATTTGCCCTCCGGACTTGCGGCGCGCGAAGAACCGGCACATCAGCGGGAAGGTGCCGCCCATGCAGATCGTTGGCGGCAGCAGCAGGAGCGCTCCGAACACCAGGTGGATGGCATGGGAGATCAGCGGATGGGTCGGCAGCAGGCGTTCGACCGCCGTATGGGCGATGGTCAGCAGCTCCATGCCGAAAGGAGAGGCCGCCGCGCAGCCGGCGATCACCACCTCCAGCCAGACGTAGAGCCGCAGGAGGTTCTGCTCCTCGTCGGCCCTGCGGCCGACCAGGTAGCTGCCAAGGGCGAGTCCACCCATGAAGGTGGCGGCGACGATGCTGACCGCCGGCATGGTGGTGCCGAAGGCCAGCGCCAGGTACTTGGTCCAGAGAACCTCGTAGACGAGGGCGCAGAAGCCGGAAAGGGCGAACAGTAAATAGATCAGTCGCTTGTGCGGTGCGGTGAGCTCCATTTAATGACTCCTCTTCTAATCCAGATAGCACGAACCAGCTTGACTCGTCAAACGCCTTGTCACGGGTGATGTGCCTGCGTGATTATCGCTCGTGACTGGTTGATTTTTCGTGGTTTTGTTGTTTTTTTGCTTGCAAACGGCAATTGGTCAATTATAATGATTTGCGTGTATTAATGATTGGAGGGCGTCTCGATGAAAACTCTGCTTGCGATACTGCTGGTGGCCGGCTTGGCCGTGGTGCTGATCGCCCTCCCTTCGCAGCGGGACGTGGATCCAGCGGCGCTCAATCAGCGCGGACTGGCTTGTTATTTCGGCGAAGGGGTGCCCAAAGATTTGGTCAAGGCCAGGGCGTTTTTTCTGGCGGCAGCCGAGCAGGGTTATGCCCCGGCCCAGGTCAACCTGGGGATGATGTACGATCACGGTGATGGCATGCCGCGTGACTACCGCATGGCGCGCCACTGGTACCAGAAGGCCGCCGATCAGGGGGAGCTCAACGGCCAGTTGCTTCTCGGGTACCTTTACTTTTACGGTCTTGGCGGAGAGGATGATCACAAGAAGGCCATGTATTATTTTATCGCTGCCAACGGCGGGGTGATTGGGCAGTCGGGGAAAACGGCGACCCTGCCGCTGCCGCAGTCCAGACCGGTCGAGGTGGCGGCACGCTAGCGCTACCCCTTTCTTCTGCTCAAATTCACAAGAGGCCGGCACTGTCCGGCCTCTTGTCGTTGTGGAGGGTGTGGAGGGTGTGGAGGGTGTGGAGGGTGTGGAGGGTGTGGAGGGTGTGGAGG